>JBAUYI010000386.1:0-15447 GCA_049584715.1 Xanthobacteraceae bacterium
CGGGTCCATTTGGCCTCGATCGGCCATCCGGTCATGGGCGACCCGGTCTATGGCGGGGGTTTTCGCACCAAAACCGCCCTTTTGCCGCCGGAAGCCCAGGCCCGGCTCGAGGCCCTTGGCAGGCAGGCGCTCCATGCCCATATATTGACGGTGAAACACCCTTCGACCGGGGAAATCCTCACTTTCCGGTCGGAACTACCACCTGACCTTGCCCGTTTGCGTAGTGCCCTGGCCGCCCCTGGCGGAGACCGGGGATAAACTGTCGGGGATAGACGTAACGATTTGCTCGCAATGCGTCATCACACATGGATCGGAAAGGATCACGGCTGCGTCGCGCGCATGTGACGCCGCTTGACTTCCATCGGTCCGATTCGACCGTGTATGTTGCGCCTGCGAGATAATGGAACTGGCGCCGTCGGCTCGGGGAGCGACGGTGTCGTTGGCCCGCCGCTCCGCGGGGGCTTGAAGATGGAGGGCGCTATCATGGCCCAAACTGCTGCATTGCCCATTTTGTCGGGCGAAACCGGTCTCACCCGGTACCTGGAAGAAATCAGGCGGTTCCCGATGCTGGAACCGCAGGAAGAATTCATGCTGGCCAAGCGCTGGCGCGAGCACGGCGACCGCGATGCGGCGCATCGGCTCGTCACCAGCCATTTGCGGCTCGTGGCCAAGATCGCCATGGGCTATCGCGGCTACGGCCTGCCGATCGCGGAAGTGATCTCCGAAGGCAATGTCGGCTTGATGCAAGCCGTCAAGCGCTTCGAGCCCGACAAGGGCTTTAGGCTGGCGACCTATGCCATGTGGTGGATCAAGGCCGCGATCCAGGAATACATCCTGCGCTCGTGGTCGCTCGTTAAGATGGGCACCACCGCCAACCAGAAGAAGCTGTTCTTCAATCTGCGCAAGGCCAAGAGCAAGATTTCCGCGCTCGACGAAGGCGACATGCGGCCCGATCAGGTCAAGCTGATCGCAAAGCGGCTCGGCGTCACCGAGCAGGACGTCATCGACATGAACCGCCGGCTCGGCGGCGATGCCTCGCTCAACGCGCCGATCCGCGAGGACGGCGATTCCGGCGAGTGGATGGACTGGCTGGTCGACGACAGCGTCAGCCAGGAGAGCCGGCTCGCCGAATCCGAGCAGTCGGACAACCGGCACAAGGCGTTGGGCGAAGCGCTCACGGTGCTCAACGATCGCGAGCGGCGCATCTTCGAGGCGCGGCGGCTGGCCGACGATCCGATCACGCTGGAAGAGCTCGCCGACGAGTTCGGCGTGTCGCGCGAACGCGTCCGCCAGATCGAGGTGCGCGCCTTCGAGAAGGTGCAGAAGGCGGTCAAGAACTCGATCGCCCACATCGAAAATCCCGAGGCCGCTGCTGCGGCCTCGGCGATGCACTGAATTTTCTCTTGCTTAAACGTATCTAGCGACCAATCCGAATATTCGTAACCTCGGCGAGGGATGCTTCGGCACGGCGCTCGAAGATGACCGCGCCTTGCCGGCGCGCGCTGTCGCGTGCAGTCGCGAAAGCCTGTCGCGCCCCGTCCTTATTGCCGCGCCCGAGCGCCAGCAGACATTCGCCGCGCAAGCGGTAGATTTCCGGCACATAAAAGCCGACCCCCGACTCGTCGATGCCGGCGATGGCGCGGTCGAGATGGGCCAGCGCATCGGCGGCGCGCCCGGCGCCCAGCAGCACCTCGGCGGCCAAGCCGATGAAATACTGCGGCAGCGGACCGGAGGCCGTCGCGCTGGCGATTTCCGCGTCGACCAGGCGCGCGGCATCGGCGATGCCAGCACCGACCGCAATGGCCCAAGCGGTCTGCAGCAGGCTGTTGGCGCGCCATTGCGTCAGCCCGAATTTTTGCGCCAGCGCCGCGGCGCGGCTCGCGGCCGCATAGACGGCGTCGCGGTCGCCGGCCAACTGGTGGCCGATGGCGATATTGTGCAGGGCATGCGCCAGCGTGTTCGGATGATCGAGCGCTTCGGCAAGGGCTAGTCCGCGTGCCGCGGCCTGTTCCGCGTCGGTCTTGTCGCCCGCCATCTGCAGCGCCATGACGCCGCAGACCTCCGCGCAAACGCCGGGATCGTGACCGCCGAAGGTGTGGCCAAGGTGGCGATGGTGGGCAATGTCGTAGGTCGCGATGCCGATCCGGCAATCTTTCAGGGTCGCCGCGACGTCGCCGCGGAAGAATGCCGTCGACCAGCGGCAGTGATAGGCTTCGAGCATCAAATCGCCGTCGCCGGAGCGCTGCGCCAGCGCCAAGAGTTCGTCGGCCCGGTCGCGCGCCAGCGCGGTCTTGCGCCTGATATTGGCGTTGAGCCACAGGCCCCATTTGGCCTTGAACGTCGCCGGCTCATCGCCGGATGCCTCGCCCAACTCGGCGGCACGCCGATAGGCATCCTCGACTTCGGAACTGCCCATGCCGCGCGCGACGATCAACGCCGGACCGAGCTTGAGCAGAAAATCAAGCTGGCGGCGCGTGCGATCCGCAGATCCAGGCAAGGTCTCCGCCGCCTTGAGCCCTGCCGAAAAATGCGCAACCGCCTCCTGATAGGCGGACCGGCTGGCGGCCCGGTCGCCGGCCCGCATGCGATAGTCGCAGGCGGGAGCGGGCTGGCCGGCCTCGGCGAAGTGATAGGCCAGCACCTCCGGCTCGCTCGCCGCAAGCTCGGGGAAGCGCTCTTCGACCGCACGCGCGGTGCGCTCATGCCACTCGCGCCGGCGCGTCAACAGCAAGCTGTCGTAGGCGGCGTCGCGCAAGAGCGCGTGCTTGAAACTGAACCCCCGCTCCAGACCGCGCCCCTCCGGCAGCAGGATTCCGGCCGCGACCAGATCCGTCAGCGCTGCCTCCAGCGCCGCGCCGCCGCGCGGCACGACCGCATCGAGAATCGCAAATGGAAACTGCCGGCCCACCACGGCGGCGATCTGAACCACCTCGCGCGCAGGGCCGAGGCGGTCGAGGCGCGCCATCAGCGAATCCTTCAGCGTCGCCGGCACCGTCGCCGCCGCCTCGCCGGCCGACTCCACCATGCTCCGGGTCAATTCCTCGGCGAACAGCGGAATGCCGTCAGTCTTGTCGAGTATTACGGCGACGGTTTCCGCGGACAGGTCCTGCGCTGCGGCGACGCCGGCGATAAGCCGGGCGCAGTCGGCGCGGCCAAGACGGCCGAGCGTGAGCAGCGTCGAATGCGGCCGCGTCTGCCACGGCGGCGTAAAATCCGGCCGCGCGGTCACCACCGCCAACAATCGGGCGTTACCGATGCTGTCGGCAAGCTGCGTCATCAATTCGAGCGTGGTGGCATCGACCCAGTGGGCATCTTCCAGAACCAGCAGGACCGGCTCGGTTTCACCGAGGCGGACGATCTCGTCGACCAGAAGCGCAATGGTGGCCGCCTTGCGCTGCGCCGGCGTCAGCGACGGCAGCGGCGCGAGTCCATCCGCCGGGATCGACAGTAGGTCCGCCAAGAGCGGCAGCGCCGCCGCATCCGACGCCACGCGCGGCGCGAACGAGGCGCGCAGCTTCTCGATCCGCACGGCTGCGGAGTCCCCGGCCGCAAAGTGGGCGGCGCGGGACAGATGCTTGATGACCGGGAACAGCGCGCTGTCGCTGTAATAGGGCGAACCCTGCAGGTGGATGCGCGCATGCGGCTCGCCGGCCAATGCCGCGCGCAGCGCCTCGATCGCGCGCGACTTGCCGATGCCGGCCTCGCCGATCACCGTGACGATCTGGCCCTCGCCGCCGCGTGCCAGACGCCAGCGGTCGAGCATCAATCCCATTTCATGGGCACGGCCGACCATGGGCAGATCGCGGCCGGCGCGGCTGGCGGCGAAACGGCTCTCCACCGCCGCTTCGCCGACCACGCGCCAGACCGGCACGGGTCGGGCAAATCCCTTCAGCTCGTGCTCGCCGGTCAATTCGAGCTCGAACAATCCGCCCAACAGATTCTGCGTCGCCTCGCTGAGGAGGATCGTATCGGGAGCGGCGAGCGCCTGCAGCCGTGCCGCGAGATTTGGCGTTTCGCCGACGATGGCGCGCTCCTGCGCGGCGCCGGTGCCGACGATCTCGCCGACCACGACGAGGCCGGTGGCGATGCCGAGACGCGCCTGAACCCGCGTGCCGTCGGGCAGTTCGATGCCGGCGACTTCGGCCAGGATATTGATCGCGGCGCGAACCGCCCGCTCGGCTGCGTCCTCGAAGGCGCGCGGAAAGCCGAAATAGGCCAGCACGCCGTCGCCCATGAATTTGGCAACAAAGCCGCCGAACCGTCCGATCGCGCCGGCCACGGCGTCCTGATAGCGGCGGATCAGCGCGCCCAGAAGCTCGGGATCGACCGTGCCTGACAGCGCCGTGGAGCCGACCATGTCGCAGAACAGCACCGTGACCTGGCGCCGTTCGGCTTCGCCCGGCGTATCGGCGGCGGACGGCCCGGCAGGCTGAGCGTCGCGCTCGGCGAGCGCCTTGCGCAAGCGCAGCCGATTGCCCATGGAGACGCCGAGCTGTTCGAGATCGCGCTCGCTCAGCTCCGGCAAGATGTCGAGGTCGATATCGTTCGCCTCGAAAATTTCGGCATATTGCTCGAACCTGTGACGGCGCAACCAGTCGCGAAGCTCAGTCATGCGGCGAAATTCCTGGGCCGTGCTGCCGACACGGATAGCTTAGCACGAGCGAAGCATATATAAGTGAGCCATGCCCCGCGAAAGCGGGGCTTTTCGTATGGACGTGCGATTAAATTCCGTTTGAGAGACGCCGACGAATGCCTCGCTACCGGATTGCGGTCGATACGGGTGGGACGTTCTCGGATTTCGTCTATCTCAACGAGGACACCGGCGCGGTTGCCGTCGGCAAAATCCCCTCGACCCCGGATGATCCGTCGCGCGCCATCCTGCAAGGCGTCGAAGCGCTGATCGGCCGAGGCGTCCCTGCGGCCGACGTCCGCTATTTCTGTCACGGCACCACCGTCGGCACCAACGCGCTGCTCGAGGGCAAGGGCGTCAAGACCGGCCTATTGGTCACCGCAGGTTTCCGCGGCATCTACGAAGTGGCCGAGCAGGCACGGCCCTACGGCACCGCGATCTTCGACGTCATGTACGACAAGCCCGTGCCGCTGGTGCCGCAGAGCCTGACCGGCGAAGTCAGGGAGCGCGTCGATTTCCGCGGCAATGTGCTGGTGCCGCTCGACGAGGCCGCGCTGCGCCAGACTTTGCGCAAGCTCAAGGCACAAAACATCGAGGCGCTCGCCGTGTGCCTGTTGTTTTCTTTTCTTCATCCCGAGCACGAAGCGCGCGTGGGCAAAATCGCCAGTGAGGAAATGCCGGGCTGCGATATCTCGCTGTCCAGCGAAATCCTGCCGCAGATCCGCGAGTACTATCGGCTGAGCACGACGGTCATCAACGCCTACCTGCAGCCGATCCTGGCGCGCTACGTCGAAAACCTCGACCGCCGCCTCACTGGCGCCGGTGTCACCACCCGGCAGAAATACATCATGCAGTCGAACGGCGGCATGTCGACGTTTCCGGCCGCCGCGCGCACTGCCGTGACTACGGTGCTGTCGGGGCCGGCCGGCGGCGTCACCGCGGGCGTGGCCGCCTGCGCCATGACGGGTTTCGGCAACATTATCACCTTCGACATGGGCGGCACCTCTTGCGACGTCGCATTGATCAAGGACGGCCGGCCGATCTTTTCCAGCCGCGGCAAGATCGAAGGCCGTGACATCGCCGTACCGATGATGGACATCAACACGGTGAGCGCGGGCGGCGGCACCATCGCCAAGGTGGATCGTTTCGCCGTGCTCGAAGTCGGCCCGCACAGTGCCGGCGCCGTGCCGGGTCCGGCCTGCTACGGCCGCGGTGGCGAGGCGGCGACCATCACCGACTGCAATCTCGTGCTCGGTTATTTGAGCGCCGGCAATTTCCTCGGCGGCCGCATGAAACTCGACCGCGCCAAGGCCGACGAGGCCGTGGCGCGCGTGGCAAAGCCGCTGTCGCTCGATGTCGCCGCAGCCGCCGAAGGCATCGTGCGCATCATCGAAGTGAAGATGGAGGAGGCGATCAAGGCCATCTCCACCATGCGCGGCCACGATTTGCGCGATTTCATGCTGCTCGCCTTCGGCGGCGCCGGTCCGGTGCATGCCGCCCGCATGGCGCGCGATCTCGGCATGGCCGGCGTCATCGTGCCGCTCTATCCGGGCGTTTTCTCGGCGCTCGGCTTGCTGATGTCCGACGTCAAGCACGATTACATCCGCTCGCGGATGACGCCGATCAGCGCACTTACTCCCGGCGACGTGAACGCGGTGTTCGCGCAGTTGGAAGCACAAGCACGCGACAACCTGCGCCGTGATGGCTTTCCCGATGATGAAATCCGCATCGAGCGGGCGCTCGACCTGCGCTATGCCGGCCAGGGCTACGAAGTGACGATGGCCTGCACGGCGGAACAAACGACCGCGCTCGATGTACTGCGCAAAACCTTCGATGCCGAACATAAAGCTTTGTTCGGCCACATGGCGCCCGACGAGCCGGTCGAAGTCGTGTCCTATCGCGTGCGCGGCATCGGTATCGTGCCGGCCGTCGCCATGCCGAAATTCAAATCGGAAGGCCGATCTCTTGCCGATGCGTTGATCGAAACCCGCCAAGTGCACTTCGACGGCGCGGCCGTATCGTGCCCGGTCTATCAGCGTGAAAAGCTCGATGTCGGCTTGACCTTGCGCGGCCCGGCCATCCTCGATCAATTCGACTGCACCACGGTGATCGGCGCCAGCCAGGTCGCCCGCGTCGATGCGTGGAAGAACTTGATCGTGACAGAAGAGAAGTGACGATGCCCATCGACGCCGTCGATCTCGAAGTCATCAAGGCGAGCCTCTCCGGCATCGTGCAGGAGATGCAGAACTCGCTGTTCCGCACCGGGTTTTCCACCATCGTGCGCGAGTCGCAGGATGCCTCCTGCGCGCTGATGAACGCGCAAGGCGACGTGGTCGCCCAGCACGTGGTGCTGCCGCTGCATATCGGCGCCTTTCCGGCCTGCTGCACCGCGGTGCTCGCCGCCTACGACGACGCCATCGCCGAGGGCGACGCCTTCCTGATCAACCATCCCTATCAGGGCGGCAGCCCGCACGCGCCCGATATGGCGGTGATCACGCCGGTCTTCGTCGGCGGCGCGCTGTTCGGCTTCTGCGGCTCGATCGCGCACAAAGGCGACATCGGCGGCCCGGTGCCCGGAAGCTGCTCGGGCCAGGCCCGCGAGATTTTCAACGAAGGCCTGCATCTGCCGGCAGTGCGCTATCAGCGCGCCTTCGTACAGAATACCGACATCGAGCGCATCATCGCCGCCAACAGCCGCACACCGGAACTGGTCATCGGCGACATCCGCGGCCAGCTCGGCGCCGACCGGCTCGGCGAGCGCCGGCTGCAAGAGCTCGTCGTCAAATACGGCAAGGACAAAGTGCTGGCGAGTTATGCGCGGCTGTTCGAGATCGGCGAAGCGCGGGTGCGCGGGACAATCGCCGAATGGGCCGACGGCCGCTACGAAGCCGAGCGATTTGTCGACGACGACGGCATTACGCTGGAACTGCCGGTGCGCATCCATGTGGTCGCCGAGAAAAAAGGCGACAAGCTGCATTTCGATTTCTCCGGCTCGGCCGATCAGACCCAGGGGCCGGCGAACATCCGGCCGCCGCTGGTGCAGGCGGCCTGCGCCTACGCGCTGATCTCGCTGATCGATCCGCATATGTACGTGTCGAGCGGGCTATTGCGCGCCTTCGCCATTACCGCGCGCGACGGCAGCGTGCTCAATCCGCGCTTTCCGGCGCCGGTCAACACCTATAATCCGACCGTGCATGCGCTGGTCGACGCGCTGTTCGCCGCGCTCGGCCCGATCGTGCCCGGAAAGGTGCGCGCCGACGGCAGCGGCAGCCGCTCGATCATCATCGGCGGGCGCTCGACCTCTGCCGGCAAGGGCTACGTGCAGTACGAAATCATCGCCGGCGGCGCCGGCGCCCGGGCCACCAAGGACGGCGCGAACGCCATCACCGTCAACCAGAGCAACGCTCGCATCGCGCCGATCGAGATCATCGAAAGCGAATTTCCGACCCGCGTGGTGCGCTTCGAGCTCATTCGCGATTCCGGTGGCGCGGGGCTTTATCGCGGCGGACTCGGCATCCGCCGCGAATATCTCAATCTCGCCGATGCGCGATTCTCGATCCGCTCGATGAAGCACGTCATTCCACCCAACGGCTGCGCCGGCGGCGGCACCGGCCGGCCCGGCGATATCTGGATCAATCCGGGCAGCGACCAGGCCAAGCGCCTGCCGACGCGCTACGCCGATTATCCATTGAAAGAGGGCGACATTTTCCGTCTCGACACGCCCGGCGGCGGCGGTTACGGCGACCCGCTGTCGCGGCCTCCCGAGCGCGTGCTCGCCGATGTGCGCGAAGGCTACGTATCGGCGGAAGCTGCCGAGCGCGATTACTGCGTGGTGCTGACGGCCGATGGCGCCATCGATGCGGCGGCGACAGCAAGACAGCGGAGCAGATAGCATGGACCAAACAAAGAATCCGGTGAAGCGCACGGGCATGATCGGGCTCGGCGCCATGGGGCTGCAATTCGCCCGGCACATGCAGCGCAAGGGTTTTGACGTCGCCGGTTACGACATCAATGCCGACGCCGTGCGGCGTGCTGAAAACGACGGCATCAGGCATCGCGGCTCGCCCGCGGAAATCGGCAAGCATGCCGAAGTGGTGGTTGTCATGGTGGCGACCGACGAACAGGTCGAGAGCGTCGTCGAATCCTCGGGCCTGATCGACGCGCTGGCGCCGGGCTCCGTCATCTGCATCGCGAGCTCGGTCGCGCCAGAAACCTGCCGGCGCCTCGCCGCGCTCGCCGCGGCTAAGGAGATCGGCGTGCTCGATACGCCCGTGGTACTCGGCCAGGAAGCCGCCGACAACGGCACCTGCACGGTCTATGTCGGCGGCGACGAGCGCTGGTTTTTACGCGCGCGCCCGGTTCTGCAAACCTTTGGCCGCGACATCATGCATCTCGGCGATGTCGGCTCCGGCCAGATCGCCAAAATGATCAATAACATGCTGCTGTGGGCGACCATGGTGGCGAATTTCGAATCGCTGACTTTGGCCAAGCAACTCGGCATGGACATCCCCAAACTCGCCGCCGCGCTCGGCCACGGCTCGGGCGCCAACTGGTCGCTGTCGCGCTGGGGCAAGAGCACCGGCAAATGGGCCGAGAAGGACATGGATACGGCGCTGGAGCTGGCGCAGGCCGCGAAGGTCCCGGTACCGCTCGGCGGCCTGGTCGATCAACTGGTCAAGGGCATCAACCAGGAGAAGATGAAGGCGCTGCTGTCGTAGGATTATTCCCGCAACGCGCCGCGCAACGGCCAGCGGCACAGAAAAATGATCACGCCGGCCAGCGCGGAAATGGCGGCGATCATCAGGAAAAAATGTGGCTTCTCCATCCGGCTCCAGAAACTGCCGAGCCAGCCGGCGAGAAAGCCGCCCGTAAAGCTTGTCGCCAGCCACACGCCCATCATCATCGACAGGATGCGCGCCGGCGCCACTTTGGTCACCAGCGACAGTCCGACCGGCGACAGATAAAGCTCGCCCACCGTGATGATGGCGATGGAGCCGAGCACCCACAGCCAGCTGGCTTGGCCGCTGCCGGCGTGAAAGGCGGCAAAGGCCTTCACAAGATTGGCCGCCGTCACGCCAAAGCAGCCGAGCGCCATTTTGGTAATGGTCGAGGGCTCCGTGCCACGCGCCGCCTGACGCGCCCACAACGTCACGACGAAGGGGGTGAAGGCGAAAATCATGAACGGATTGAACGCCAGAAACCATGTGGTGGGAATTTGCGCGGTCCATCCGAACAGATCGATGCTGCGGTCGACATTCGTATCGATCCACAAGATCGTCGTATTGCCCATCTGCTCGTAGGTCGCCCAGAACAATGTGTTGGGCAAAAACAGCACGAGCAGCGCGATGATGGCGCGCCATTGATCGCGGTCGAGCGGCGTTCTCTCGACATGCGCGGCCCGTGCCTTATGCAGTTCGTCCTGCGGCAACAGCGGCAGCGCGTAGAGATAGATCGACAGACCGATGCACATGCCGACGCCGGCGGCGGCGAAGCCGTAATGCCAGCCGACCTTTTCGCCGAGCGTGCCGCAGATCAGCGGCGCCAGGAACGCACCGACATTGATGCCGACATAGAAGATCGAATAAGCGCGGTCGCGCCGATGATCGCCGGGCGCATAAAGGCCGCCGACCTGGGTCGAAATATTCGGCTTGAACGCGCCGTTGCCGAGAATGAGCGCCAACAGCGCAAACAGGAACAGCTGCTCGACCGCCATCATGAAATGACCGATCGCCATCAGGACGGCACCGATGATGACGGTGCGGCGCTGGCCGATCACACGGTCGGCAAGGAGCCCGCCGAGAATCGGCGTGAAATAGACCAGCCCCGTATAAAAGCCCCAGATCTGCGACGACAGCGGCTGTATATCCAACGGGCCGAAAATGGTTTCGAGCGCGCTCTTCACCGTCAAGAGGCCGCGCACGTCGCCTGAATGCTCCGGCAGCAGCAGGTATTTCGTCATGTAGAGCACGAGCAGCGAGCGCATGCCGTAATAGGAGAAGCGCTCCCACATCTCGGTGGTGAACAGGAAGGTGAGGCCCCGCGGGTGGCCGAAAATCTCCGCAGGTGCGGCGCGCTCGGCACCGATAGAGGAAGCGCTGTCAACCACCGGCATACCCTGCCCTGTCATGCCCCGCGAAAGCGGGGCATCCAGTAACCGCTGACCGCACTTGAATATCCTCCGCCGCTGATGATTACTGGATCAATCGTCCGCGTTCGCGGATGATGACAAGCCGGATGATGACAATAAAGCAAGCCGAATGCCATGGAGGAGCCATGCTTGGCCGCGCGATTGCCCTGGCGTCGGGCTTCTGTAGCCTCACCTTGCTGGCACACGCCGCGGAGCCGACTTTGCTGCACGTCAACACCTTCCCCACTGCGCGCGCGCTACCGTTCTATGTGGCGGTCGATCGCGGCTTCTTCGCCAGGCATGGCTTGAAGGTCGAGCTCGAATTCACCGAAAGCTCGGAGCGCCAGCGCGAAGGCCTTGCCGGCGGCACCGTCGACATCGTGCATTCGGCCGTCGACAACGCGGTCGCCATGATCGACGTCGCCAAGGTCGACATCGTCATCGTCTCCGGCGGCGACAGCGGCACCAACGAGTTCTACGTCCAGGACACGATCAAGGATTTTTCCGACATCCGTGGCAAGGCCATCGTCGTCGATGCCACCAACACCGCCTATGCGCTGCAGGCCAGGAAAATTCTGGCGCAACACGGACTGCGAGACGGCACGGACTATTCGCTCAATCCGGTCGGCAACGGCCAGCGGCGGCTGAAGGCCCTGCTCGACGACAAGAACAATACCGGCGCCATCCTCAACCTGCCCTATTCGCTGCAAGCCGCGGCCAAAGGCCTGCGCAGCCTCGGCCGCACCACCGACATGCTCGGCCCCTATCAGGCCGGCGGCGCGTTCGTCCGCCGCGCCTGGGCGCGCGACAATGCGGCGACGCTGGAAAATTATCTCGCCGCCTTCGTCGAGGCGCTGCGCTGGTCGCTTGATCCGAACAACCGCGCCGAGGCCGCGGCCATTCTGGTCGACAAGCTGAAGCTGCCGCAGGATGTCGCCGAAAAGAGCCTCGCGTTGATGGCGGAGCCCGGCTTTGGCTTTGCTCGCGATGCCGCTTTCGATATGGCCGGCTTCAAGAACGTGCTGGCGCTGCGCGCCGAGGTCGAAGGCGGCGCGCCATCCGATCCGCAGCGCTACATCGATCTCAGCTACTATGATCGCGCCATGACGCTCGTGAACAAGTGAGGAGCCAAAATGTCCGCCACCACACCCGCAGAAGCAAAAAACTTCCGGCTGCTTGGCCATGACGCCTCGGCGGCATGGGGCGGCGGCAGCCTGGTGCAGGTTCACAAGGGCCATGCTTATGTCGGCGCAGTCGGCGGCTCGAGCTACAACGGCCCGGAAGGTTTTACGGTGCACGACGTGCGCGATCCGACAGCGCCGAAAAAAGTCGGCGAATTCCGCGCGCCGCCTGGCATCCATTGCCACAAGCTGCGCATCGTCGGCGACGATCTGCTCTACGTGAATTCGGAACGGCTCGCCGGTGACAAGGGCAAGAACGCGCGCGCCGGCTTTTTCATTTTCGACGTCTCGACGCCGGCCACGCCGAAGCCGATCGGCTTCTACGACATGCCGGGCTCGGGCCCGCACCGCTTCGGCGTCGATCTCAAACGCGGCCTCGCCTTCATGCCCAACGACGCGCCGGGCTGGAAAAAACGCGTGATCTGGACGCTCGACATCCGCGATCCGCTCAAGCCCGAGGTGATCAGCATCTGGGGCCTGCCGTGGATGAAGACGGATTCCGACGAGGTCGGCAACGACCCGATGCCGGCCGAGGAAGCGGTCACCTTGCATGGCCCGCCGATGATCCGCGGCAATCGCATGTATTGCGCGTGGTGGGGCGGCGGCATGTCGATCATCGACTGTAGCGACCTGCGCGCCATGAAGCTTGTCGGCCACATCAAATGGTCGCCGCCGTTTCCGGGCTCAACGCACACCTGCTGGCCGCTCGGCGACCGCCCCTATCTGATCGTCACCGACGAGGCGCGCGCAAAAGAAAAATTCTGGGACGCGCAATTCATGTGGGTCATCGACGCCCGCGACGAGACCAATCCGCTGCCGGTCGCGACCTTCATGCCCGACCGCGAAAAATATTACGACCGCCCCGGCCGCTTTGGCGCCCACAACATCTTGGAAAACCTGCCGGCCGAGGGGCCGTGGAAGGACATCGTGTTCCTGACCTATTTCAACGCCGGGCTGCGCGCAGTCAACGTCAGCGATCCGCTGCATCCGAAGGAAGTCGGCTGCTACGTGCCGGAGCGGCCGGACGGCACGCCGGGCATCCAGTCGAACGACATCGGTTCGGACGACGAGGGGCGGCTTTATCTGATCGATCGCTGGGGCCAGGGCATGCACATTTTGGAATATACGGGGTGAAGCGGCCAACGACTGACGGTGCGGCGAATGTATAAAAATTCACTATCGATATTGGATGTCAGCGATTCCGCGCTGTGCGACTATGGTTGGAAGATTGCATCAGACAGATCAGATACCGCCGTCCGCTTCGTCCGGGGCAACAAAATGAGGCGAGTCGACAGGTTGTTTGATGAAATATCGGCCGCCTGTCAGTTTCCCTATTATTTCGGGGAAAACTGGCCTGCTCTTTCTGAGTGTCTTGGCGATCTGGATTGGATCGCTTCGTCGAACTTCGTACTAATCATTACAAGATTTTCCGAAGTCCTGGTTGACGAGCCGAACGATATCGACGCTTTTGTTCGATGCTTAGGGTCCGCCATCAGAAAATACAACAAGGCGAAGGGAAATCTCGATGATAACTACAGTGTGTCTCAAGTTGTGATAAACACTACTCATATTGATGAAAGCATCATGGCCGTCTTATCCAAGGAAGTCGGAAGCCCAACGGTGCTGCATATCTAGTTTGCCGACCTGTCGTCATTTGGAAGAGATCAAGTTTTGTCAACGCGGGCGCGGGAAGAAGTGTCCTGCCCGCGCCGCTGCACCCGCATCTCCAGCCAGCGCAACCCGGCAACGATCACCAGCAATGGCAGGATTTGCAGCACGCCGAGCGCGGCGACGGCGCCGTAGCTGCCGCCCTCCTCCCACATGGTGAGGCTGACGGTACCGAGCACGCTGGTGCCCGGCCCGACCAGGAACACCGAGGCGCCAAGCTCGCGTACCGAAAGGACGAAGACGTAGATCCAGGCCGCCAGCAAAAACGGCAGGATCAGCGGCAACAAGACGCGCAGGAAAATCTGGCCGAGGCTTGCGCCGGAGACTGACGCCGCTTCCTCGAGCTCGCGATGGATTTGCGTAATTCCGCTCGAGGCAAAGCGCATGCCGTAAGGCAGGCACAGCGTGACGTAGGCGACAAACAGAATCCAGATGGTGTTGTAGATCGGTATCGGCACGACAAGATAGGTGAACAGGATGCTGGCGCCGACGATCACGCTCGGGATGGCGATCGGCGCCGACGCCAGCGCATCAAGCAACCAGGCGAAGCGCGAGGCCGAGCGCCGCGCCATCCACGCCATCACCAACGTGAGCGCGACCACGAAGGTCGCCGCCATGGCGGAGACGACGACGCTGGTGCGCACCGCGTTGAGGAACACCGGGTAGCTGAGGATGAAGCGATAATTCTCCAGGGTCGCCGGCGACGTCGAGCCCATGAACGGCTGCGACAGGTTACGGAAGAACGACTGCCAGGCGAGCGTGAACAGCGGCAGCCCGAGCGCGATCAGGAACATGAATCCGATGGCGCCCGCCACCGGCCAGCGCCAGCGGCCGAGCTCGATGCGGGTCGGCTTGTAGCCTTTGCCGGTGATGGTGGCGAAAGCTTCGGCATTGCGGGTGGCGCGGCGGTAGAAATAAACCGCGACGATGCAGGTCAGCAGAAGCGTGAGGCTCAGCGCGCTGGCGACGCCGAATGCCGGCGGCGCGCTCGCCGTCGCACTCTGAATTTCCGTAGTGAAGACGTCGATGCGCGCCGGCCGGCCGATCAGGCGCGGCACCTCGTAGGACGACATGCCCATGATGAAGAGCAGCAGCAGGCCGGAGAGAATTGCCGGCCGCAGCAGCGGCAGCGTGATCTTCGGCAGCACGTGCCAGTAGCGGCCGCCCGACATCAGCCCGGCCTCCTCCATGCGCACGTCGAGCGCGCGCAGCGCCGGGCCGATGGCGAGATAGGCGAGTGGGAAGTAATGGCTCGACAGCGCCCAGATCATGCCGGCCATGGTGTAGATATTGACCGGCGCGTTGCGCAGATGGAACGCGGATTTCGCGACCGCATTGAGCCAGCCGATATTGGGGCTGAGCACAAAAATCCACGCCATCGCCATGAGCAGGCCGGGAACGGCGAACGACAACAGCGCCAGATTGTGAAACAGCGTGCGGCCCGGCGCATCGGTGCGCTCGACCGCCCAGGCGACGAAACCGCCAATGAAGAAGGTCACGACGGCAGTGCCGAGCGCGTAGACGACCGAGTTGGCGAACAGGCGCAGGATGCGCGTGCTGCCATAGGCCTCGACGAAATTATCGAGCGTGAAGGCGCCAAAACCCAGGCCGGTGTCTTCGGTGAATGCGGTGAGGAGCAACGCCGCGACCGGGACCAGCACCAGCCAGATGCCGATGGCGACACAGACGATCAGCAGGATGTTCGGCTGACGCCAGCGCGAAGCGGGCCCGGTTGCAGCTAGAAAGTCTACGGATCCGTTGGCCGCGGTCACTGGCTGCCGCCTCCGCGCTTGCTGCTCCCTCTCCCCAGAGGGGAGAGGGAGGGGTGAGGGGGCTCGGGC
>JBAUYI010000387.1:0-2574 GCA_049584715.1 Xanthobacteraceae bacterium
GCGTGACGTAGATGCCATAGGCGCCGGTGGTGTTGGCGCCGGGCGTCGCCAGCAAGAGCTTCGCCGGCGGCACCGCCGCGAAGATGTGGCCGAAGCCGCCGAGCTGGATCGGCACCACGATCACGGCGGCGAAAGCGGTGATGTAGATCAGAATATCCTTGACGATGGCGATCGATGCCGGCGCCCGCAGCCCGCTCGAATAGGTGAACGCCGCGAGGACGATGAAAGCGATGATCAGCGGCAGGTCCGACGCCAAAGTGCCGGCGGCGCCGCCGACGCCCATGGCGCCGATCACCACCTGCAGGCCGACCAGTTGCAGCGCGATATAGGGCATGGTGGCGACGATGCCGGTGATGGTGACCGCGAGCGCCAGCCAGCGATTGCCGAAGCGGCCGCGCACGAAATCGGCCGGCGTGATGTAATTGTGCTTGTGGCAGACATGCCAAAGCCGCGGGAAGACCAGGAACAGGATCGGATAGATCATGATCGTGTACGGCACCGCGAAGAAGGCGATGGCGCCGGCGCCGAAGGCGAGCGCCGGAACGGCGATGAAGGTGTAGGCCGTGTAAAGGTCGCCGCCGATCAGGAACCAGGTGATGACGGTGCCGAAGCGCCGGCCGCCCAAGCCCCATTCATGCAACTGGTCGAGATCGCCTTTGCGCCAATGCGCGGCGGCGAAACCCAGCCACGTAATGAAGGCGAACAGCGCCACGAAGATGATCAGAGCAGTCCAGTTTACTTCCGGCACGACAGGCCTCCCCCGGCTTTTGCGTCTTATTTCTTGAGTTTCTGGTTGTTCGATCCCGCGGCGGCGCGGGACGATCTAGTCTTCGGTCGCGAAATAGACGATCGCGGTCAGAACGGCCGCGATGATGACCCAGAGCATCTGGTACCAATAAAAGAACGGGATGCCCGCCCACGACGGCTCAGCCGCGTTGTAGAACGGCGGCCACAGCACCGCGACGAATTGAATGATGAGGAGCAGATACCACCAGCTCCAGCCCGAGCGCTCGTCAGCTTTCTGATCCATGAGAATCCACCCCGCGTATTCCATCCCGAACGAGCCTTTCGAGGCTCTTGTGGGCAAGACTAGCCGGTGTAGCGGGGCCGATCAAAGAGAAAAATCAGCGGCAAAACGCCCGGGAAGCGAGATCCGCGGCGCCACGGCTGGCCCGCCAGCCGAATATGTAAAGCTTGGAGCGGGCGATGGGAATCGAACCCACGACACTCAGCTTGGGAAGCTGATGTTCTACCACTGAACTACGCCCGCGAACCGCGCTTTATCAAAATTTGGCTCCGTTTCGGCTCCGCGATCTTCCTTCAGTTTTTCGCAGACCGCAATGCCATTGCCTCACCTTGCGTGGCCAACCGTCTCCGCGACCAGCATCCCTGGCCACCCGCTTCGAGTCAAAGCGGGAAACCTGCAATGGCCACACTTTGCGGGGGGCAATTTTGCACACCGATCCCCCGGCTCGGCGGCTCAATATTGCACGCCGAATGACAAACAGAACAGCGACCAGCCCGCGGCGCTTGTAAGCGGTCCGACGTAGCTGAAATGTCCACCAATTGGTGCAGGTGGAGATTAATCGCTTGCGGAAAAGCCGAACCTGATAACCCGCGCGATCCTCGCTGAGTGTTAGACCCGCGACACTCGCTTTAGAACGATAGACACTGTTGGAAGGCAGATGCTCGCTCTCGCCTACAGTCCAGGACTGGAAGAAACCGAGCACACCACAATAGTCTCCGGTTGAAATCCGCTCCTATTCAACTAAGATCGTGATAGGTCTTCCCGCAACCTCATGGGTCCATCTTGAATTCAACGGTGCGAATTCAGCGTGGGGTTTGGCGCGCTGGCGAAACCGATTGACGCGCTGAAGCAGAGCCGAGTGCTGACCTCGTCGGATCGATTAAGGGGCAAGCGTCGGAGATCCGATCCTACCGGGCCAAAGCGATATCGAGCACAGGTCAAACGACGCCCTACTATCACGGGGTATCGCGATCGAATATTTCATATTTGAAAGGAGTCCGAAATGTGGGACCTCTACGTGCAGAACACCGACAATAGATTGTGGGCATTCAATTTAAGTGATGACACCAGTGTAAATTTAGGCGGAAGCGAATGCAGTACCCCGCCCGTTCAGTTCGGTGACTTTATTTATTATCAAGGTACAGACGATCGGCTGTATCGGATGAATCTCGACGGTTCCGGCATCATTAACCTCGGTGGGCATGAAATCAAGGATATCCCGTGCGTGACGTTAAACTTCATCTATTTTCAGGGCACCAATAACGGGCTCTGGCGGGCTAACCGGCACGACGGCTCTGGCGGCGTCCAACTCGGCGGCCATGAGACCGTCACTACCCCATTTGTCACCGGCAATTACATTTATTTTCAGGGTACAAACAACGGGCTATGGCGCGCCAATCTAGATGGCTCGGGTGGCGTTCAACTGGGCGGAGAGGAGACAGCCGCGACGCCGTTCATAACCGATGATTTCATTTTCTTCCAGGGCACCAACAATACGTTGCGTCGAGTTAATCTCGACGGATCGAACGGCATCAACCTTGGCGGAT
>JBAUYI010000388.1:0-24942 GCA_049584715.1 Xanthobacteraceae bacterium
ATGCCGTAGAGCGAGCGGTCATTGAGGATGTGGAAATGCCACTCGCGGGCGTAAGGCCGGGTATCGATCAGCTCCTGCGGATCGATCCCGGCAGTCGGCGTGCCGGTGACGTTGCGGATATTGTCAGCGCCGGAGCCGCGCGAGCTTAAGCCCAGATCCTGGATCGCCTCGACCATGGCCACGGCATTTTTGGGCTCGACGTCGCGCATCTGCAGATTGGCGCGCGTGGTCACATGGGCGTAGCCGCCGGCATAGCGCTCGGCGAGCTCGCCGACGCCTGAGAACTGCAAGTGCGAAAGAACGCCGTTGGGGATGCGCAGCCGGCACATATAGGACTTCTGCGTCGGCGCGCAGTAGAACAGGCCGAAGAAGCGCCAGCGGAAATTGTCGTCGGCTTTCGGCGCCTCGTTCTTGGCGGCCTGGTCTTTCAGCTTCTCGTAGCCGTCGAACGGATGCAGCTCACGCTTGAATTTTTCCGGGTCCGACAGCTTGCCGCCGGCCTTGATGGTGCGATCCTGGGCGCGTAGCGCCGCGGCGTCGGGTCCGATTGGCTCTGCTGTTGCTGCGTTCGCTGGGGGCGCTACGGCGCCATTGCCGGTCGCAGACCGCGATGTCTTCGCAATCTGCAGTCCGGCCATGAAGCCTTCGAGATAGCGTTTTTGCTCTGGCTCGAAATCTCCCGACATTCAGCTCTTCCGTTGGTTCACGACCTCCATTCGGCGATTGCGCCGGGTGCTTCGCGCTATTCCGCGGGCACGCCGGTCGGCGTTGGCGCCAGAACTTTGCCGGCCGCGTGCGGCTTGTAGGTCATGTAAATGGCGAGGCCGGTGAAGGTGAAACCGCCGACCAGATTGCCGAGCGTCACCGGGATCTGATTCCACAGCCACCAATCGGCGACCGTGACCTTGGCGCCCATCATCATGCCAGTCGGAATGATGAACATGTTGACGACGGAATGCTCGAAGCCCTGGGCGAAGAAGATGAAGATCGGCATCCAGGCGCAGGCGATCTTGCCGATGGTCGAGGTCGTGGTCATGGCGAGAACGATGGCGAGACAAACCAGCCAATTGCACAGCATCGCCTTGACGAAACAGGTGACCAGCCCGGCAAAGCCGATGGCCGCGTAGCCGGTGGTCTTGAGCTCGGCGATCTGCACGATGCGTGCGGCGACACCGGCTGGCGCTGCGGTTCCCATGTTGGTCAGCGCGATGGCGAGCAGCGCGCCGTAGGCGACGCTGCCGATCAGGTTACCGATAAAGACCCAACCCCAGTTGACGAGGACGGAGCTGGCGCTGGCTTCGCGCTCGATCCACGGCAGCGGAACCAGCGCAAAACTGCCGGTGACGAGCTCGAGGCCGAGCAGCACGATACTGACCAGGCCGACCGGGAAGATCAGCGCACCGACCAGCGGCACGTTGGTCTGCACCGCGCCGGTAAAGGCGAGGCTCGTCGCCACGCCGAGAATGGCGCCCGACAGCATGCCGCGAATGAGAAGGTCGCGCGGCGACAGCGCAAGCTTGCGCCGCCCGGCCTCGAGCATGGCGACCGCGACATCGGCTGTTTTCACATAGTCCATCGTCCGTCTCCTTCGATGGTCATCGTTGACGGCGCGCCGAGCCGGGCGGCGTTGATCGTTGCCGCGGCTCTGCGCAAAACGCCTCTGAGGTGTAAACAGCAAGATGGATGCCATCTCGCGGGATCTGGCTTAGGCCATATATTTCAATTGGTTAGTGAAAAGTCGAAAGGTTAATTTCGGCTCCGTCTATGGGACCGGCTGCCTGCTTTGACCGCACATCGCCCGCTCATTGTGCAGTGCAATAATTCCGTAGATGAGTGGGCGGCGGCTATGTCGCGTCAGCGGCGGCGACCGTCCGCTCCGCCTTCCAGTCCTTGCCGACGCCGGCGGTGGTCGGAAAAATCAGCGACTTGATGACCACCGGCACGGCGCCCGAAGTGTCGAGGATGGCGCCGATGTCGATATAGTCGAACTCCTTGAGCTCGATGCCGTCGATCGAGACGATCGGGTTTTTCAGTTTCATCTCTTCGCAGTAATGGATGCCGATCAGGCCGCCGACGTCGCCGTCGCCGGCGAGCACGATGGGATGGCCATTGGCCAGCACCGCCCCCAATCCGTCGGCGACGCCTTTGCAGAAATCGTCGAGGCGGCGAAAGGTCGCCGATCCGCGCCAGGGCACGAAGATGGCGACGGCACTTTGGCCGTCGCCGAGATCGAGCCGCTTCAGCGCCGCTTTAATCGCGGCGGCGATGGCCGCGGAATCGATAGTCTCCCCATCGAGCGGCAGCGTCGGCGCGATCACCGGCACGTTGCGCATCGGCAGCGTTTCGAGCGGCGACACGAAGATGGTGCTGCCGGAGACCTGCATCGTATATTGCGAGGCGCCGATCACGGTGGCGCGGATGCGCGCGTCGGGCCGCGCCAGCTGCGGCCCCCAATCGCGTAGCCGGGCGCGGACTTCCGCGGCGAGCTGCGGGCCGATATCGCCGAAGGCCTTCGCTTCGCCGCCATAAATATATTCGGAGACGCCGCCGGAAAAACTCACGTCGGAGACCTCGCCGCGCCAGGTCAGCGGATCGAGCCGCAACAAATCGGCGCCGCCGGCACGCGGCGAACCGCCCTTCATCGCCTCAAACAAACTGTCGGCCATGCGCGCCGCGAGCGCTTGCGCCTGTAGCTCGGAGAGCGTCACGCCCGGTTCGAGTTTCAAGCCAAGCTCTGCACCAAAACGCCGGCCGGCCTCTTCGAGCCGTACGATGCGGCGCGTATCGTCGAGCACCACCAGGCGCGCGCCGACGTCGAGCGCGGTAACGTCGATCACCTTGCCCTCGGCGCAGACCGCGATCTTCGAGGTGCCGCCGCCGATATCGACGTTGATCAGCGGCGCGCCGCTGCGGATCGAGCGTGCCGCCGCGCCCGAGCCGTAGGCCGCCATCACGGTTTCCAGGCTGTCGCCGGCAGAGACCGCGACCATCTTGCCGGCCTGCGCCGCGAACAACTCGCCGATGCGTCGGGCGTTGCGGCGGCGCACGGCGACGCCGGTCAAGATCAGCGCGCCGGTGTCGATCTCGTCGGGATCGATCTTGGCGTCCTTATATTGCTGCGCGATGAAGCCGCCGAGTGCGTCGGCGTCGATGGTTTCTTCGGCCGAGTAGGGCGTGAGCAAGATGTCGGACTGATAAAAGCTTTCGCGCTCGGTGACGACGTAGCGGCTGTCGAGCCGTTCCAGCACGATGCGCGAGAACACGAGGTGCGAGGTCGACGAGCCGATATCGACGCCGACCGAGAGTACGCACAACTCGTCCTCTTCGCCGAAGGTGCGCCCGGTCGAGGAAAAGAAAATGCGCCCGCCTTGGGCTTCTTCTTGGGTTTCGTCAGTCATGAAATTATCCGTGTCATCGTCCGCGAAAGCGGACGATCCAGTAATCGCCGGCGGTTGCGAGTGGTGGCCGCAGCGATTGCGTTTACTGGGTGCCTCGCCTTCGCGGGGCATGACAGCGCGGGGGAAATGCAGAACGCCTTCATTCTTTCGGCAGCAATCCGCGGTAATCGCGCTCGTAATATTCCGGCCGCATGCGGTTCTCGGCGCCTTCGCGCTTCATGGTCTCGGCGTATTCGCTGCGCAGGAACGGATCCTCCATGTAATAGGGGATCGCGGTGCCGCCTTCGGGAATATCCATCGCGGTGTAATCGGTGTGCTTCTCGCCGGGCGGGCCGGGTTCGCGGCCGGGATTGTGCGGGCCGAACCAGGCGGTGAGGCGGAACGCTTCTTTCGAGGCGCCGAAATGCTGGTGATACCAGCGCGCGCCGCCGGGCGCGGCCGACACCATGCCGACCGGCTCGTAGTCGACGCGCTTGACTTCGGCCATCTTGCCGTCTTTCCACGGCGTCAGGCCCAGGCGTTCCGGCCAGGTATAAGTGTAGCCCTTGCCTTTGATGCAGATCAGCACCGCCGCCGAGGTGTGGGCGTGGGCCTTGGAGTAGTGGCCGTTCTCGTGCTGGCCGACCCACAGATAGAACGTGTTGCCGGTCATGAACGGCTCGACCCGGCGCCAGCCGGGCGAGCGGCGATTGTCGAGCGGCAGATCGCAATTGACGATGTCGGGAATGAAATTCGTCCGCCTCATGGCGAGCCCGCGCACCGGATCGGGCTCGATGTCGTCCTTGTATTTGTAGAAATCGTCGGCCCCGGAGAAGCGGTCGCGGAACTGATAGGGGCAGTTGAAGATCACGTCGGTATTGTTGATGAGGTTCATCAGATTGGGCGCTGTGGTGCCGCCGAGCAGCAGCGCCGGCGCGGAGCTGGCATTGACGATGCGGTGCATGGCGTTGACCGGAATCGAGAACAGCGAGCCCTTCTGCCATTCGAACACGTGCCGCTTGTTGTCGCCTTCGAGCCAGACTTCGGTCGAGCCGCGGCCTTCGACCACGAGGTAGACTTCCTCGTACATGTGCTTTTCAGGATTGAGCGCGCCGGCGCCCGGCACCTCGACCACGTAGGCGCCCCATTTGCCTTCGGTGCCGTGCAGCTGGATGTAGCTGCCGCGGCCGCCCATGCGCTTCCACGGTTGCAGCGGCAAGTTTTGCACTTTGCTCACGCCGATGTCGCGGTAGACTGGAATGTCGTCCGCTTCCATGAAAAGGTCGTATGGCGTCTTCGGGCGGTTGAACTTGCCGAAGCCGGCGCGTTTGAAGCCACTCGGCTCGTGCCAGTGAGTCTGGCCGGCGATCTCGTGCATGGTGAGCATCCTCTTTAAGGCGATGGGGAGGCTGCGTCCCGCTGCAGCGATACTTGGCTGCGGCTCCTCGCGCGCTTCTCTGTCGCTTGATTGCGTAGGCTTAGCCTCCATGTACAATGCGGCCAAATTCAATGCAACGGGCGGGGAGGTCCAGTGTCGGCGCGCGTACTTCCGCTTCTCTTACACGACGATTCCGGGCTGACGCGCCGCAACGTCACCGTCGATCACCTTGTGGTGGCCGGCTGGACCGGGCGCGACCGCGCCGCCGTCGAGCTGCACATCAAGGAACTCGGCGCGCTCGGCGTAAAACCGCCGGCGACGACGCCGATCTTCTACCGCGCCTCGGCGGCGCGGCTGACGATTGCCGACAGCATCGAGGTGCTCGGCGAGGCGTCGAGCGGCGAAGGCGAGTTCGTGCTGCTGCAGCAGGACGGCCGGCTGTGGGTCGGCGCCGGTTCTGACCACACCGACCGCGAGGTGGAAAAATACGGCGTCTCGGTGTCGAAGCAGATGTGCGACAAGCCGATCGCGCCGGAATTCTGGCCGATGGTCGAGGTCGCGCCGCATTGGGACAAGCTGATGCTGCGCGCCTATATCTCTGAAAAGGGTAAGCGCGTGCTGTATCAGGAAGGTCCTGTGACCGCGATGCTCGATCCGCTGGATCTGGTCGGAAAATTCGCCGGCAAATCCGGGCTCGCCGAAGGCACGCTGATGTTCTGCGGCACACTGTCCGCGAAGGGCGGTGTGCGGCCTTCGGACGTTTTCGAGGTCGAGCTCGACGATCCGGTGCTCGGGCGCAAAATCCAGCATCGCTACGGTATCCATACTCTGCCGGTGCTCGGATGAATGACAAGGAGCTGAACCGATGCCGATGAACAAGCCGCATCTCGAATTCCACAAGGTCGACATGAAGGAGGGTTGGGTGACGCCGCCCGGCTATCCGTCCGGCATCCAGCAAAAAATCCTGGCCAGCGATCTCGACGAGACCAAGAAGATGGGCAGCCGCACCCGGCTGTTGCGCTTTGCGCCCGGCGTCTACACCACCGCTCCCTTCGTGCACGATCATTGGGAAGAGGTTTATCTGGTCTCCGGCGACCTGATCGTCGGCAATGACGACAAGGGCAATGGCGGCGAGCCATTCGATGCGCCGACCTATGCGTGCCGGCCGCCCGGCGTCCATCACGGGCCGTTCAAGTCCGATCGCGGCTGCATGCTTTATGAGATTCACTATTACGACGAGAGCAAGAAATAGCCGTTGTCATCATCCGCGGAGGCGGATGATCCAGTAAACGCTGGCCTGGAGACAGCGCACAGCGATGGCCGATCGCACCGTGACTACTGGGTGCCCCACCTTCGCGGGGCAGGACAGCGAAGAAAGAGGTCGAGTAACGAATGCTGGCACCTGACCGAACAAAGCCGGTTATGCGGCCGTACCTCAACGCGGCGCAGAATTTTTCTTCCGGGAAGCAGACGCCGCGCGAATTTCTCGAACAGTCACTGGCACTGCTCGAGCAATGGGAGCCGCGGATCGGCGCGTTCGTCCGCACTAACGTGCCCGATGCGCGGGCGGCTGCGGATCGCGCCACCGCGCGTTGGCGCGCGGGCAAGCCGTTGTCAGCTATCGACGGCATGCCGGTCGGCATCAAGGACATCATCGAAACTGTCGACATGCCGACCGAAATGGGTTCGCCGCTTTTCACCGGTTGGCGCTCGGAGAAGGATGCCGCATGCGTGCGGGCGTTGCGCGACGCCGGCACGGTCATCATCGGCAAGACGGTGACGACGGAATTCGCCGCGTCCGAGCCACGCGGTACGCGCAATCCTTGGAATGTCGCGCACACCCCCGGCGGCTCGTCGAGCGGTTCGGCGGCGTCGGTCGCCGCCGGCATCGTCAGTGCCGCGCTCGGCACCCAGGTGATCAGCTCGACCGTGCGTCCGGCGAGCTATTGCGGCTGCGTCGGCTTCAAGCCGACGGTCAATGCGCTCAACCGCCAAGGCAGCCACGATTATCAGAGCCAAAGCTGCACCGGCATCCTCGGTGCGTCGCTCGAAGATACCTGGCAGGTCGCCTACGAGATCGTCGCCCGCGTCGGTGGCGATGCCGGCACGCCCGGCCTGCAAGGGCCGGACAAGGCGCCGGCGGCAAAGAAGCCGCGTGCGCTCGCCATGCTGGAAACCGCCGGCTGGGACGTGGCGTCGCCGGGTGCGAAAGCTAATCTCGAAGATTGCGTGGCGCGGCTGAAATCGGCCGGCGTCGATATCCGCACCCGGCGCAACGACAAGAAGGTCGCGGCGCTGGAAGCCGAGTTGCCCCAGGTCACCGAGCTGTCGCATCGCTGCAACGGCTGGGAAAATCGCTGGTTCCTGCACACCATGCGCGATCGCGACGCCAGCAAATTGAGCCGTCTCTTCGTGGAGCGGGCGGAGAAATACGAGAGCCTGACGCTCGACCGGCATCGCGCCGATCTGAAAGAGCGCGCCCGTATTCGCGCCGTCCACGCCGAGCTTGCCGCGGTGTGCGACGCCTGCATCACGCTCGCGGCGCCCAGCGCCGCGCCGGAGGGCTTGAGCTCGACCGGCAATCCGGAATTCGGCGTACCGTCGTCGCTGCTCGGCGTGCCGTCGCTGTCGCTGCCGCTGTTCGAGGTCGACACCATGCCGCTGGGGCTGCAGGTGATCGGCTATTTCGATCGCGACGCCGATGCTTTTGCCATCGCTTCCTGGCTGATGCAGGCGCACTGACACACTCCCACCCCCTTGTGGGGAGGGTGGGGTGGGGGTCGAGAGGTGGCTCGCTAACGTCGATGTCTGCACGTCGCCGCGCGACCCCCACCCCTGCCCCTCCCCACAAGGGGGAGGGGAATAAGAAAGGAATTAGCATGCGCTATATCGACGCCTTCAATCATTTTTTCCCGAAGCGCTATTACGACGCGCTGTTGGAGACACCGGCCGGAGCGAAGAATCTCGGCAAGCGCGTGCGCGGTATTCCGGCCCTGTCCGATCTCGATTTGCGCCTGCGCATCGTCGAGCAGTTCGAAAACTATTCACAGGTGCTGTCCCACGGCTTGCCGCCGATCGAGCGGTTGTGGGGCCCGGAGCAATCGCCGGAGATGGCAAAGATTGCCAATGACGGCCTCGCCGAAGTGGCCGCGAAGCATCCAAAGCATTTCGTCGGCTGGTCGGCGCTATTGCCGATGAACGCGCCGGAGGCTGCCGCCAAGGAGGCCGAGCGCGCCTTGAAGAACGGTGCCAATGCGGTGCAGCTTGCCACCAACGCCAACGGCGAGCCGCTCGATGAGCCGAAATTCCTGCCGATCTTCGATGTCATCGCCGCAGCCGGCAAGCCGATCCTGCTGCATCCGGCGCGCACCCGCGAAATGCCCGATTATCCCACCGAGAAAGTGTCGAAATACGAAATCTGCAGCGTGCTCGGCTGGCCGTACGAGACCGGGGTCACACTGGCGCGGCTGGTGTTCTCCAAGATCATGGACCGGCATCCCGACCTCAAGGTCATCGCCCATCACCTCGGCGGCGTCGTGCCCTATCTCGAAGGCCGTGTCGCTCACTCCTTTGATCAGATGGGCGTGCGCACGTCGGATGAGGATTACGAGAGCCTGCGCAAATCCTTGAAGAAGCGGCCGTACGACTATTTCAAGGATTTTTACGGCGACACCGCCGTCGAAGGCGCGCGCGCCGCGACGGTGTGCGGCCTCGATTTCTTCGGCGCCGACCACGTGGTGTTCGCGTCCGATTGCCCGTTCGACAAGGAGAAAGGGCCCGGCTACATCCGCGACACCATCAAGGTGCTCGATTCGCTGCCGCTGTCGAATGCCGATCGGGAGAAAATCTATTATCGCAACGCCGAGGCGCTGTTCGGGCTGGCGGCATCGGCTGGCTGAGCGCACGTCTCCCTCCCCCCTTGTGGGGGAGGGAGGGGTGGGGGGTCGGGAGGTGGCGCGCAATCGTCGACGTTAGCGATCTGCCTCTCGACCCCCACCCCTATCCCTCCCCACAAGGGGGAGGGGAAATCATTTTTTCTCGTCGACGATGTGCGCGCGCAGCGTGCCGATGCCGGTGATCTCGACTTCGAGCGTGTCGCCCGGCTTCATCCACAGCGGCGGCTTGCGGCTGTGGCCGACGCCCTCGGGGGTGCCGGTGGCGATGATGTCGCCCGCCGACAAAGCGGTGAAGTCGGAGCAGAAGGCGACGATCTGCGGGATCGAATAGATCAGCTTGTCGGTGGCGGAATGCTGGACTTGCAGGCCGTTGAGCCGCGTCGTCAAGGTGAGCTTGCTTGGATCGGGAATCTCGTCGCTGGTGACGAGCCATGGCCCGAGCGGGCCGGTGCCGGGAAAATTCTTGCCGGAAGTGACGGAGAATTTCTGATAATCTCGCACCGAGCCATCGGCCAAGATCGTATAGCCCGCGATGTGGTCGAGGGCGTTTTCGGCCGCGATGTGACGCCCACCCTTGCCGATGACCAGCGCCAGCTCGCCTTCATAATCGAAATTATCCGATACGCTTGGGCGGATCATGGCGCCGTCGTGACCGACCAGCGTGTCGGTGAAACGGATGAACATGCTCGGCTGCTTCGGCAATTCGCGGCCGACCTCCGACGCATGGGCACGGTAATTGACCCCGGCGCAGAGGATTTTCCCGGGTTGGGGGATCACCGGCAAGAATTTTACGTCGGCGAGCTTGCGATCGGGCTTTGCGTCCTGCACAGCCTTGCGCATCGCCTCCATGGCGCCGGCGGCGAGTGCGGCGCGCAAGCTCGGTTGCCTGACGCGGTCGTTCATGGTGACCACGCCATCGCCGCTCACGGCGCCGAACTCTTCCTTGCCGCCGGCGACGAAACTCAAAAGCTTCATGTCGTAACTCCCGGTATTGCGCGTGCGACAGTGTAATGGGCAGTGGCGAGGCGGCAAGGAGGTTGCGCAAGCGCACAAATTCCGCGCACGCCGCGAGGCATTTGTGGCAAACTAACGCGCACCCTCCGGCGGCCCTCTGACCGCCACGGGAATAGACAGCAGGGGAAACGGGAGCACTCCGATGGACATCAAGGTCGGCAAGAAGGCGATCGCCGAGGCGACGGAAAAGCTCAAGAACTGGGGCCGCTGGGGCAAGGACGATCATGTCGGAACGCTCAACCAGGTCACGCCGCAGGACATCGTCAATGCGGCGAGCCTCATCCGCACCGGCAAGGTGTTTGCGCTCGGCATTCCGCTCGACGCCAGCGGCCCGCAGAACGGGCTGTTCGGTGGCCGTTTCAATCCGATCCATCAGATGCTGGCGACCGGCACCGATGCCATCGCCGGCCGCCAGGATTGGAACCGGATCCGCTATGCCGACGACACGCTGATGCTGTGCGTGCAAGGCGCCACGCATTGGGACGCGCTCGGCCACGTGTTCTACGAGGACAAGGCCTATAACGGCCACGATGCCAAGCTGATCGACGCCAAGGGTCTCAACGTGCTCGGCATCGAGCACTCCAAAAACAAGATGGTCGGCCGCGGCGTGCTGCTCGACATCGCGCGCTTCCGCGGCGTGAAGTGGATGGCCGATGGCGAGAGTATCTCCAACGACGAGCTCGACAAATGCGCCAAGGACCAGAACGTCGCCATCGGCCGCGGCGATTTCGTCCTCATCCGCACCGGGCAGATGGAGCGCTGCATCAGCGAAAAGCAATGGGGCGGTTATGCGGGCGGCGACGCGCCCGGCGTCAAATTCGAGAATTGCTATTGGTGCCAGGAAAAAGAGATCGCGGCGATCTGCACCGACACCTGGGGTGTCGAGGTGCGGCCCAATGAAACCAGCGAAGCCAACCAGCCGTGGCACTGGGTGGTGATCCCGGCC
This sequence comes from Xanthobacteraceae bacterium, assembly GCA_049584715.1. GTDB lineage: Bacteria > Pseudomonadota > Alphaproteobacteria > Rhizobiales > Xanthobacteraceae > BOG-931. The sequence continues at coordinate 10,612 of JBAUYI010000388.1, forward strand.
ATGGGGCTGTGCATGGGCGAGATCTTCTACCTCAAGGAGCTCGCCGAGGATTGCCACGAGGACGGCGTCTACGAATTCTTCTTCTGCGGCCCGCCGCTGATCATCACCGGCGGCACCGGCTCGCCGATCAACCCGCAGGCGATAAAATAATCTTACCCTCCCCTGCAGGGGAGGGTGATAGAGGAGTCACCCATGCCCCGCCACCTCAAGCGCGGAATGGACGCGAGCGCGATCAAGGCGGCCGATGCCAAGGTGCGCGAGACGGTCGAGCAAATTCTCGCCGACATCGACGCGCGCAAGGACGTTGCCGTGCGCGAGCTGTCGCAAAAGTTCGACAACTGGGCGCCGGCCTCGTTCAAGCTGACGCCGCAAGAGATCGAGCGCGCCATCGGGGCGATGAGGAAGCGCGATCTCGACGACATCAAGTTCGCCCAGGCGCAGGTGCGCAACTTTGCGCAAAAGCAGAAGGAGACGCTGCGCGATCTCGAAGTCGAGACGCTGCCCGGCGTCGTGCTCGGCCACAGGCACATCCCGGTGAATTCGATCGGCTGCTATGTGCCGGGCGGCCGCTACCCGATGGTGGCGTCGGCGCATATGTCGATCGTCACCGCCCGCGTCGCCGGGGTGAAGAACATCATCGCCTGCGCGCCGCCGTTTCATGGCGGGCCCCATCCGGCGATCGTCGCGGCCATGCATTTCGGCGGCGCCGACGAGATTTTCGTGCTCGGCGGCGTGCAGGCGGTCGCCGCCATGGCGCTCGGCACGGAAACCATCGCCGCGGTCGACATGATTGTCGGCCCGGGCAACGCTTATGTCGCGGAAGCCAAGCGGCAATTGTTCGGCAGAGTCGGCATCGACCTGCTCGCCGGGCCGACCGAGACGCTGATCATCGCCGACGACACGGTGGACGGCGAAATGTGCGCGACCGATCTGCTCGGCCAGGCCGAACACGGCCCAACCTCGCCGGCGATTCTGATCACCAATTCGGAAAGACTCGCCCGCGAGACGATGAAGGAGATCGACCGGCTGCTGGCGATCCTGCCGACTGCCGAAACCGCCGGCAAGGCCTGGGCCGATTACGGCGAGGTCATCGTCTGTGACGACGAGGCCGAGATGGTGCGCGAGGCCGATCGTGTTGCTTCGGAACACGTGCAGGTGATGACGCGCGATCCGGATTATTTCCTCAACACCATGAAAAACTACGGCTCGCTGTTCCTCGGTTCGCGCACCAACGTTGCGTACGGCGACAAAGTGATCGGCACCAACCACACGCTGCCGACCAAGAAGGCAGCGCGCTATACTGGCGGGCTGTGGGTCGGCAAGTTTCTCAAAACCTGCACCTATCAGAAAGTGCTCACCGACCAGGCCAGCGCCATGATCGGCGAATACTGCTCGCGGCTGTGCATGCTCGAAGGCTTTGTCGCCCACGCCGAGCAGGCCAATGTCCGCGTCCGCCGCTACGGCGGCCGCAACGTGCCCTATGGCGAGGCGGCGGAGTGATCGCAGGCCTGTCACACGTGACCTTTGTGGTCCGCGATCTGGAGCGGATGACGCGCATCCTGACCAGTATTTTTGGTGCTCGAGAAGTCTATGCGAGTGGTGAGGAGACATTCTCCGTCGCGCGCGAAAAATTCTTTCAGGTCGGCGATCTCTGGATCGCGGTGATGGAGGGCGAGCCGCTGCCGTCGCGGACCTACAACCACGTTGCCTTCAAGATCAAAGACGTCGAGTTCGAAGCCTACGAGGCGAAGGTCAAGGCGATGGGCCTTGAGATACGGCCGCCACGCCAGCGCGTGCCGGCCGAGGGGCGTTCGCTTTATTTCTATGACGACGACAACCATTTGTTCGAGCTCCATACCGGCACGCTCGCCGAACGGCTCGAACGCTATGCGAAGGGAAAAGTATAGCTGCCATGGCGCCGGTCACGCTCACCAAGGCTGCCTCCTTCCGGCTCGACGGTAAGCGCGCGCTCGTCACCGGCGGCGGGCGCGGCATCGGGCTTGCGGCAGCGTCGGCCCTGGCCGCGGCCGGTGCGCATGTCACGCTTGCCGCGCGCACCAAACAGGAAATCGAGGATGCGGCCGGCGCCATCCGCGCCCGCGGCGAGAAGGCCGACGCGCTGGTGCTCGACGTCACCGACGTAGAATCTACGCGAAAGGCGGTCGCCGACGCCGAACCGTTTCAAATCCTTATCAACAATGCCGGCACGAACCGCCCGGCGCTTCTGGCGGACGTCAAAGTCGAGGATTTCGACGCCATCTTCGCACTCAATGTACGCGCCGCGTTTTTCATGGCGCAGGCGGTGGCGATGCGGCTGATAACGGCAAAACTGCCCGGCTCGATCGTTAATATCTCGTCGCAGATGGGCCATGTCGGCGCTGCCCGCCGCACCGTCTATTGCGCCTCGAAACACGCCATGGAGGGTTTCACCAAGGCGATGGCGATCGAGCTTGCGCCGCACAACATCCGCGTCAACAGTCTCGGCCCGACTTTTCTCGAAACGCCGATGACGCGGCCGTTCTTCGAGAACAAGGCGTTTCGCGACGAAGTTTTGTCGAAGATCAAGCTCGGCCGCCTCGGCCAGCTCGACGAGATCACCGGCGCCATCGTCTTTCTCGCCTCCGACGCCTCGTCGCTGATGACCGGCTCGGCGCTGGTGCTCGATGGCGGCTGGACCGCGGAGTGACAACAAATTAAGGTGGAATCCCTATCATCGAATCCGGCGGGCCGGGGTAATCATGACACGAAAGGAGCTACAAGAGCGCGCTGTTGAATATTACGCTTGTTATATTTGGCTTTTGTTTCCTGAGCTCGGTGTGACAAATGTTGACGCTCTAATTGATTTGAGTAACCGGGAAGACGTTTTCGGAAATAAGGTTCCACGCCTGTTTAACTATCAGGCGGTTATTGATGCTCTGGAATTTCTTGAGGAAAATAATGTCATTAAGTTTCTAAAAGACGATTTCGGCCCAGATCTCCTGGTACTCACCGGCGATGCCGGCACACGCGTCTCGAATTTAATGAATAACGAAGCTTCACCATTCTATAAGTTTAGATTAGCTGGAAACACTAAGGTCTCTTGGATACGAACAGCCATTGACGCCTTGAATGAAAAATTGATTGAGGCGAACAAGGAGGTGGCGGGGTTCAATGAAGTAGCCGAAATTTCGCATGAAGACGAGGGCATTCCTATTGAGGAGCAGCCCTGGGAACCACTAGAAATTGATCGGTCTAATGCCGATTATCAGCACGCAATCGAAGTGAGTGAAAAGGCGATTGAGGTGATTGAACAGAATAATGGCTACGCTTCGTCTGAGCCTAGCGAAAGAAATGGTATCGTCAAAACGATTCGGGGCACGCTTGATGCGGTAAAAGAGGGAAGTCCAAGTAAAGCATTGATAAGAGAGGGTTTGTTAAAGCCACTTCGATACGTTGCAAAGAAATTTGCTGACAGCGCGATGGGGGAGTTTGCAAAGCTCGCAGTACTCGCGATTCTGAAATATTTTTTCTCCTAGAATTTTATTTTCAGTGCAAAATGACCTTAAAATGAAAAGAATTTTTGGCACATCAACGTTTGTGGGATCAGAATCCTCTACATGCTAACGCAGCCCGACGACGCTGAGCTCTGTCGAAAGATCGTCGGCTCCTGGACGCTGGTATCGGTCGTCTACGAAGGCGCGGCGACCCGCGAACGCACGCCGGTCTATGGGGAGCATCCGCGCGGCATTCAGATCGCAACGCCCGAAGGCCGCTGGCTCGCGCTGATGACCGCCGAGGGCAGGGCGATCCCCAAAACCGACGCAGACCGCGCGCAGGCGCTCAAATCCATGATCGCCTATACCGGCCGCTATCGCGTCGAAAATGGCCAGGTCATCACCAAGGTCGAAGCGGCGTGGAACGAAGCCTGGGTCGGTGGCGAGCAGGTGCGCAATATTCGTTTCGAGGGCGACCGGCTCTACATCGAGAGTCCGCCGATGCCGCACCCGAACATCAACGACAAGACGGTGCGGGTGATCGTGGTGTGGCAGCGCGAGAAGAGCTAGTCGGCAACCTGCATCTTTTCAAGACGGCCGCTGCAATTTATCGATCGTGATCGGCAGGTCGCGCACGCGTTTTCCAGTCGCGTGGTAGATCGCATTGGCGATTGCCGCGGCAACGCCGACGATACCGATCTCGCCCACGCCCTTGATGCCCAGCGGATTGATGATGGCATCGGGCTCATCGACGAAGATGACCTCGATGTCGTGCACGTCGGCATTCACCGGCACATGATACTCGGCGATGTTGGCGTTCATGATGCGGCCGAATTCATGGTCGTGCAGCGTTTCCTCGTGCAGCGCCATGCCGATGCCCCACACCACGGCCCCCATGATCTGGCTGTGCGCGGTCTTGGTGTTGAGGATGCGCCCGGCCGCGACCGCATTGACGACGCGGGTCACGCGAATGACGCCGAGCTCCTCGTCCACCTTGACCTCGGCGAAGATCGCCGAATGGGTGTTGTGGGCATGCGACTTCGATTCCTTGAAACTCACCGTGCTTTCCCGCTCGATGCGATCGACGGCGCCGTGGCGCATCACATCCGCTATCGACACGGCGCGCCCGGTCGCCTTGTTCAGAATGTTGCCGTCAGCGAGGACAACGTCCTTCGGCTGCGAACCTGCGAGCGGCGAATTCGGCATTGTCTTGGCCAGCCGCAACAGCTCCTTGCGCAGGTCATCGGCGGTTCTGGCGATCGCATGCGATATGGAGGCCGCCGTCCATGAGCCGCCCTCGACGGGCGCTTGCGGCAGCGTCGAATCGCCGAGCCTGACGGTGACATTGTCGAGCGGCAGGCCGAGCATGTCGGCTGCCACCTGTGCCATGATCGTGTAGGTGCCGGTGCCGATGTCGGAGAACGCGGATACGATTTCGGCGTGTCCGTTGGCCGTCAGCACGATGCGGGCGGCGCATTCCATCTGCAACGCTTCCCAGATGCCGGTCGCCATGCCCCAGCCGACCAGCTCGCTGCCGTCGCGCATCGAGCGCGGCGCGGCGCTCCGCTTGCTCCAGCCGAAGGCTGCCGCGGCCTGGCGGTAGCATTCGCGCAGCTGCTTGCTGGTATAGGGAACGTCCGCGTTCTGGTCGCGGTCCGAGTAGCAGCGCAAGCGCAGCTCCAGCGGATCGAGCTTGAGCGCCACCGCGAGTTCGTCCATCGCGCATTCGAGCCCGTAAACGCCGGTGGCCGCGCCGGGTGCGCGCATATCCGACGGCGTGGCAACATCGAGCCGGACCAGCTTGTGCACATATTTCGCGTTCGCGCTTTTATAAAGCTGGCCGGACCAGGCGGTGTCGTTGCGGGAAAAATCCTCATACTGCGACGTCACCGCGATCGCCTCGTGACTGATCGCGTCGAGTGTGCCGTCTGTCTCGGCGCCGATCGCAAGCCGCTCGATCGTGCCCGGCCGATGACCGAGCCCATACATCTGCTGGCGGGTCAGCACGAGGCGCACCGAGCGTTCCAGCGCGCGCGCCGCCAGCACGGCGAGCACTACCTCGTATTGCGGACGAAGCCCCGAGCCGAAAGCGCCGCCGACAAAGGGTGATACCACGCGCACATCGTCCGGCTTCATCTTGAACACGCCGCATAGATAGTGCTGCACGTTCTGCACGCCCTGGGTCTTGTCATAGACCGTGAGCTTGCCGTCGCCGTCCCACAGCGCCGTCGCGGCGTACAACTCCATCGGATTGTGATGCTCGATCGGGATGTAATATTCGGCTTCGTGGCGCACGGCGGCGCCCGCATAGGCCCGATCGGCTTTGCCGCGCGGTTTCTCCGGCTTTTTGACCACAAAGGCCTTTTCGCGCCGGGCGAAGAGGTCGGTGCTGTGCGCTTGCTTCTTGTATGCGACGTGCACCAGCGAAGCCGCGAAGCGGGCGATCTCCCACTCCTCGGCCAGCACCAAAGCGATCGGCTGCTCGCTGAACAGGATCTTGCCGTCGTAGAGTGGACGGAACGGCGAGCCTGTCTCCGGCGCCACGTCGTCCTTGTACGCGGCGCTCGTTGCCGCCATGCGGGGACGGTTTTCGTGGGTGAGCACGTCGAGCACGCCCTTTAAGCGCAACGCCTCGCTGACGTCGATATGCGCGATGCGGCCTTTGGCGATCGTCGAGGTGACGACGGCGCCATAGGCGAGGCCGGGCACGTTGAATTCGCCGGCGTATTTCGCAGCACCAGTGACCTTGGCGTGGCCGTCGACGCGGGAGGTGGGCGTGCCGATGTATGGCGCCATGGCGTTCACCGGATCTTCTTGTTGGATTGCGATTGCGGCGTGCCGCGCGCCGCCTGCGTCAGCGCGCGGACGATGACCTTGCGCGCCAGCTCGATCTTGAAGGCGTTGTGCGCGAAACCTTTGGCGTCGCGCAGAACCAGGTCCGCCGCTTGGGCGAATGTGGCTTGGCTAGCGGCCTGGCCGCGCAGCGCCGCTTCCGCGCTCGCGTCGCGCCACGGTTTGTGCGCGACGCCGCCGAGCGCCAACCGCGCCTGTTTGATCGTGTCGCCGTCGAGTTCCAGCGCCGCCGCGACCGACACCAGCGCGAACGCATAGGACAGGCGATCGCGGATTTTCAGATAGGTGTAATTCTCGGCAAAGCCGTGCGCCGGAAGCTCCACTGCCGTGACGATCTCGTCCGGATGCAGATTGGTGTCGTGCTGCGGGGAATCGCCGGGAAGCCGGTGGAAATCGGCAAACGCGATCACGCGCTCTCCGGTGGCACCGGCGACATGAACCTTGGCATCAAGCGCCGCGAGCGCCACGCACATGTCGGACGGATGCGTCGCAATGCAGGATTCGCTAAAGCCGAGGATGGCGTGCATGCGGTTGAGCCCGTTACGGGCGGAGCAGCCGCTGCCGGGCTCGCGCTTATTGCAGGGCGTCGCCGTATCGTAGAAATAGGCGCAGCGCGTGCGCTGCAGAAGATTACCGCCGGTCGAAGCCATGTTGCGCAGCTGCTGCGACGCGCCGGCGAGGATCGCGCTGGCGAGTATCGGATAGTGCTGCGCGACCAGCGGGTGATAGGCGAGGTCGGAGTTCGGCACCAGCGCGCCGATGCGCAAACCGCCATCCGCCGTTTCCTCGACGCTCTTGAGCGGCAGGCGGGAAATGTCGATCAGCCGCGACGGGCGTTCGACATCCTCCTTCATCAGGTCGATCAGGTTGGTGCCGCCGGCAATGAATTTCGCGGCCGGATCGGCGGCGATCCGGCGCACCGCGTCGGCAACGTCGTTGGCACGCGCGAACTGGAAATTGATCATGATTGTCCCATCGCCTGAAGGATCGCCGCGACAATGTTGGGATAGGCGCCGCAGCGGCAGATGTTGCCGCTCATGAGCTCGCGAATCTCGTCCGCGGTCTTGGCCCTGCCCTCGGCGATCAGTCCGACAGCCGAGCAGATTTGTCCCGGGGTGCAATAGCCGCACTGGAACGCGTCGTGGTCGATGAACGCTTGCTGCAACGGGTGCAGCGCGCCCGCGGTCGCCAAACCCTCGATGGTGGTGACCTTGGCGCCGTCCTTCATCACCGCAAGCGTCAGGCAGGAATTGATCCGCCGCCCGTCCACCAGCACCGTGCAGGCGCCGCACTGGCCGTGGTCGCAGCCCTTCTTGGTGCCGGTCAAATCGAGATGGTCGCGCAAGGCGTCGAGCAGCGTCGTCCATGGCGCTACATTGAGCTGCCGGTCGACGCCATTGACGGTCAGCGATACCGCAATTTTGTCAGGAACTTGAATGGGTGGTTCGGTGGATCGCTTGCGTGCCAGTGCCATATGCACCTCCGCATGTCGCCAGGGGCCCAAGCCGATATGGGCCGCGACAATGGTCATTGCCAGTCGGCCACTGGCGCGCCTCAAGCGAATAAAACGCCAACTGCCGCCTAATGTTCATTTTATTTCGCAAGATGCCGAAAGAGTTAAACCGCTTCACCGGCCGATACCGATAATGCTGCGGATGCGGGCTACGATCGCAGCCGGCGCCTCCGCGGTTGCCGCCACCAGCCGCTGCAGCTTGTCGCCGGACAACGGGTTGAATTCGGAGTGCGATTGGTCGATTTCGGCCAGCAATCGCGGGTCCTGCATGGTTTCATCGTAGGCCCTGCGCAAAATCGCGATCCTCTCGGCGGGTGTTTCCGGCGGCGCCAGGAAGGCGCGGCCGATCTGCTCTGAGCTGACGTAAAACGCCATTAGCTGCCGGCCTTCATCGGTCGTCGCGAGATCGACCGCGTAGGGAATATCCGGCAGATCGGCAGAGCGCTCACCGTACTGTACGAGAACGTTGATCGTGTTGTCGCGCAGCCAATCCTGGTGCGAAACCTTGAGCGTCGCGTAGGACGTAAAGGCACCGTCGACCTCACCGCGTTCCATGGCCAGCATGGCGTCGTTGGATGCAGGGTAGGGGCCGACAAGCTTGAACCTGGTGCCGGCCACGTCGTTGAGCAGCTTGAGATAGGTCTCCGACGGCGAGCCGGCGCCGGTGCCGGCCATGGTCGTTTCGTGGGCGATGGCGTCGCGGATCGTTTTCGTTTTTGACGCGTGAAACGTCAGCGACACTTCGTTCACCGACGTCGCGCGCCCGATCCAGTTGAACCGGGCGGCTTTGTACTGGACGCCCGGCGTGCCGAGCGCTTCTTCGATCGCCATGGTCTGGCTGACGATGCCGAGCGCGGTGCCGTCCTTTGGCGCGTGCGCATAGAGAAAATTCGCGGCGGTGAAGCTGCCGGCGCCTGGCATCTGTTCCGCGATCACCGTCGAATTGCCGGGAAGATGCCGGCCGATGTGGCGTGCGACGAGACGGCCGAAATAATCGTAAGTTCCGCCAGGCGCAAAGCCGATATAGAGGTGCACGGTCTGGCCCTTGAAAGACGCATCCGGCTCGGCGGCGTGAGGCGCGATCGTCAATCCAAACAGCAGACTTGTGCCGAGGATGGCAGACAAAAAAGGTTTGTGGACTCGATCGGATCAACGAAGCTGCATGCGCGCGAAATATCGCTTGGCGAGCGGCGCCAGACAAGCGCCGGCTTGCGGCAGAAGCGGAAAAGCACGACTATTCGCCAAAGTCCGAGTTTTATCCCGGATGCACTTTATCCCGATGCACGATGGAGGAAACGCATGACGATGTCGGTTGAGCCGCTGTCGCCGGCGCTCGGCGCCGAGATCAAGGGTGTCGATCTGCGCCGGCCGTTGGACGACGCCACGGTCAAGGCCATCAACGCCGCGTTCGATCGGCACGTCGTTGTCGTGTTTCGCGACCAGGAGCTGCCGGAAACCGATCAGCTGCGCGCCGCCGGCTATTTCGGCAAGGTCCATATCCGCCGCCGCCCGGCCAATGGGCGCACCCCTGGCGGCGACTACGACACGCCGTTCATGATGGTCACCAACATCGTCGAGAACGGCAAGTCGGCCGGCGCCTTCGGCGACGGTGAGATGTGGTTCCATCACGACACCAGCTATTACGCGCAGCCACATCGTGCGACGTTTTTGTATTCGATGCAGCTCACCTCGCAGGGCGGCGAGACCTGTTTCTCCAACATGTACAAGGCCTACGAAAACATCCCGCGCCCGTTGCGCGACCGGCTCGAAGGCCGCAACGTGCTGCAGGTGCACGACTACAAACGGCGCGAGCGCCTCGATCTGTCGCGCATCGAGCTTGAGAAGATCCTGCACCACGAGCAGCCGATCATCATCACCCATCCGGCGACCGGCAAAAAGGCGCTCTATGTCAGCCGGCTGATGTCGGCGCGCATCGAAGGCTTTGCGCCCGAGGAGAGCGAAGCGGCGCTGGCGCAGCTGTTCGATATCGCCGAAGATCCGGCGATCGTCTACGAGCACGAATGGCGGCTTGGCGATCTCGTGGTCTGGGACAATTGGTGCTCGATCCATGCGCGCAAGGATTTTCCGCGCGAGGAGCCACGGCTGATGCGCCGCTGCACCATCGAGGGCCAGGCGCTGCGCTACTGACGGAGCGCCTAGGCCGAGATCGGGTAGATCGCTTTTTCGCCGCTGAGCACGCGCGCGACGTCGCTCGCACATTTCGTCTGCAATTCCTCCAGGGCTTCGATCGAATAGAACGCGGTGTGTGGGGTCAGGATCACGTTATCGCGGCCAATCAAGGCTGAATCTTTCGCCAGCGGCTCGATGGTCACCACGTCGAGCGCGGCGCCGCCGAGGTGGCCGGAATCGAGCGCGGCGATCAGCGCCGGCTCGTCGACCAGCGGGCCGCGCGCGGTGTTGATGAGATAGGCACCCTTTTTCATCTTGGCAAAGGCCGCGGCGTTCATCAGCCCGCGCGTCGCCGACAGAAGCGGCGCGTGCACCGAGATGAAATCGGAACGTGCCAAAAGGTCATCGAAGCTGACACCGTCGACGCCGGCCGCGGCGAGCGCGTCGGGTTTCACGTAAGGATCGTGGGTGAGCACTTTCAAGCCGAAGGCTTTGGCCTTGGGCGCCAGCGTCCGCGGAATATTGCCGAAGCCGACGAGCCCCAGCACTTGGCCTTCGAGGCGCCGCAGCGGCACGATCGGCGGCAGCTCCCAGCGGCCGGACTGCACCAGCTTGTTTGCGAACGTCACCTTGCGCGCCAGCGCGAGCAGCAGCGCCATGGCGTGGTCCGACACTTCGCGCAGGCAATAATCCGGCACGTAGTTGACGGCGATGCCGAGCTCCTTCGCCGCCGGCAGGTCGATGTTGTCGACGCCGAGGCCGAAACGGCCGATCGCCTTGCAGCGGGTGAGCTGGCGCAACAGCTCGCCGGGAAGTTTTGCATAGGTGACCAGGATGGCATCGGCGTCGCGCGCTACGGCGAGGATGTCGTCGGCGGCCGCGCTCTTGGCCATGCGATATTCGGGGTCAAGCCGGGCCAGCGCTTTTTTTGCCGGGTCGAGCGATGGAAAGACGCTGTCGGTGATGGCGATCGTGGGGCCGGGCATAGGGTTCTCTGTCTTGTCATCATCCAAATCGTGTCATCATCCGCGAAGGCGGATGATCCAGTAATCACCAACCATCGCGTTCATGCGTCAACCTCTGTGATTACTGGGTGCCCCGCCTGCGCGGGGCATGACAGTCATAGAGCAAACACCTGCGGATTGACGCAGTTCGGCAGCTTGTGTCCGCCGAGCAACGCCAAAATATTGTCGACGACGATATTCGCCATCGCCTCGCGCACTTCCGGCGTGGCGCTGCCGAGATGCGGCGTCAGCACGACGTTGGGCATTTTCTGCAAAACCTTGTCGATTTTCGGCTCGTGCTCGAAGACGTCGAGGCCGGCGCCGGCGATCTGCTTTTTCGCCAACGCCCGCACCAGCGCCGCTTCATCGATGATCGGGCCGCGCGCGGTGTTGATGATGTTCGCAGTTTTTTTCATCAGCCGCAGCTGCCGGGCACCGATCTGATGCCGGGTCTCTTTGGTGAGCGGCGAGTGGATCGAGACGAAATCGGCTTCGCGCAGCAACTGGTCGAGCGGCATGTAGGTCAAGCCGGCCTCGCGCTCCTCGTGTTCCGGTTTGCGCCGCGGCGTCCAATACAGCACCCGCATGGAAAAGCCGTGGGCGCGCCGCGCCACCGCCTTGCCGATCAGGCCGCCGCCGCCGATGAGCCCGATGGTTTTGCCCCAGACGAACGAGCCCATCAGATGCGCCGACTGGCCGCCGGGAAATTTGCCGGCGCGCGCGAGCCGATCGCCCTCGATCATGCGTCGCGCCACCGCGAGCATCAGGCCGAAGGTGAGGTCGGCGGTCGCTTCGGTGGTGAGCGGCGCCGTCACGGTGACGGGAATGCGCCGCGCCGTCGCCGCGACGACGTCGATGTTGGACGGCGTGATCGATTGCGCCGCGATCAGACGCAGGTCCGGATTGGCTTCGATCACGGCGCGGTCGATCTTGTCGTGGAGCAGGCAGAACAGAATATCGGCCTTGCGCACGGCGTCGATCAGCGTGCGCTTGGGGATGATTTGGCTCGAGTCGGCAAACACCTTGACGCTCGCCACCGCGCGAAGCCGTTTAAGCGCATGCTCGGACACCGGCTGCGTCACAAAAATCCGCGGCTTGTTGGCGCGCATCAGGCGAGCCACCGCACCACGCCGGCGACGCCGTCGACCGCGACCTGGGCGCCGTCGGGAATTTTTCGCGTTGCGTCGAGCACGCCGAGCACCATGGGAATGCCGCGCTCGCGCGCCAGCGACGCCAAATGCGAGGTCGAGCCGCCAAGCTCGGCGACGACGCCGGCGACCCGCGGCAGGATATGGCTCAGCGCCGGCCCGGCGACGCGGGTGACCAGAATATCGCCCGGCGCGACGCGAGAGAGCTCGCATTCGCAATTGACGACCACGGCGCGCCCGGAGCCCCAGCCGATACCGGCGGGATGGCCGTTGAGGCCGGGATGCTTGAGCCAGATCTCGTCGGTCACGTGCGGCTCGGCGATGCGCAGCGGCCGCGCCTGCAACAATTTGAAACCCGCTTCATCGAGCGCCCATTCGATCTCGACCGCCATGCCGAGCACGTCTTCGGCTTTGCGCATCAGGCGTGCGAGCGTCGTCGCCTGGCCGGCTTCAAGACACGGCGCGCTGACCATCTCTTGCGGCACCGCCTGCGGCAGCGTACCCGCGCCATGCACGCAAGCCTCGCGATGATGTTTTCGACCGACTTCGTTGCTGCGCAAAAAACCGTGGCGGCTGAGCACGACGCGATCCGGCACCACTTCGCCTTGCGCAATCGCGGAGCCAAGCCCCCACGTGGCGCTGAGCAGCATGTGGCCGTCGGCGGTTTCGCTCAAGCCGCCGCCGGAGGCGCGCGCGGCGACCAGCGGCTGCACCAGCACCGCCATGGCGGTGTCGGCGGGGTCGAGATCGTGCTGCGCCATGTAACGCCGCGCATTGGTGGTCCACAGCGCCGCCCAGCAGGCGCGCAGCGTGGTCAAAAACTCGGTATCGTCGTTGACGCCCAAAAAGCTTTCGAACTGGCCGGCAAAATTGGTGTCGGCGCGATCCTCGATCAGCGCCGACGAGCGCACGGCCGCGGGTTTCGGCTCTTCCCACCATGCGGTGAGGATTTGTGCCAGCAGGTCCGGCGCGAGATCGCTCTGATAAAGTTGCAGCCTGATCTCGACCGCCAGCCGGCGTTGCGTCGGTTGATCGGCGTCCGGGTATTCGCGCAGTGCATCGCCGAGTCCGAGATGCTGGATCTGCCGGCGATACGCATCCGCCGTAATGCAGAAGCCGCCCGGCGTCGGCAGTCCCGCGTGCGTCAGCTTCGCTAAATTCGCGGCCTTCGGTCCGACGTGGTCAGGATCGATGGCGACGCGGTCGCTGAGCGGTACGATGAAACGCGGCATACGAAACTCGTTCGGCCTTCTCGCTGCGCACTCCCTCTCCCCAGAGGGGAGAGGGAGGGGTGAGGGGGCTCGGGCGTTGCGGATCGACCTCGGCGTCCGAACCCCCTCACCCTCGTTCGCTTCGCTCACTCGACCTCTCCCCTCTGGGGAGAGGTGAAGTTGCGTCAGCGCTTCGCCCTTTACCTCACATGATCGCCATACCCCGGCAGCGGATCGACCACGGTGATCTGCTTGACCGGGAAATTCGACACGATCTCGATATCGTTCTTGTGCACGATCAGCATTTCCTCGATGCGCACGCCGTAGCGGAACTGCTTGCCGTGCTGGGTCTCGAGCGCAAAAGTCATGCCTTCCTTGATCTCGACCGGATGATCGAGCGACCAGATGCGCGAAATCACCGGGGGATCGTATTGCGCCAAGCCCAGCCCGTGGCCCCACAGATTGGCGGCGGCTTGGTCCTCGTCCTCGTAGCCCCAGGTCTCCATCGCCGACGGCCATTTCAGCGCGATGTCGCGGGTGGTGGCGCCGACTTTCACTGCGCCGATCGAATCGTACAGCCACTTCAGCGCGGTCTCGTAAGTGTCTTTCTGCTCCTTGGACGGCTCCTTGCCGACACAATAGGTGCGGTAATAGCAGGACTTGTAGCCGTTCCAGGTCAGCGCCGCCAAATCCATGAACACGATGTCGCCGGGCTGGATGATGCGGTCGGAAAAATTGCGCCAGTTCGGCCAGGTGTTCGGGCCGGACGAGACGATCACGTCTTCGACGTCCTCCATGCCGGGAATGTTGTAGAGATATTGCATCAGATGCGCGGTCACCTGGTTCTCGGTGATGCCGGGGCGCAAGAATTTCATGCACTCCCAATGCGTGGCGTCGCCGATGGCGCCGACGATGCGGAAACATTCCTGCTCGTCGGCGCTCTTGACGGCGCGCGCGTCCATCATCGCGCTCATGCCGTCGGTCCAGTTGATGTTGTGC
>JBAUYI010000389.1:0-8779 GCA_049584715.1 Xanthobacteraceae bacterium
ATTGGTTGGGGGCATTGCCATCTACCACCAGGAAGTCCGGCCGTTCACCGAAAAGCAGATCGAATTGCTGACGAGCTTCGCCGCGCAGGCCGTCATCGCCATCGAGAACACGCGGCTGCTCAACGAATTGCGGCAATCGCTGCAGCAGCAGACCGCCACCGCCGATGTGCTCAAGGTCATCAGCCGCTCGACGTTCGATCTGCCGGCGGTTCTCAATACGCTGGTGGATTCGGCGGCCACGCTGTGCGACGCGGAATGCGCCTTCATTTTCCGCCTTGAAGACGGCGCCTATCGCCTGGCCGCCAACCACGGCTTTTCCGAAGAGTACCGGCAATACATCATCAACAACCCTATCAGGCCGGGCCGCGGGACGCTTGTCGGGCGCACCGCGTTGGAAGCGCGCGCGGTTCACCTTCCGGACTGTTTGGCCGATCCCGAATATGTCTGGGCCGAATCGCAAAAGATCGGCGGCTTCCGCACCATGCTGGGCGTGCCGCTGCTGCGCGAAGGACATCCGATCGGCGTGATCGCCTTGACCCGATCGGCCATCAGGCCGTTCACCGGCAAGCAGATCGAACTGATCGAAACTTTTGCCGACCAGGCGGTCATCGCCATCGAGAATGTGCGGCTGTTCGAGGCCGAGCAGCAGCGCACCAGCGAGCTTTCCGAATCGCTGGAGCAGCAGACCGCAACGGCGGAGATATTGGGTGTCATCAGCAAGTCGCTCGACGATACGCAGCCGGTGTTCGATGCCATCGTGCAGAGCGGAATGCGGCTGTTCTCCGGCGCGGCGATCTTCATCGCGCTCGCGGATGCACAAGAGGTGAGGGCGGTAGCGATCGCCGAATCCGATCCCGCCCGCGCCGAAGCGTGGCGGCGCAGATTCCCGTTTCCGCTCACCCGCGAATACATGCACAGCGTTGCCATACTCGACCACAGGATGCTGGATTTCCCCGACGTCAAGAACGCGCCGGACGAGATGGCGGCCGGCAAGAAAAATTTTCTGGCCAGTGGCTATCGGGCGGTCACGATCATGCCGATGATGCGCGGCGACGCCGCGATCGGCGCGCTCAGCGTTGTACGCCGCGAGCCTGGGCCGCTTTCCGACAAGCAGCTTGAGGTGCTCAGGACCTTCGCCGCCCAGGCGGTCATCGCCATCGAAAACACGCGGCTGCTCAACGAATTGCGGCAATCGCTGGAGCAGCAGACGGCGACGGCGGACGTACTGCGTGTCATCAGCGCGTCGCCGGGTGAACTGGAGCCGGTGTTCCAGGCCATGCTGGAGAATGCCACGCGCATCTGCGAGGCCAGGTTCGGCTCCATGTTGCTTCGCGACGGAGATCGATTAAGGCGGGTCGCCATTCATAACGCACCGCCAAGCTTTGCGAAATTCAACAGAGAGACGCCGGTCGTGTCTCCCACCGCGTCCAGCTCTCTCACGCGTGTCATGGCCACAAAGCAGGTCGTGCACATTACCGATCTCCAGACGGACGACCCGAACGACCCGCTCGCCAAATTTGCCGATGCCCGCACCATTGCCACCGTACCCTTGCTCAAAGACAACGAAGTCATGGGCGTTATGGGCATCTTTCGCCAGGAGGTGCGCGCCTTCACCGACAAGCAGATCGCCCTGGTGCAGAACTTCGCCGCCCAGGCCGTCATCGCCATCGAGAATACCCGACTGCTCAGCGAACTGCGGCAGCGCACCGACGACCTCACCGAGTCGTTGGAGCAGCAAACCGCAATCGGTGAGATCCTGCGCGTGATATCGAACTCGCCAAGTGACGTGCAGCCCGTGCTCGATTCAGTCGCCGAACACGCCGCGCGCATCTGCGAGGCGCAAATAGTCGATATCTTTCTTGTTGAGAACGACATGCTGCGCGACGCCGCCTCGTTCGGCGACCTTGGACGGCCGCCACTAATGAAGTTGGATCGCTCTACAGTCTCGGGACGTTCCGTTTGTGACCTGCAGCCGGTCCATATCGCCGATCTACACGGCGCCAGCGAAGAATTCGCTCTCGGGCGGGAATTAGCGATCAAGTTTGGGCATCGCAGCATCCTTGCCGTGCCTTTGATCCGCGAGGGTCGCGCACTCGGCACCATCCTGGTCCGCCGAGCCGAGGTGCGGCCGTTCGAGCAAAAGGATATTGCCCTTCTGACGACTTTCGCCGACCAGGCGGCGATTGCGATCGAGAATGTGCGCCTATTCAAGGCCGAACAGCAGCGCACCGAGGAACTGAGCGCGTCGCTGGAGCAGCAGACCGCGACAGCCAACGTGCTCGATGTCATCAGCCGCTCGGCGTTCGATCTCCATGCGGTGTTCGAAACCGTGGCCGAGAATTCAGTCAGGCTCTGCGGCGCCGATAGGGCGCATGTGTACCGCTTCGATGGCGAGCTGTTGCACGTGGGAGCAGGCTTCAATCTGCCGCCGGAATTTCAGGAGTGGGCGGAGCAAAATCCCAATCGTCCCGGCCGCCACAGCACATCGGCCCGTGCCGCACTTGAACGACGGACCATCCACATCCTCGATGTCCAGGCCGATCCGGAATATTCATACAAAGCAGCGGATTTCGAGCCGATCCGCACGGCGCTCGGCGTCCCGATCCTCAAAGGCGATGAATTGCTTGGCGTCATCGTCGTTTATCACCTCGAAGTCCGGCCGTTCACCGACAAGCAGATCGCTCTGGTGGAGACTTTCGCCGACCAAGCCGCCATCGCGATCGAAAACGTGCGCCTCTTCGAAGCCGAGCAGCAACGCAGCCACGAACTCACCGAATCGCTGCAGCAGCAGACCGCAACCGCCGACGTGCTCAAGGTCATCAGCCGTTCAACCTTCGACCTCAAATCGGTCCTGCAAACACTTGTCGAATCTGCGGCCAAGCTCTGCGATGCCGACAAGGCAACCATCACCCGGCAAATCCATAGCTCATTCTTCCGCGCCGAGGCCTACGGCTTTTCGCAAGAATTCGTCGATCTGATGCGAAGCCGGCCAGTGGATCTGGACCGCAGCACGATCACCGGGCGCGCCTTGCTCGGCAAGTCGATCGTCCATGTTCAGGACATTGTGTCCGATTCGGAATACACGTGGGCCGACGCTTTGCGTGTCGGGCAGTTCCGCACGATACTGGGCGTTCCGATGCTGCGCGAAGACAAGCCGGTCGGCGTACTCACCTTGACGCGGTCAGTGGTGCGGCCCTTTACCGACAAACAGATCGAATTGGTGCAAACCTTCGCCGACCAGGCCGCGATCGCCATCGAGAACGTACGCCTGTTCGAGGAGATCCAGGACAAGAGCCGGCAGGTCGAGGAAGCGAGCAAGCACAAATCGCAGTTCCTCGCCAATATGAGTCACGAGCTGCGCACGCCACTCAACGCCATTCTCGGCTATACCGAGCTCATCATCGACGGCATCTACGGCGAGGCGCCGGAAAAGATGCGCACCGTCATGGAGCGCGTGCAATCGAACGGCAAGCATCTGCTCGGCTTGATCAACGACGTGCTCGACCTGTCGAAAATCGAGGCCGGGCAACTGGTGCTGTCGATCCAGGATTATTCCATCAAGGACGTGGTGCACGGTGTCTACAGCGCGGTCGAGCCGCTGGCGAACAGCAAGAAGCTCGCGTTCAAGATCGACGTGCCGGCGAACCTGCCGCCGGCCCGCGGCGACGACCGCCGCCTGACCCAAGTGCTGCTCAATCTGGTCGGCAACGCGATCAAATTCACCGACGCGGGCGAGATCGCCGTCAAGGCGGCGTCGTCGAACGGCGCCTACACCATTTCCGTGCGCGACACCGGCCCGGGCATCGCCCAGGCGGACCAGGCGAAGATTTTCGACGAATTCCAGCAGGCGGACAGCACGCAGACCAAGGCCAAAGGCGGCACTGGCCTCGGTCTGTCGATCGCAAAACGCATCATCGAAATGCACGGCGGCACATTGTGGGTCGAATCCAGTCTCGGTGCCGGTTCGACCTTCTCTTTCACCGTGCCGTTGCGCGTCGAACACCAAGCGGGGCGACCATGAGCAAGCGAATTCTCGTCGTCGAGGATCAGGAGGACAACCGGCAGATCCTGCGCGATCTCCTTGGCAGCGCCGGTTACGCCATGTGCGAAGCCGGCGACGGCGAAGCGGGGGTCGTGGCGGCGAAGACGGAACGCCCCGATCTCATTCTCATGGATATTCAGCTGCCGCTGCTCGACGGTTACGAGGCGACGCGGCGCATCAAGGCCGATCCCGATCTCAAAGCCATTCCGATCATTGTCGTGACTTCGTACGCTTTGAGCGGCGATGAGGCCAAAGCGCGTGCCGCCGGCTGCGACGCCTATGTCACGAAGCCGTATAGTCCGCGTCAATTATTGGCAAAGATCAGGGAGTTCTTGCCCGCTTAGCCGCGGCTTTGCCGGTCCCGCTTCAAGCCACAACCGAATCATCGATTGCAAGACGAGCATGAACAATCCCGCCCTCATCCTCGTGGTGGACGACAACGAAACTAACCGCGACATTCTGATCACGCGGCTGGAGAAGCACGGCTATCAATTGCTGCAAGCGGCCGACGGCGAAGAAGCGCTGGCGAGCGTTGCGCGGCATAATCCCGACCTGATCCTGCTCGACGTGGAAATGCCGAAGCTTGACGGCTTCGAAGTCTGTCGCCGGCTGAAGAACGACCCGGCGATGCCGTTCATCCCGATCGTATTGGTCACCGCGCGCGCCGCCAGCCAGGATGTCGTCACCGGCCTCGACGCCGGCGCCGACGAATATCTGACTAAGCCGATCGATCAGGCGGCGCTGGTCGCCCGCGTGCGCTCGATGCTGCGCGTCAAGGCACTGCACGACCAGGTGCAGGCGCAGGCCGCCGACCTCGCCACCTGGAACCGCACCTTGGAGCAGCGGGTGAACGAGCAGGTCAGCGAGCTTGATCGCATGAACCGCTTGAAGCGCTTTCTATCGCCGCAGATCGCCAAGCTCGTGGTGTCGTCAGGCGACGACAAGCTGTTGGAAAGCCATCGCCGCGACATCACGGTGGTGTTCTGCGACCTGCGCGGCTTCACCGCGTTCGCCGAAAGCGCGGAGCCGGAAGACATCATCGCGGTGTTGCAGGAATATTATCAGTGCCTCGGCGAATCGATCGACCGCTTCGAGGGCACGCTGCAGCATTTCGCCGGTGACGGCTTGCTGATTATCTTCAACGATCCGCTGCCGTGTGCCGATCCGGCATTGCGCGCGGTGCGCATGGCGGTCGAGATGCGCGGGCGGGTCGCGGCGCTGGTGGAGAAATGGCGCCGCTTCGGTCACGAACTCGGCTTCGGCGTCGGCATCGCCTCGGGGCATGCCACTTTGGGCAGTGTCGGCTACGAGGGCCGGTTTCACTATTCGGCGAACGGCACGGTGGTGAATCTCGGCTCCCGCCTCTGCACGCAGGCCGCCGACGGACAAATCCTGATCGACGGCCGGGTCCAGCTCGCCGTCGAAGCGATCGCCTGCACCGAGCCGATCGGCGACCTCGACTTGAAAGGGTTTCATCGCCCCGTCCGCGCCTTTAATGTACGCGACTTGATGGCGTAATGGATTTGCCGGCGCGGTTGCCGAAAAACGCCACAACAGAGGGGGAATCGTGCCCGAAAATCTGACCGGCCTCATCGCGGAGCTCGCACTCGCCAACCGCATTCTCGCCCACGAAGGCGTGCTCGACGCCTTCGGCCATGTCAGCGTGCGGCATCCGTCCGATCCCGGGCGCTATCTGCTGTCGCGCTCGCGCTCGCCGCTGTTGATCGAGCCTGGCGACATTCTGGAATACACGCTGGATTCCGCGCCGGTGCGGCCGCCGAAGGTGCACCTCTATGCCGAGCGCGTCATTCACGGCTGCATCTACCAGGCGCGGAGCGACGTCATGGCGGTGTGCCATCACCACGCGCCGGCGGTCATGCCGTTCGCCATCGCGGGCAAGCCGATCGTGCCGGTGTTTCATCTCGGCGCCGCGATGGGCGAGGAGGCGCCGTTCTGGGACCAGCATGACGAGTTCGGCGATACGAATCTTCTGGTCGTCAAGCCGGAGGAGGGGCAGTCGCTGGCGCGCGCGCTTGGCCGGCATTCTGCGGTGCTGATGAACCGCCACGGCGCCACCGTGGTCGGCAGCGGATTGAAGGAACTGGTGGCGCGCTCGATCTTCATGTGCCAGAACGCCGAATATCAGATGCGTGCGCTCTCGCTCGGCGCGGCAACGCCGTTGCATCCGGGCGAAACCAAGCTCGCCGGCGTCATCAGCGCGATGCCGAACGTGGTGAACCGGACCTGGGAATATTGGAGCCTGCGGCTCGCTGCAGCGGGCGCCACGCCGCCGCGCCGGGGCGGCAAGAAGTCTACACCGCGCCGCGGCAAAGCGAAGTATCGACGTTGAAAGCCTTCGGCGCGGTTTACGCCGAAGGCTTCAATATTCAACGCGTCGGCGCTGTTTCAGCGGCGGCGGTGCAGCCCTTGGCGTTTGGGCTTACTTGCACGGGCCTTGGTGGATCCAGATCGCGTGAGCGTTCTCGGCCTGGCAGTTGTTCGGATAGGTCATCCTGGCATGATTGAGCGGGTCCATGCCGCACATCGGCTGCGAGATAATGGTCGAGCCAAAACCCTGGCAGAACACGTTGCAAGAACCAAGATGAGTGACTTTGACGTGAGCGGCTCTGGCCGCAGCGGCGCTGTCATAGGTCTGCGGGCCATCAGCCTTCATGACGCAGACCGGGCCGCCGGAGTCCGCAGCCGCGAAGGCACTGCCACCGCTCGCCGCAAGCGGAATCGTGGCAACCCCAACCAGCACCGCAAAAACTGAGAGATTGGTCGCTAAACTACGCATATGTAAGCCCCTCCTGGATCGGCGTGCACAGGCACCCCTAGGTAAATGTTAGCACAATTATTCCGGGGGGATAGTACGTCAAAGCAACAATTCACGCCGTGCGTAGGCGCCCCCTCAGTGTGCGGCTCAATGCCGATCGCGCGCCGCCGCGCTGATAGCGCCGAGCATCGTAGCGCGGTCCATGTCGAGGGCGCCGCGCACGGATTGTTGGTTGCCGATCTGTCCCATTTCGCGCTGCCGCTTGACCGTGGCCGACGTCATCAACGGCTCGACGCCGAGCTCGCGCAAGGTGTCGGCGACCTCTTCCATCTCGGCGGCGCGGCGCTCGCCGTGGTTGGCCATGCGTTCGAGATTGTAGGGGACGATTTTTCCCCAATCGAGGCCGGGATAATTGTTCTTCATTGAGACCGCGACCTCGTCGATGACGCCGGCGCGGGACGCCGCCAGAAAACACTCCAGCGTCAGCGCCTCTATGCCCTTGATCATGACGCTGCGCACCATCTTGATGGCGGCGGCGGCACCGGTCTCGGCGCCGGCGACGCTGACGTGCATGCCGAGCGAAGCGAGCACGGGCGCGATCGCGTCGGCGTGTGGACCGGCAAGCAGCATCGGCGTTTGATGCCGCGCCGGATAAATCGGCGCCAGCACCGCGACGTCGACATAGCGGCCGGCCTCGCCGAGGAGCTTTGCGGTGTCCTGCTTGCGGCCGGGCGACACCGAGTTGATGTCGAGAAAGTACGGCGTGCCGGCAAGATGCGCCTTCACCGCTTGCGCCGCCTCGACGCTCGACGCCGCGGTGACCGCTGAGATGACAAGGTCCACGCCGCGGACCGCGTCCGCCGCCGAATTGGCGCAACGCACACCGGCCGGTTGGGCGGCCTCTTTGAGCGTCACGCCCGTCGCTTGCGGAAACAGAATGTCCCACGCCGCCATCGTCTCGACGCCGGCCTCGCGCAATCCGGCGGCTATGGCCTGGCCGGCTTCACCGAAGCCGATGAATGCGATCGTTGGCTTGGCGTTTGGCATGGCGATGGGTCCCTGAAGTCTTACCGCGAATGATGGCAGTTTCGGCGCGAGCATGGCAATGGCGCCGGTTTCCATCGCCACGTCCGCCCGGTAGGATACCGGCAAAATACCCGGGGAGGAGAATCCGTCATGACGCCGATCGTCGATCGGGCGACCAGCCGCCGCCGCTTTATTCAGTTTCTCGCCGCAAGCCCGCTGTTCGCCGGCACCGGCCTTTCGGCGCTGGCCGCGGAGCCGGGTCCGGAGCGGCCGGCCGATCCGTTCGTCTGGGCGCCGCGCGACTACGACCATCTGATCGCGAGTCCGAAGGAAGCGCTCGACGTGTTCGATTTCGAGCCGGTGATGCACAAGAACGTGCCGCCGGCGCATTTCGGCTACATGGCCTCCGGCGTCGACGACGACGTCACGCTGCGCGCCAACCGCGAAGGGTTCTTGAAATTCCAGCTCCGCCCGCGCCGTCTGGTCGACGTCAGCAAAGTCGACATGAGCACGGAAATCCTCGGCCAGCGCTACGAAACGCCGATCATCATCGACCCGACCGGCGGGCATAAAGCCTACCATCCCGACGGCGAGGAAGGCGTGGCGCGCGCGGCCAAGACCGGCGATCACCTGGTGATCCTGTCGACGCAGGCCTCGACCTCGGTGGCCGACGTGATCGCCGCCCGCGGCCGGCCGATCTGGTCGCAGCTCTACGCCACCAACAAGTTCGAAGTCGCCAAGCATCATGTCGAGAGCATGGAGCGGCAGGGCTCGATCGCCATTGCCGTCACCGTCGATCGTAACGGCGGCCGCAACCAGGAGGTCGCGCTGCGCATGCGCCGGCTCGATACCCGCGAATGCTCGGGTTGCCACGACAATTCGAGCCTCGAAGCGTCGATGCGACACGATCCGATCTACGAGGGCGCCGATCTGTC
>JBAUYI010000390.1:0-14315 GCA_049584715.1 Xanthobacteraceae bacterium
ATTGGTTGGGGGCATTGCCATCTACCACCAGGAAGTCCGGCCGTTCACCGAAAAGCAGATCGAATTGCTGACGAGCTTCGCCGCGCAGGCCGTCATCGCCATCGAGAACACGCGGCTGCTCAACGAACTGCGGCAATCGCTGGAGCAGCAGACGGCGACAGCAGAAGTTTTGGGCGTCATCAGTTCGTCGCCGGGCGAGTTGCAGCCGGTATTTCAGACCATGTTGGAAAATGCATTGCGCATCTGCGAAGCCAAGTTTGGCTCGCTTTTTCGCTTCGACGGAGAAACAATCCAGTTTGCGGCTGAAGTCGGCACGCCACCGGAATACGCGGAATTCCAGAAGCGTCGTGGGTTCGTTCAACTGAGACCGGGCACGCTGCTGGACCGTGCCGCGCGGACAAAGCAAGTCATCCATACCGCCGACTATGCCGCCGAACCCTTCCCCGGTCATGCAGCTACGCTCGGCGGCGCACGATCAACTCTTTGCGTGCCGATGCTCAAGGATGACGAGCTAGTCGGCACTATCTTTATTTACCGCACCGAAGTTAGACCGTTCTCAGACAAGCAGATCGCGCTGGTACAGAACTTCGCGGCCCAGGCCGTGATCGCCATCGAGAACACACGGCTCCTCAACGAATTGCGCCAGCGCACCGACGATCTCACCAAATCGCTGGAGCAGCAGACGGCAACCTCTCAAGTGCTGAGCGTCATCTCAAGCTCACCGGGAGAACTTGAGCCTGTGTTCCAGACCATGTTGGAGAACGCGGTGCGTATTTGTGAAGCCAAGTTCGGCTCACTGGTCCGCTTCGATGGCGAGAATTTTCACTTCGCGGCTGAAGTCGGCACGCCGCGGGAGTACGCTGCTTTTCAAAAAGATCGCGGGCCTCTTCGACCGAGATCGGGCACTCAGCTAGAGCGCGTTTTGCGGACAAAGCAGGTGTGCCACAGCGATGATTACGCTGCTGAAGCCGTCCCCGGCTATGCGGCTACACTCGGCGGTGCGCGGTCCACCGTTTACGTGCCAATGCTCAAGGATGATGCGTTGATCGGCGTCATCAATATCTACCGCCAAGAGGTGCGACCGTTTACCGACAAACAGATCGAGCTTGTGCAGAACTTCGCCGCCCAGGCCGTCATCGCCATCGAGAACACGCGGCTGCTGAACGAATTGCGTGAGTCGCTGGAGCAGCAGACGGCGACATCCGAAGTGTTGAGCGTCATCTCAAGCTCACCGGGCGAGCTTGAGCCGGTGTTCCAGGCCATGCTGGAGAATGCAGTACGGATTTGCGACGCGAAATTTGGCAATTTGTTCCTTTACGAAGCGGGCGCTATTCGTCCGGCGGCCATGCATGGCGCGCCAAGTAAAATGATCGAGTTTTTCCAGCAGAATCCGACAATTCATCCAAAACCGGGAGGAACCGTTGATCGCGCCCTGAAGACAAAACAGGTCGTGTGTACGGTCGACGAGGCGGCGAATCAAATTCCAAGCCTTGCAGTAGAGCTCGGAGGGGCGCGATCACATGTTGTGGTGCCTATGCTTAAGGAAAACGAGCTTGTGGGAGTCTTCGGCATTTATCGGCATGAGGTGCGCGCCTTCACCGACAAGCAGATCGAATTGCTGACGAACTTCGCCGCCCAGGCCGTCATCGCCATCGAGAATACGCGGCTGCTCAATGAATTGCGGCAATCGCTGGAGCAGCAGACGGCGACAGCGGAGGTTTTGAGCGTCATCAGTTCGTCGCCCGGCGAATTAAAGCCCGTATTTGAATCCATGTTGGAGAACGCAGTCCGTATCTGCGAGGCTAGGTTCGGTAACCTGTTCCTCATCGAACAAGACCGCTGCCGTTGGGCAGCGGGAAAGGGTACCCCTCCGAAACTTGCAGAATACTTTACGCAGCGTTCGCTGTTTCGACCGACGCCGGGCAGTCACCTGGATCGGGTCATGCGAACAAAGCAAGTGAGCCATACTGCGGACGATACCGAAGAAGCGGTGATCGGCGCTGCGGCAAGGCTCGGCGGTGCGCGGTCTACTGTTTGCGTACCAATGCTGAAAGACGACGTGCTGGTCGGCGCAATTTTTATCTATCGCACCGAAGTCCGTCCATTTACCGCCAAGCAAATCGCTCTGGTCCAGAACTTCGCCGCCCAGGCGGTCATCGCCATCGAAAATACGCGGCTACTCAACGAACTGCGGCAATCACTAGAGCAGCAGACAGCTACGGCGGAGGTGCTAAGCGTCATCTCAAGTTCACCGGGCGATCTAGAGCCGGTGTTCCAGGCCATGCTGCAGAACGCGACGCGCATCTGCGAGGCGACATTCGGCACGCTGTTCCGTTTCGACGGCCAGATATACCACTTGGCGGCCCAATTCGGTACGCCTCCGGAATTCGCTGAACTTCAAAGGCGGCGCGGGCCATTTCAAACAGAGCCCGGCACCCAACTGGATCGCGCCAGACGAACAAAGCGGGTGAGCCACACTGCCGACTACACTGCGGAAGCCGTCCCCGGCAACGCAGCCAAGCTCGGCGGCGCTCGGTCCACCATCACCGTGCCGATGCTCAAGGACGATGAATTTGTCGGCGCTTTCTCCATCTACCGCCAGGAAGTTCGCCCCTTCAGCGACAAGCAGATCGAGCTTGTGCAGAACTTTGCGGCTCAGGCTGTCATCGCCATCGAGAACACCCGGCTGCTCAGCGAATTGCGACAATCGCTGCAGCAGCAGACTGCGACCGCAGACGTACTCAAGGTCATCAGTCGTTCCACGTTCGATTTACAAACCGTGCTCGATACGTTGGTCGAGTCGGCGGCACGTCTGTGTGAAGCCGATATGGCCGCCACACTTCGCCAGAAAGGTTCCAACTACGTGTACGCGGCGAGCTACGGGTTTCCCCCCGAGCTGCAGGAGCAGTGGAAGGTTATCGAATTGACACGCGGGCGCGGTTCGGTCACTGGGCGTGCGGTGCTCGAAGGTAAGGTCGTCCACGTCCACGATATCCGGGCCGATTCAGAGTACACATTGACCGCAGTTAAGGAGCAGCAAGGCGCACGCACCATCCTCGGCGTGCCGCTTCTGCGGGAGGGTGTCTCCATCGGCGTGTTTGTGCTGATCAGGCATACGGTCCGCCCCTTCACCAATAAGCAGATCGAATTAGTGTCGACCTTCGCTGACCAGGCGGTCATCGCCATCGAGAACGTGCGTTTGTTCGACGAAATCCAGGACAAGAGCCGCCAGCTTGAAATCGCGAGCCAGCACAAATCGCAGTTCCTTGCCAACATGAGCCACGAGCTGCGCACGCCGCTCAACGCCATCCTCGGCTATACCGAACTGATCGCCGACGGCATCTATGGCGAGCCGTCGGAAAAGATGGTCGGCGTGCTCAAAAGGCTTGAGAGCAATGGCAGACACCTGCTTGGCTTGATCAATGACGTGCTCGATCTGTCGAAGATCGAGGCTGGCCAACTTGTGCTGGAGCTCACCGATTACTCCCTTGAGGATATTGCCCAGACCGTCCGCAGCACGCTTGAGCCGTTGGCCGCTGACAAGAAGCTCGCGTTCAAGGTCGAGATGGCTCCCAAACTGCCACCCGGCCACGGAGACGGGCGGCGCTTGGCGCAGGTCGTGATCAACCTCGTCGGCAACGCCATCAAGTTCACCGATGCCGGCGAAGTGGTCATCAAAGCCACTGCGACCGATGGCTCATTCCATCTCTCGGTCTGTGACACCGGGCCGGGTATCTCCGCGGCCGACCAGGCAAAACTGTTTCAGGAATTCCAGCAGGCCGACAATGCGATCACCCGCAAGAAGGGTGGCACCGGCTTGGGACTAGCCATCTCCAAGCGCATCATCGAGATGCACGGCGGCAAAATCTGGGTCGAGTCGCAGGTCGGACAGGGCTCGACGTTTTCCTTCACGCTCCCAGTCGTCGTCGAACGGCAAGTCGATGTCGAAGCGACATAGCCGGTATATCCGCGTGCGCCCACAACGGACATTTTACGGCGGCATTTGAGCCACGGCTCTAAGGGGTATAAGCGGAGGTTGGCCAATCATTGTTCATCGACCTCGATTTATGATCGCACGCCTTAGCCATCATGCCCGAGCCATTCGCTTTCCACCTCACCGCCACTGACGGCGCCGCCCGCACCGGCGAGATCGCGACGCCGCACGGCGTCGTGCGCACGCCGGCGTTCATGCCGGTCGGTACCCAGGCGGCGATCAAAGGCGTGCATCATGACGACGTGCATGCGGCCGGCGCCGATATCTTGTTGGCCAACACCTATCACCTGATGCTGCGGCCGTCGGCCGAGCGGGTCGCGGCGCTCGGCGGGCTGCATGCATTCATGCGTTGGCCGTATCCGATCATTACCGATTCCGGCGGCTTCCAGGTGATGTCGCTGGCAAACTTGCGCAAGGTCGCGGAAGAGGGCGTCACGTTCCGCTCCCATCTCGACGGCGCGATGATCGAGCTGACGCCGGAGCGCGCCATCGCGGTGCAAATTATGCTCGGCTCCGATATCGCCATGCAGCTCGACGAATGCGTGCGGCTGCCGGCCGAACGGAGCGAGGTCGAGCGGGCCATGCAGCTTTCGCTGCGCTGGGCCGAACGCTGCAAACGCTCCTTCGAGAAGGCGGCCATCGGCCAGGCGCTGTTCGGCATCGTGCAGGGCGGCGACGATCAGAATTTACGCGAGGCAAGCGCGCGCGCACTTGCTGCTATCGGCTTCGACGGCTATGCGCTCGGCGGCCTCGCCGTCGGCGAAACCCAGGACGTGATGCTCAAGGTGGTTGGCGAGACCGCGCCGATGCTGCCCGCCGACAAGCCGCGCTATCTCATGGGCGTCGGCACGCCGGCCGACATTCTCGAGGCGATCGCCCGCGGCATCGACATGTTCGATTGCGTCATGCCGACCCGCAACGGGCGTCACGGATTGGCGTTCACGCGCTTCGGTCCGATCAACATCAAGAACGCCCACCATGCCGAGGATCCGCGGCCGCTCGACGCGGAGAGCCGGTGTCCTGCGGCGCGCGACTTTTCCCGTGCCTATCTGCATCACCTGTTCCGCGCCGGCGAGGCGCTTGGTGGCACGCTGTTGTCGATCGTCAATCTTTATTACTACCAGGACTTGACGATGGGCGCGCGCGCCGCCATCGCGGCCGGGCGTTTTGCCGATTATCTGGCGCAAAGCCGCGAGCAATGGGCCGCCAAAGGCGACCGGCAGGAATCGTAACCGACGCGCCGCGGCGGACGTAATGTCGCAGCGTTCACGCGCGCGCCGGGTGGCGAATGACGCTACACCGTCGCTTCACAAAACCGGACGTTAAAAAAAGGATTTGCCGTATGAAGCATACGCCATTTCGGCCGTCGCGACGGACCGCGGTCTTCGCCTTGCCATTGATTGCCGCGGGCCTTGCCGCGCCCACAGCGCGCGCCCAGGCCAAATATCCGGATCGTCCGGTGCGCGTGATCCTGCCGTTCGGCGCCGGCGGGGTCGCCGACGTCACGGCGCGCCTTGTCGCGCAAGCCCTGAGCGAAAAACTCGGCCAAAATTTCGTCATCGAGAACATGCCGGGCGCCGGCGGCATCACCGCAGCCCGCGCCGCGCTGTCGGGCGGCACCGATGGCTATACGCTGACGCTTCTGACCAACGGCACCGCGATCAGCGTGCCGCTGTTCACTCACCTGCCGTTCGATCCGTTGAAGGAATTCGTGCCGATTTCCACCATCGGCTATTTCACCTGCGACTTCATGGTCAATGCGTCGTCGCCGTATCAGACGCTCGGCGATTTCCTCAAAGCCGCGAAGGAAAAGCCGGGCACGCTCAATGTCGGCACCATCAATGTCGGCGGCACGCAAAATCTCACCGCCGAATTGTTCAAGGCGATGGCCGGCATCGACGTGGTGATCGTGCCGTTCCGCGGTTCGCCCGACGTGGTGGTGGCGCTGTTGCGCAACGACGTGCAGCTGGCCATCGATTTCTATGCCGCGCTGAAACCCACGCTCGACGGCGGCAAGGCGCGGATCATCGCCACCAGCGCGCCGCAGCGTTCGCCGGAATTGCCGAACATCCCGACCGTGCAGGAAGGCGGCGTCACCAATTTCGAGGTCACGGCATGGAACGGACTTTACGCGCCGGCAGGGACGCCGGACGCCATCATTCAGACCCTGAACAAGGCGCTGCGCGAGGTGCTGGCGGACCCTGAGCTGAAGAAGCACGCGCTCGATCTCGGCATCGACGCCAAAGCGTCAACGCCGGCGGAGCTCGATGCGCGCATGCGCGCCGATATCGCGAAATGGGGCAAGGTGATCGCGCAGGCCGGCATTGCCAAGCAGTAGCATCGGCTAGCGCACAGAGTCGGCTGGTCCGCAAAAGAGTACCCGCCGGTCCATGATACGCAGGACCGGCGGGTGACACAGATCGCGGCTGGTAACGACGCAACGATCCAGCGCGGTTTAAGCTTTCCCGAGTTGGCCGCGCACCTCACCGCCCGGATTCGCCGCGGTGTGGATGTTCACATAGGCCTGTCCACCCGTCAGTGCCGCCTCGAGCGCTGCGGCCTTGTCATCGGGCAAGGTCGCCGAGCCCATGAACGGGCTGGTAAAGGGAACGTCCTTCTGGGAGAGGGGAACGATAACGCCGGCGTTTTTGCCGGCTTCAGCCGGGCCATGGATGTGCGCCGCGGTCGCCGGTCCCGACAGTCCGGAAAAATTGCCCTGCCAGGTGACCATTTTGGTGCCGGCATCGTAGGTCACCGTGGCGGTGCCCGTTCCGCCGCTGGTCGTGGGCGGCACTTCGCTGGTGCCGTTCAGAGTGGCCTTAAAAGCAGCGCCTGCAGCATAAGTCGGCCTGGCGGATGACACGAACATCGCGCCGGCTGCGCTTCCAACTGCAAGTCCCAATACAGATCGACGATCAAACGTTTGACGCATAGGGGTTCCTCCTTGTGGATTGTTTCGCGGTAATGAATACAAACACCGCGTTCGTAAGGATTATTGCCTGTTCCGACAGCCTTGACCACTTGGCCGCGGCCGTCAGGCCACGCACGTGGCGCCACGCTTGCCTCGCTACGCGGAAATTTACTCAACCGGTTCAAGCGGGTAGCCAACACACCTTGCGGTGCCGGATAACACTGCCGCAAGCCTGATCGAGGTGACAAACGCGCTACCGCATTCGTCACATGACCAAGCATGGTCGATGCGGCCGCGAAGGTTGAACCGGGACTCCTCGGCGACGAGTAACACGCTGCTGCAGTCCGGGCATTTCGGCCGGCGCAGATCTTCGGTGGCAAGAACCCGGGTTGACACACTCCGGCACGCGGATTGTACGATCATCGCCGATCCCTCCTCGACGCTCGCTCACCGCTCCCAATCGCTCGCTATGTTGAGGGTCGCGTATGGCGCCGCCGCGACGCCTTTATGTAACTCCCGTGGCTGTGGAAGGTTCCGGTGCAACGGAACAAAACGGCAGGTTTCGCGTTCGGGCGCGGCGTCGGCTGTTAGCGGCCTTGCGTATCCAGGGGCACGCAGTTGGTGCGGCCCGACATCAGGCAATCTTCCAATTTCCCCGACGCGTAGAGCTCGTGGGCCAGCAGCCAGCCGACCAGAAACAGGATAACCACCACGCCGAGCGCTACCAGCGAACGCCGTTGGCTGCCATCCGGGCCGTTACGATCCGCCATGCGATTTGATCCGATTAGTCGGGCGCCGGGGTATAACGTTTCCGGCCGGCAAAGTTTAGTCCGGGGGAGACCGCCGCGGATACGCTGCGTCTACGGTCTCCCCCGTCCCCGTATGCCGATGCATCGACGGTCACATGATTGTCGCAAATAGCTTGAGAAAGTGTTTGCAAGCTACGGATTCAAAGCAAGAAAACTGCCGGGCACGATCGCCACAAACGGCCAAGAAAGCGGCATGACGGGAATGGTGAGCGCGCAGGGATTCGAACCCTGGACCCCGTGATTAAAAGTCACGTGCTCTACCAACTGAGCTACGCGCTCACATGGCCGATCAAATACTTAAACTCGGCCGGGTTTACCAGTCTCGCGCGCCTTTTTGTGCCGCTTTTGCTAGATTAGCTGTAGCCGCCGGAAAAGCCGCTGAGCGAGGAACCATCCCATGCCGATCGTCAACCGCGTCGCCGACCTGCACGACGAGATCACCGCTTGGCGCCGCGACATGCATGCGCATCCGGAGCTGCTATATGACGTGCACCGCACCGCGGCGTCGGTAGCGGAAAAACTCAAGAGTTTTGGCTGCGACGACGTGGTGCCCGGCATCGGCCGCACCGGCGTCGTCGGCGTCATCCGCGGCCGCAAGGCCGGCGGCAAGGTGGTCGGGTTGCGCGCCGACATGGATGCGCTGCCGCTCGAGGAAGAGACCGGCCTGCCGTACAAATCGACGGTACCCGGTAAGATGCATGCGTGCGGCCACGACGGCCACACCGCGATGCTGCTGGGAGCCGCCAAATATCTCGCCGAGACGCGCAATTTCGCCGGCACGGCGGTGGTGATCTTCCAGCCGGCGGAGGAGGGCGGCGCCGGTGCCCAGGCCATGGTCAAGGACGGCCTGATCACCCGCTTCGGCATCCAGGAAGTCTACGGCATGCACAATTTCCCGGGCCTGCCTGTCGGCCAGTTCGCCATCCGCCCGGGTCCGATCATGGCGTCCGCCGATCACATTGCCATCGAGCTCGAGGGCAAGGGCGGCCACGCGGCGGCGCCGCATCTGAGCATCGACACCATCCTGGTCGGGGCGCAAATCATCAACCAGCTGCAATCGGTCGTGGGGCGCAACGTCAATCCGCTGGAGGCCGCGGTGGTGTCGATCTGCATGTTCCAGTCGGGCCACACCGACAACGTCATTCCGCAGCATGCCACGCTGCGCGGCACGGCGCGCGCCTTGACGGTCGAGGTCCGCGATCTGTTGCGCGAACGCATCAACGCCATCGTCGAAGGCACCGCCCAGCTTTACGGCGCCAAGGCCAAGATCAGCTACAGCAACGGCTATCCGGTGGTGGTCAACCACGAGAGGGAGACCGCCTTTGCCGCCGGCGTGGCGCGCGAGATCGCCGGCAAGGACAAGGTGGAGACCAATTTTGCGCCGGTGATGGGGGCTGAGGATTTTGCCTTCATGCTCAACGAGCGGCCGGGCGCCTTCATCTTCTGCGGCAACGGCGACAGCGCCGGCCTGCATCACCCGGCCTACGACTTCAACGACGAGGCGATCCCGATCGGGACGTCGTACTGGGTCAGGCTCGCGGAAAGCGCGCTGGCTGAATAGCCGTCATTCCGGGGCGCCACCGATCTCGGGTTTACCCGAGATCGGCACTTAAGATGTCCAAGTCGGCAACAGCCGACTTGGTTGGCGGCGAACCCGGAATGACGCTTACTGCGCCGCCTCGATGCGGTTCTTGGCCGGCAGTTTTGGCGGCTCGGCGATGACTTGCCGCTGCGGCAGGAGTGCCGCCGCCTTGGTCTCGACAGCGCGCCAATAGGCGAACGAGTTGAAGCGCGTGCCCTCAAGCGTGGCGAGAATGGCGGCTGCGATGAACGGCAGGGCCTGCACCACCAGCACAAGTGCGAAGATATTGATCTCGTGCACCTGCTTGTAATTGGTGATCACCAGCGTGAGCGCGCCGACGAGCAGCAGCACGGCGATCACCGCCTCCCAGAACGCCGGGAAATCCGGACCCTTGCGCGTGCCGCCGCCCTTGGCGGTGCGCAGGAACGGCACGCTTTCGTTGATGATGCCCATGCCGACGGCGCGCGCCACCGTCCATTGCACCGCCATGGCGGCGCAGACCGCGCCCAGCATTTGCCCGGCCGATATCCGCACCCGCAACCGATAGAGCGCGACGAAATGGATCACCGACACCGTGAAGGTGGCGATGATCGGCAGCGTGAGGATGCGGTCGGGCACCGCGATATTGGCGAAGGCGACGATCGGGACCCAGATGATGTTCAAAAGCGCAACGACGACGCCGATGCTGTCGGAGCCGAGCCAGTTGAGCCAGCCGATGCCGTATTCGCGCTTCTGCTCGCGGGAGAGCCCATCGACCCGCGGCAACATTCGCCGCCAATGCTTGCGCAACAGCTGGAATCCGCCGTACGCCCAGCGCTGACGCTGGCGTTTGTAGGCGTCGAAGGTGTCGGGCAAGAGCCCATGACCGTAGCGGTGGTTGGTGTAGTGAGCGACGTAGCCGTGCTCGAGGATGGCGAGGCCGAGATCGGTGTCCTCGACGATGGTGTCGGTCGACCAATTGCCGGCGGCTTCCAGCGCCGCGCGCCGGATCAGCGCCATGGTGCCATGCATGACGATGGCATTGACTTCGTTGCGCTGGATCATGCCGATGTCGAAGAAGCCGGCATATTCCGCATTCATGGCGCAATGCATGACGGAGCGGTCGCCGTCGCGATGGTCTTGCGGCGCCTGGACGAAGCCCACTCTGGCGTCGGCGAACAGCGGCACCAGGTCCTTGAGCCAGTTCGGCTCGACGACATAGTCGGCATCGATGCTGCCGATGATCTCCGCATCCGGTGCGGTGTGGTCGAGCGCCACGCGTAGCGCGCCGGCCTTGTAGCCGGCAAGCTTATCGACCCGGATGAATTTGAAGCGTTCGCCAAGCGTGCGGCAATGCGCCTCGACCGGCTCCCAGAACGCCGGATCGGGCGTGTTGTTGATCACCACCACGCATTCGAAATTGGGATAGTTTATGCGCGAGACGGCATCCAGCGTCTGCACCAGCATGTCCGGCGCCTCGCGACAGGCCGGGACGTGGATGGACACTTTCGGGGTGGGGGCTTCTTCTTGCGCCGGCACCAGCGGCGGTGCATTGGCAAGCCGCCGTGGGCCGCGACCGAAGGCGATTGTGGCGATTTCTTCCAGGCGTGCCAGCGCGATGGCGACCAGCGGGATGAGGAGGAGGAGGCCAAGGCCTAGCGCAAAAGCGGCGCCGGGAACGAAGTAATGGCCCTTCCAGAAGGCGACGATGGCGGCAAACCAGGCGCCGACCGCGTTGGCGGACGCCGCCAACATCAACGCCTGCGCGGCGGTGGCCCCGCTCATGGCCAGGATCGGCAATGACAGCAACACGCCCAGCAGAACGGCAAGGCCGGCGCGTTTGATGTAATCGGGATCGCTGATCACGCCGGTCCAAGAAAATTTTGCCTCGCGCGACGCGTCGAACAGCCCCCAATACGGGCCGACGCCGCCTTCAAACGTCTTCCACGGCTGATCGATGGCTTCGACGATGTTGTAGTCGATGCCATAGGCCTCGGCGCGATGGACGAAATCGCGGATGACGGCGGCCTGTTCCATGCGTCCGGGATCGGCATCATGCATATTGTAGCCGGCGCTCGGCCAGCCGAACTCGGCGATGACGATGCGCTTGCCTGGGCGCATCTGGCGCAGCTTGTCGTAGAACTCGATGGTGTGGTCGACCGCGTGGCTGTAATCGAACCCGTCCCAGTACGGCAGGATATGCGCGGCGATGAAGTCGACGGCCGCGGCGAGTTCCGGATGGTCGATCCAGACTGTCCAGATTTCACCAGTGGTTACAGGGACCGGGCTCTGCCTCTTCACCCTTTTGATGAGCTGGATCAGGTCGTCCACGCTCATCTCGTCGCGCACCCCCGTGGTCTCGTTACCGACGATGATGGCGTTGACGTTGCTGTTGTGGCGGGCGA
This sequence comes from Xanthobacteraceae bacterium, assembly GCA_049584715.1. Lineage (GTDB taxonomy): Bacteria > Pseudomonadota > Alphaproteobacteria > Rhizobiales > Xanthobacteraceae > BOG-931. The sequence goes on from JBAUYI010000390.1 coordinate 11,681, forward strand.
GATCCAGCGCCGAACGGATTTCGCGCTCGTTGCGCTCCTTGTCCTTGTCGATCCAGGCGCCGACCGTGACCTTCAGGCCGAATTCGGCGGCGATCGGCGGCACCAGCTCGGCGCCGCCGGTGGACGAATAGGTACGGATGGCGCGCGTATAGGGCGCGATCGCTTTCAGATCGGCACGGATCTGTTCGGCGGTAGGGCGTTGACCGGTATCGGGGTGCGAAGAATCTGCGAACGGGGCGTAGGAGACGCTCGCGAGCTGACCGGTGAAATCCGGAGCAGTTTCTGTCGTTCTCAGCAGTGCCCACAGCCCTGCATGCACGCACGCAACAAGCGCGAGCACAGCTACGACGGTGCGCATCGACTTTCAACCACGCGGGGCGAAGGATACACGGGCCCGAACCTGTCCCCAAGGTTCGACGTTGGTCGTAAGGCGATGAGGCTACCTTGCGAGCGGCGAACAAACAAGTAGCGCTGGTGCATGGCAAATTCAAGACAACGCGGCGTGATGTCATGCGACATTCGGCGCGCGGCCGACCGCGGCGGGCGGCGTCCTTTAGCGGTTCGTGGTGGGGCTTGGAACCGACGCGGCGGGAGCGGTGGCCGGCGCGGTCACCTGCAAAGTGGGATTGATCCAGCAGGCATTGACCCGGCCGCTGAGGCTGTCGGCGGCCTTCGGATCGTTATTCTTCGGATCGATATTGTTGGAGTGCAGGAGCAGGCAGCGGAAGGTTGCCTGGATATGGCCGCTCGGACAGCCGAAGCGGTCGTAGAGGTCGAGATGGCGGAAGGCGGTATCGAGATCGTCGTTCCATAACAGGCTGAGCACCCGGCGGCCAAGCCAAACGCATTCGGGATTGCCCGCAGGCCCCCCCAGCGCCTTCTGCGCTTCGGCGAATTCATCGACCTTTTGCGGCTCCTTGGCCGGCCCCTGGCCGTTCGCCGGGGCTTGGTCGGCCGGCTTTGACTCGGTGCTCTGGGCCAGAGCCGGAGCCGTCAGGGGTGCCGCCGAGGCTGCGGCAAAGCCGACCGCAACGCACAGACTTAACGCAACGCGAAACACACGATGACACATGGGTTCGACTTGAATGGGTTTGACTTGGGTACTGGCCTGTTTGCGCTGATGAGACGGACGTTTCCCAGGCTATGGGGTTGGACCGCCTTGCCGGCGTTGCTTGCCGCCACAGCCGCCCTGACAACAGCCTGAATCGGCCCGTTTGTCCAGCGCGCATGGGAGCGCAACAAGATTTGGGAGCGCAACAAGATTTGGCGGCGCAACAGGGTTGACCTTGGCAGGACAAGCTCCCGGCGTGTCAGTGGAGCGTGATCCTTTCGGAAAACCGGGTTCCATCCCCGGATCAAGTCCGAGGACTAGCTTTTTCCGGATCATGCTCTAATGCGACAGGCATGGCGCGCATCCCAACCGGCCAACCGCTTACGGTTTTTGCCCTGACGGCTTTGGCGATCGGCGTTGCGTGGTGGTGGCTGGGCAGGCCGGTGGCGCTGCCGCCGTCACCGCTCGCGGCGAATGAAAAACTCTACTGCGTCTCCTATGCGCCGTTTCGCGACGGCCAGGATCCGCTGGTCGAAACCACGCAAATTCCGCCGCAACAGATCGACGAGGATCTCAAATTCCTGGCGCGCTACACCGATTGCATCCGCACTTATTCGGTCGAGAACGGCCTCGATAAGGTTCCCGAGATTGCCCAGCGTTATGGGCTCAAAGTCCTGCAGGGGCTGTGGCTGTCCAACAAGGCCGTGCGCAACCGGGCGCAAATGGCAACCACCGTGGCGCTGGCCAAAAAGTACCCGGACGTCATCCGCGCGGTGATCGTCGGCAACGAAGTGCTGTTGCGCGGCGAAATGTCGGCGCCAGATCTCGGCGCCATCATCCGCGAGGTCAAAGCCCAAATCACCCAGCCGGTCACCTATGCGGACGTCTGGGAGTTCTGGCTGCGCTATGCCGACCTGCAGAATGCGGTCGATTTCGTCACCATCCATATCCTGCCCTATTGGGAGGATTTTCCGCTGCCGGCGTCCCGCGCCGCGGCCCATGTCGATGCCATCCGCAAAAAGGTCGTGGCGGCCATTCCGAACAAGGAGATCGTCATCGGCGAGTTCGGCTGGCCGAGCCAAGGCCGCATGCGCGAGGGCGCGCTGCCGTCGCCGTCGAACCAGGCCCGCGCCATCGAAGAGACTCTGACGCTCGGCAAGCGCGAGAATTTCCGGGTTAACATCATCGAGGCCTTCGACCAGCCCTGGAAGCGCGCGCTCGAAGGCTCGACCGGGCGTTATTGGGGCATTTTCGACCGTTCGACCCAGGGGCCGAAATTCAATCTCGGCGGCGCGGTGTCCAATCACCCGCATTGGCTGCTGGGCGCGCTGTTCGGCATCCTGCTCGCCGCATTGACGTTCGGCATAGCGGCGACCGCCGGGGGGCGAAAAAATCCCACGCCGCATATTTGGCCCAAGATCGGGGCAATCGCCTTCCTGCCCGCGGTGATGTTCGGCCTCGCCATCGAGACCATTCCGATCCAGAGCTATAGCGTCGGCGGCTGGCTGCGCTCGCTGACGTTTGCGCTGGTTGCCGCGGCGGCGCCGATCGTATGCGCCGACGCCTGCGCCGTCGGCCGCGCGC
>JBAUYI010000391.1:0-30624 GCA_049584715.1 Xanthobacteraceae bacterium
AACGAAAGCCATCCCGTTTGGCCTGCGCCACATAGGGATCGTTAAGCTGCCGCTCCAGCCACAGCTTCGACGACAGCTTGCGCTTGCCGCCGGTCTTGACCGTGACATGCAGCCGCCCGGTGGTGTCTTTCGCCATGTCGGTATTGCCTGCGTTCGAACAAACCGTGTTTCCGGACGGGCTCTACCACATTGCCGCCGAATGCGCCTATCGGCATCCGCCGAGCGCGCCGTCCTCGCGCATCATCTCGACCAGCATGCCCTCGCGCAGGCCGCGGTCGGCGACGCGCAGCCGCGGGCAAGGATAGGAGCGGCGGATGGCGTCGAGGATGGCGCAGCCGGCGAGCACGAGGTCGGCGCGCTCGGCGCCGATGCACGGGTTTGCCGCGCGCTCGTCGAAACTCATGGCCATGAGCTCGGCGACCACGCGGGAAATTTCCTCATCCGCCAGCCAGCAGCCGTCGACCCTGCGGCGGTCGTAGCGCTTGAGCCGCAAGAACACGCCTGCGATCGTCGTCACCGTGCCCGAAGTGCCGAGCATGTGAAAGCCGTTCGGATCGTGCGGATGGGCGGCGGCGAATTTCTCGACGAAGCGCGCGACCTCTTGCACCATGGCCTCGTAGGTCGCCGGTGACACAACATGACCGCCATAGCGCTCGGCCAGCGTCACGACACCGAGCGGCAGCGACGCCCAGCCGACGATGTCCGGCTTCGGCGGTCCGCGCCGGCCTGCGCCCGGCCGGCCGAGCCGCACCAGCTCCGACGAGCCGCCGCCGATGTCGAACAGGATGACGCCCGAGGCCGCAGGATCGAACAGCTCGGTGCAGCCGGTCGCGGCGAGCCGCGCTTCGGTCGCCGAATCGATGATCTCCAGTTCAAGGCCCGCCTGTTCGGCGACGCGCTTGCGGAACGCCTCGCCGTTCTCGGCGGCGCGGCAGGCCTCGGTGGCGATGAGCCGCGCGCGCAAGACGCCACGCGCGCTCATCTTGTCGCGGCACACCTGCAGCGCTTCGACCGCGCGCGCGATCGCCGCTTCGCTGATACGGCGCGAGGCGGCGACGCCCTCGCCAAGCCGGATGATGCGGGAGAAGGCGTCGACCACGCGGAAGCCGTCGCCGGCAGGCCGGGCGATCAGCAGGCGGCAATTGTTGGTGCCGAGATCGAGCGCCGCATAGGTCGCGTCGGATTGCCCATTGGCCGGCCCACGCCCATCGTCACCACGGGAATCGCGGCGCAGGCCATAGGGCGTTCGACGACCCCAGCGGGGGCGGCGCTGGCCCCCTCTGGCGTCGAGGCCGCCGTTGGGCGGGGCCTCGTCGTCCATCGCAAAACCTTCCCGCCACGGCCGGAGCGCGGCGGCTCGACGGCGCGGCTGTTCAAGTCCCAAATCGGGCAAACTGTAGCAGCCGAGGCCCCAAGGGCAATACTGTGCTTTACACTGTGCTTTCTTGGGCATGAGCCATGTCCGCGCGCCTTCTTGTCGCGGTGGGCCAACTCCATTATGTCAGCGCCACAAGGCTTTACGGGCAAGGCTTGGCTTTACGGGCAAGGCTTGGCTTTACGGGCAAGGCTTTACGGGATTAACAGCCATGAATTTGCAGCAGTCCGCCAAGGACCGCGCGGAACAATTGACCGCGGACAGATTATCGGTCGAGAAATTTGCCGTCGGCCAGTCGGTGCCGCGCAAGGAAGACCCCATGCTGCTGCGCGGCCAGGGGCACTATACCGACGACGTCGCCCTGCCCGGCCAGGCCTATGCGGTGATGGTGCGCAGCCAGAACGCCCACGGCGTGATCCGCTCGATCGACACCGAGGCGGCGCGCAAAATGCCCGGCGTGATTGGCGTCTATACAGCTGCCGATCTGAAGGGCTATGGCCCGCTCAAATGCATCGTGCCGTTCAACAACCGCGACGGCTCGCCGATGAAGAAGCCGCTGCGCGAAGCGCTGGCGGTCGGCAAGGTGCGCTATGTCGGCGATCCGGTCGCCTTTGTCGTCGCCGACAGCGTGAATGCGGCGAAGGATGCCGCCGAAGCGGTCGTCGTCGATATCGAATCGCTGCCCTCGGTCACCGAGGCGGAAGCCGCGGCGCAGCCAGGCGCCCCGCGGCTCTACGACGACGTGCCGGGCAACGTGGCGCTCGACTATCACTACGGCGACGCGGAAGCGGTCAACGCGGCCTTCGCCAAGGCCGCTCACGTCACCAAGCTGAAGCTCGTCAACAGCCGCCTCGTGGTCGCCGCCATGGAGCCGCGCGCGGCGCTCGCCGCCTATGACGGCCAGCGTTTTACGCTGTATGTCGGCTCGCAGGGCGTGTTCGGCATGCGCGCCAACATCGCCGAAGCGCTCGGCGTCACGCCGAAAGATGTGCGCGTGCTGACCGGCCAGGTCGGCGGCTCGTTCGGCATGAAGGCTGCGGTGTTTCCCGAATACATTTGTCTTCTTCACGCGGCGCGCGCGCTCGGCCGCCCGGTGAAATGGACCGACGAACGCTCCGGCAGTTTTGTCTCCGACAGCCACGGCCGTAATCACGATGTCGTCGGCGAACTCGCCCTCGATGCCGCCGGCAATTTCCTGGCGGTGCGCTTGAGCGTCCACGCCAATGTCGGCGCGTTCCTTTCGCCGGTGGCGCCGATGCCCGGCACGCTCAACGCAGTCAAGAACGTGCAGGGCATGTACCGCACGCCGCTGATCGAAGTCTCCAGCAAGGTGGTGTTCACCAACACCTCGCACGTCTCCGCCTATCGCGGCGCCGGCCGGCCCGAGGGCAATTACTATATGGAGCGCCTGATCGACGCTGCTGCCTCCGAGATGGGCATCGACCGCATGGCGATGCGCAAGCGCAACCAGATTTCGCCGCGCGAATTGCCGTGCAAGGTCGCGTCGGGAGGCACCTACGACAGCGGCGATTTCGCCGCGCTGACCAAGCAGGCGTTCGAGTTCGCCGACGGCAAGGGCTTTCCCAAGCGCAAGCGCGAAAGCGCGCGGCGCGGCAAGCTGCGCGGGCTCGGCATCGGCAACTTCCTTGAAGTCACCGCTCCTCCATCCAAAGAGCTCGCCGACATAAAATTCAATCCCGACGGCACGGTGACGCTGGCGACCGGCACGCTCGACTTCGGCATGGGCCACGCCACGCCGTTCGCGCAAGTGTTGAGCGACCGGCTCGGCATTCCGTTCGAGAAAATCTCGCTGCTGCAAGGCGACAGCGACAGGCTCGCCGCGGGCGGCGGCTCCGGCGGCTCGAAATCGATCATGCATACCGGCACCGCGATCGTCGAAGCCGCGGCGAAGGTCATCGAGAAAGGCAAGGAGCTCGCCGCGCACGCCCTTGAGGCGGCGCCGTCCGACATCGGCTTCGACCATGGCAACTTCACCATCGTCGGCACCGATCGCGCGATATCGATCATGGACTTGGCGGAAAAGCTTCACAACGGCTCAAAGCCGCCGGCCGAAGCCCCGCAATCTCTCGACGTCACCCATGTCAGCGACGGCCCCAGCGCCTCGACCTACCCCAATGGCTGTCACATCGCCGAAGTGGAGGTCGATCCGGAAACCGGTGTCGTCGAGATCGCAAAGTATTCCTGCGTCAACGATTTCGGCACCGTCATCAATCCGCTGATCGTCGAGGGCCAGCTTCACGGCGGTGTCGTGCAAGGAATCGGCCAGGCGCTGATGGAGAAGACGGCCTATGATAGCGACGGTCAGCTGCTCACCGGCTCGTTCATGGATTACGCCATGCCGCGCGCCGCCGACGTGCCGTCGTTCACGCTCGCCGATCATCCGGCGCCGGCTACGACCAATCCGCTCGGCGTCAAAGGCTGCGGCGAGGCCGGCTGCGCCGGCGCGCTCACCTCGGTGATGAATGCGGTGATCGACGCGCTTGGCGACCGCGGCATCCGCCATATCGATATGCCGCTGACGCCAGCGCACATCTGGCAGGCGCTGCAAGCCGCGAAGGCCGACAGCCCGCAATGACGCAGGTCGTTTCCGTCCAGTCGATCCGCCCGGCGGAATCGCGGTTGATCGCCGCCGTCTGCGCGGCGCACATGATGAGCCACTATTACATGCTCATGCTGGCGCCCCTGTTCGTCTTCATCCGCGCCGATTTCAACGTCAGCTATACCGAGCTCGCTCTGGCGCTGACCGTGTTCAACGTGGTCTCCGGCCTGTTGCAGACGCCGGTCGGCTTTCTGGTCGACCGCATCGGCGCCCGCTCCGTGCTGATCGCAGGGCTGGCGCTGTCCAGCATTGCTTATGCGGTCGCCGGTGCCGTCGGTTCCTATTGGATATTCATCGCGATGTACGGCGTCGCCGGCCTCGGCAACACCGTGTTTCACCCTTCCGACTATTCGCTGTTGTCGCATCACGCGCCGCCGGAACGGCTCAGCCATGTCTTCTCGTTCCACACGTTCGCCGGCATGGTCGGCTCGGCCATCGCGCCGGTGACGCTGCTCTATATGCAAAGCATGTTCGGCTGGCGCGGCGCCTATATCGGCGCGTCGATTTTCGGCTTGCTGGTTCTCCTGGTGCTGATTGCGCAACCCGAGCCCGCCGCCGAAATCAAGCACGCCCCAAAAAGCACCGCAAAAACACGCCCCGCCGTTACCGATGTCGGCTGGCGCTTGCTGCTGTCGGCGCCGATTTTGCTCAACCTCGCCTATTTCACTTTAACGTCGATCATGAGCGGCGGGCTCAACACCTATCTCGTCGTGGCCCTCGGCGCCTTGCACGGAACCGCACCGGCCGTCGCCAATATGGCGCTGACCGCGCTGCTCGCCATGAACGCGGTCGGCGTGCTCGCCGGCGGCGTGCTTGCCGGACGCACCAACCATCACGCCGTGGTCGCCGCGAGCGGGCTGGCGGTCGGCGGCACGGTCACGGCAATCATCGGCTGGTTCGCTTTGCCGGCCGCCGGACTCATTCTCCTCATGGGCTTCAGTGGACTGTGCGTCGGCATGACATATCCGTCGCGCGACATGCTGGTGCGTGCCGTGACGCCGCCGAACGCCTATGGGCGCGTCTTCGGCTTCGTCAGCATGGGGTTCAATATCGGCGCCAGCATCGCGCCGATCATCTACGGCGCAATGATGGACCATGGCCAACCGCTCGCGGTCTTCATGCTGTCGGCCGCCGTCTGCATCATCTGCATCTCGACCGTGACGTTCGGTTTCTCGCGCCGCGAGGTTCACTGAAACGTCGTTCCGAAAGAGGGACCGGAGGAATGAACGGTCGCAACGCTGCAGCGTTGAAAAGCCTCGGCTTGGCGATTGCGATCACACTCGCCGCCGGTTTGCCGGCGCGCGCGCAAGAGCACAGCTGGCTCCTCCCCGATCTGTCGAGGGCGGCAAAGGCCGAAGGCACGCTGACCGTCTACGGCTCGATGAACGAGCAGGAGGCGCTGCCGTTGTGGAAACTGTTCGAGGATGCATCCGGCGTAAAGGTGAACTACGTGCGCTCCTCGGATACCCAGATCATGGCCAAGGTGGCAATCGAGAACCGCGCCGGCCAACGCACCTGGGACATCGCCTTCACCACCACGGTGCCGCAATTGCCACCGGCCTATCTCGCGCCGTTCGATCCGCCGGAAGCCAAAGGCCTGATGGCCGAAGCGCGCGATGCAAATCGCCGGTGGTACGGCGGCTACGCCAATTACAATGCGCCGGCCTACAACACCAATGTCGTCCACAAGGCGGATCTGCCAAAGACCTACGAAGAGTTTGCTGCGCACAAGGAATGGGCCGGCAAGATCGCCATCGACGACACCGACGACGAATGGCTCGCCGCGATCTGCGCCTTCTACGGCGACGCGCGTGGCCAGGCGCTGGTCAAAGGCATTGTCGCGGCGCTCGACCCGGTCGTCACCGACGGCCATCTCGCGCTTGCGCGGTCGGTTGGGTCCGGCGAATATTGGCTGGCGCTCAACAACTACCTGCCGCTGACGCTCAACGTGAAGATGTCCGGCGCACCGACCGATTTTTGGCTGATCGAGCCGGTGCCGCTGATCTTCGGTTCCGTCGGCGTCAATACGCTGGCGCCGCACCCCAATGCGGCAAAACTTGCCGGCAACTTCGTGCTAAGCCAGGAAGGCGAGACGTTCATGACGCAGAAGGGCCGCCTGCCGACCCGGCTGGATGTCACGACCAATCCGCCCGAAGTCGGCGAGATGCTCAAAGCGAGGAAGATCATGCCGGTGGTGTTCAGCGGCGACGATCAGAAGAAATGGCAAAAGACCTATAACGAACTGTTCGGGCGCCATTGATCGGCCCGTGGCTTTAGCAAAAACAGACCAAGGAGACATTCATGAAGCTCTGCCGCTACGATGACGACCGGATGGGTGTGGTGCGCGGCGACCTCGTGCACGACGTGACCGAGGCGCAAACCGAAATCCGCAAATCCATGCCCTACGCGATGAAGGGCGATGCGGTGGTGGCGGCATTGTCGCAATGGCGCGAGCGCATCGAGCGCATGGCCGACAAGGCGCGAGGCTTGCCGATCGCGCAGCTTAAGCTCTTGCCGCCGGTGGCGCGGCCGACCAAGCTCACCTGCGCGCCGACCAATTATCAGGCGCATATCGCCGAGATGGAAAAAGCTTCCCAGCAGCCGGGCACGCAGATCGTGCGTTCGCAATCGTCGAAGATTCTCGAGGCGGGCATGTTCCTGAAAGCCAATTCCGCCCTCGTCGGCCCGTCGGAAGGCATTCCAATTCGTTTCCCGGAGCGGCGCAACGATCACGAGGTCGAGCTGGTCATGGTGATCGGCAAGACCGGCAGTGACATTCCGCAGGCCAAAGCGCTCGACTATGTCGCCTGTTATGCGCTCGGTCTCGACATGACCGTGCGCGGCCGCGAGGACAGAAGCTTCCGCAAATCGGTCGACGGCTACGCGGTGCTCGGCCCGTGGATGGTGACCGCCGACGAGCTGCCCGATCCGGACAACGTGCCGATCAGCCTCACCGTCAATGGCGAGACGAAGCAGAACAGCAATACCAGCCAGCTGATCTATAATTGCCGCCGGCTGATCGAATTCGCCTCCGAGTTCTACACGCTCTATCCGGGAGACCTCGTCTATACCGGAACGCCCGACGGCGTCGGCCCGGTAAAACCCGGTGACGTCATCGTCTGCCGCTCGGCGCCTGCGCTCGGCGAACTCAAGATCGCCGTGCGGGCCCATGAAGCCGGCCGCGTGCCGAGCGAACAGCGCGTTCCCGCCTGAGCGGCGCGCATAGGGAGAATACCATGTTGCAGATCAAACGGGCCGGCCATTCGACGCTGACGACGCCCGATATCGAGCGAACGGTTGACTACTTCACCCGCATCGTGGGCTTGAGCCTCGCGGCGCGGGAGAAGAACCGCGCCATCCTCGCCACCAAATCCGGCCTCGAGGCGATCGTGTTGGAACGCGGCGGCGCCGTGGACGCGCCGCGGCTGTCGTTCCAGGTGGCGCCGGGCAGCGATCTCGGTGAGGTGGCGTCGCGGCTGAAGAAGGCCGGCACGAAGAGCGAGCGGCGCACCGACATCACGCCCGGCATCGGCGAGGCGGTCGCGTTTACCGATCCCAAAGGCACCACGATCGAAATCTTTTCCGATTTCAACTTCGCACCGGAGGACAACATCTTCACCGGCGTCATGCCGATAAAATTCGGCCACATCGCCTATCAGTGCCCGGACGTGAAGGGCATGGTGAAATTCTATTGCGACGTGCTCGGCTTCAAGGTGTCAGATTGGCGCTCGGATTTCTTCGCCTTCCTGCGCTGCAGCCGCGACCACCACACGGTGAATTTTTTGCGCAATGATAAGACCGCGATCCACCACATCGCCTTCGAGGTGCGCGACTGGTCGGACATCAAGCGCGCCTGCGACATGCTCGCCAAGAACGACATCAAGCTGACCTGGGGACCGATCCGCCACATCATCGGCCATAATATCGCGATCTATCACAAGAACCCGGACGGCGTGGTGATCGAATTCTTCACCGACCTCGACCAGATGCACGACGAAGAACTCGGCTTCTTCGAGCCGCGGCCCTGGCACCAGGACCGGCCGCAGAAGCCGAAAGTGTGGGGCGACGACACGCCGTCGAACTGGTGGGGCCCGATGTCCCACGGCTCGCCGCAGCACGCGCAAGCCTTGGCGCAGCCGGCCGCCGCGCCGGTCCATCACGGCCTGCAGACCGTGCCGCGCACGCCGGCGCTGGCCGAGGCCCGCACCAAGCAGGCACAAAAAAAGAGCCGCGGCAAAACGAGGCCGCGGCGGTAGCAACGAGACTTGGAAAATCGGCCGAGATGGCCTAAATCATGCCCTCGCTTGGCGGCAGGAAGGCGAGTGCCGCGGTGCTACACCGCCGCTGCCAAGCAGATTTCACAATCTCGGCTAATATGCTGATTGCGTGAAGGAATTGGGGAATAGTTCAACGGTAGAACTGCGGACTCTGACTCCGTCAATCTAGGTTCGAATCCTAGTTCCCCAGCCATTTGATCCCGTTAGCCTATTCCTCCCTTTGCGGTTGGCCTCGGTCGACCGTTTTGAAGCTCATTTTGAAGAGTCTGTTCCAGTTTTGGCCTCGGCGACCGGTTGTGCGTAGCCGATTTCGAGCTTGCGGATCGCGCTCTCGGCGAGCCCCGGATCGCGGTTGAGGCAATCCACATCAATGTGCATCCCACAACGCTTCGCCTCGGCAATATTGACCGAAGCTGGATGCCCGTCACAACTAACCCACTTTCTTTTCCTTCTCGGCCGATGGGGCCGCCGTGCGCCTCTCGCCCGACTTACCTGCGCGGACAATCGCGATCGTGCCATCTCGCCGGACCTCGACCACATCGCCGTCGCGCTTTCGTCGCTTTCTGACGGATTCCAACCGGCGCAGCAGCTCGTATCCCGTGTTTCTGCTGCTTCGCCTGCGAGTCACTGCAAACACGCGTCGGATCAGAGGGACGAAATAACGCAGCGCGATCGGTTTTGCCGCAGGATCATAGGCTATGGAGTCCCAATCATCGGCAAAGGTTATGGCGGCGCAGTACCATCGTTTTTTCGAATGCCGATCACGAAACGCGTATGGATCCAGGCCGCTTCGATTAACGTTATAGATCGCGAGGAAATCATGATGGGTCGCAACGATCCGGTAAGCTCGAGGACTTACGTAAGGCTTGAGAATGTCAGCGCTCCGTTTGCCATGCCCACTCCATGATACGCCCTTGCCAATGTCGTGGCAGAGCGCCGTTACGACCAAATCTTCATCGGCGCCGGCGCAAACTGCGAGAGTAGCCGTCTGCAGGCTGTGCGACAGCTGGTCCACCGGCCTGCCGTAAACATTGCTGCGAAGGCGACGTAGCCACTTGAGGACCAATGCCGGCATCTTCGGTGTCTTTTCGACGCCTCGTGTTGATGCTTTCGCCCTGCTGAGTTTCCACGACCTGCGTTTGCGACTAGCCATGGCCACTCTCAGTACGGAAAACCGCGCGTTGGAACGTATTGTTTGGCGCCGAAGAGGAATTGAACGGTCTCGCTGGGCTGCTCGATCGCGGCCAACTGCATGCGCATGTCTTCCTGAGTGACGCAAAAACCGCGAATGAATTTGACCAGAACTGCGCAGCGCATCGCTCTCGCAAAATTCGGACGTGACGTGTGCCAAAGCGCTCCGTCCATAAAGATGGCGCTGCCGCGGCGGCCGGTGAAAATCGTCGCTTCATCGGTCCAGGCCGAGCCCAGCCGCGGAAGACTAGACTGCCGATGACTGCCCGCAATTCCGGCGGTGGCACCGTTCTCGAAGGTGAATTCGTCGATCATCCAAATGGTCTGTGCTCCAAGCGGCAATTGCACCGGATACGGTTCCGCCATCGTCCAATATGGATGATCGACGTGCCAATATTGCTCGGTGCATCCCGGCCACAGCGTGTTCCCTGTCAGCGATGAACAGATCATGTCCTCTCCGAGGTAGTCGCGCCATACCGCCAGCAGTAACGGATGGGTCACCAAGTCGAGAAACATGCGATTCTTCATCGCCAGATGAAGGACTCGCTGATGGCCGCTCGGACGAAGATTGACGTGTTTTTCCTCGCGCGAAAAACGCCGCAGGAGGGACCCCATCGTCCGGCATTGGGTTTGCGATATTAGATCGGGCACGATGCAGAAGCCGTCTTTGCGGATGCGGCGTACGATTTCTCCTTTATCGTGGCCCCGCGCGACCGACGGTATATCGGCCGCGAGGATTTGGCTTGCTGCGTCGCTCATATCAACCTCGGTCCTGCGATCCAGGCGACGACGATCCGTCGTATTCCGCTGGTGACTGGTGTTACGCGGTGAGCGACAAAGGACGGCAAACATACCATTGTGCCCCGTTCGCGCGGCACGGCCTGCGGCCCAACGTTGAAGATCTCGAGATCGCCGCCCTCGTAATCGTCGCGGTCGCTGAGCTGGATCACGACGGTAAGCTTGCGCGGCGACAGACTCGATTCATGGCTGTAGTCATTGTGCCAATGGAAATGCCCATAGCCCGGGACGTATTCGACATAGTGGGGCATGCGGGTAATTCCGGTAATGGCAAGCCCAAAGTGATTTTCTGCGGCATCGGCCGCCACATTCCAAAGCAGGCGATAGATAGGCCTTGTTGTCGTGGTCTCCTGCAACAGATGGACGTGGCCGACGCGGTGGGCGGATAGGATATTCTCGCCGACCACCGTCGGCGCCTCCAGCGGAAATCGCCGTCCGACCTCAATAATTTCGTCACATTGTGCGTCCGACAGCCGCGTGGCGCATCTGACCCAGTCGAGGTGCAGGTGACCGTCGCGCGGTCCCCCTACCGTCCGCGTCCCGATGCGGTAACCCTTGGCCCGCTTTCCTTGCTTCGGCACCCAATGGATCAGACCGCTGGACGCTGAGGCGGCAGCGCGCTCAGTCGTAGATCGCGACGGTGTTGCGCGAGTAGCCATGGCGCGTGGGCTCCTTGAAACGCACAAAATCGGCGATCGCAGACCAGATTTCCATGCGAGCGTCGCGGGTTTCCAGACCGGTCGGCGGATAGAGGTAGCGCAGGTCGGGCACCGCAATGTCGGATGGCAGCAAAGGATCGATGCAGGCGATGGCGCAGGCTCCGAGCTGTTCGAAAGCCGGTGTGCCTTCGTACAGGTGGAAGACGCAGCAGGCCGCCACCTTGCCCACGAAAAGCTCAGGATTGTTCGCGACAATGGCTAGTGTATTGCGCACCGCGCTAAGCGTTTCTCCGGGATAGTCGACGATGAGGTTGAAGACGTAAACCAGTTCCGGATGGCGGTCGGCGAAGTTGCGCAACAGCTTGAGATTGGCCACCGCTTCGCGGGAACCGTAGCCTTTGTCCATGAGCGACAAGAGCTCGCCATCGACCGCTTCGACCCCGATAAAAAGCTGCCGCGCACCCGACGCATACATCTCCTCGAGCAGTTCGGCGTCGATCCGGTCGAGCCGGACCCAACAAAAATACCGGATATCCTCGTCAAGCGATCGCAATTTTCGACAAATCTCCAAAGTGCGGCGGCGCGAGCCGCTGAATTCGTCGTCGGTGAAAAAGAAACCGCGACTGCCGACGGTCCTGATCTGATGCCGGATCTCGTGAGCCACGCGATCAGGGCTTTGCATGCTGTATTTTGGGTAATCGACGACGTTGTGGCAAAACTTGCAGCGGCTATAGGAGCATCCGCGCGATGTTTGCAGCGGCACCGTCGGATACCACTTGTCGAAGTTGCCTGTTGCATTCTTCATCAGAAAACCGGAATCGTATCGATTCAAATGCGCCCAAGTCCAATCGGCCGGTGGCAGGGCCTCGAGATCGATTCGCGACGACCCGGCAGATGACTCGACATCGACGACACGCATGCCAAACGGCTTTGAGCCGACGTCGGCCTGCCGCGTCGCCCGCCAGGCGCCTGGTGGAACCGGCCGACGACGCGCCGCACCGACGTCAGTCAGCAGCATCCGGAGCGCCTCGAACGCGGGAAGAGGAATCGCAAAGTCGAATACGCGACAGGCGCGCAGGATATGCTCGGCGTTCCGCACCGTCACGTGCGGCCCGCCGATGATAAGCAGCAAATCCGGGTCGATCTCGCGCAACCGACGCGCCAGGAACAGCGTCGGCGCGAAATTTGTCACTGTGGTCGAGAAGCCGACCCATCCTTGCGCCGTGCGCGCGATCGCCTCGGCCGCGCGCTGCAACCATTCCCGCAGAGCCACATCGACATGCCGCACCGCGGGGTCGTTCAACAGCCTCTCGATTTCCGCGCCCTCCCAGAAATCGCGCATCGCATCGAATGGATGCGTCATGGCGCGAGCGACGACCGCTTCGGCCCCGCCAGCATCGAACCATGACCAAGCTACCGCTTCGCCGAGGTAAGTCCTGCGCGCCAACGCAAACAGATCGTCGGCGACTGCGGCGTAAGCGCCGGGCGTTCCATCTGGTCCAGGCAACGCACGTAAGAACTCACGCGCTTCAATGTTGAGGTCTCGGGGCCGGCAATCGACGCCGTGCACGGCGAGATAGGACGTGAGGTAGGCCATCCCAACTGGAGGATTTGCAACGGAGTGGAAGGGCGCGCAAACCAGCATAAACCCCAACCCTTCGCGAAACAGTGCCTCACCGCGTCGCGGTGATGACCCATCGCAACAAACGACACACAGCATAAGATAAGCCAGATTGACACAATCTTGCAACCATGAGAGGATGGTTGCAAATGAACTCTCTCTCGCGTGCATTCGCGAACGGGGGCATTATGGGCAACTTGACCGTGTCTCCGCCAAGCCGTCTGGGGCTGGCAAGTTCATATCAACCTCCCCTTGCCGACAGCCTTGCATCGCACATAATCGAGGGCAAACGGGCGTTGGATCGCACAACGCTTCACGAGCTATTTGCAGCGCCGCAAAGCGTGCAGGACGCGCCGCTCGCCGTTGAGACCTCGGCCGGCAAGTATGAGGTCTCGCTGGACTCGCCCTTGCCGTTACCGGAGACCTTGTCACACCGGTTGATTGACGGCGTGCACCTTTGGATCGGGGTGAGTGCAGGCATTGCTATTGTCTTATCCGACGACGAGCACGCTTTCTTCGTTCGGCTGCGCGAGGGCATTCCGCCCGACGCGGTAGCGCGGCAATCCGTGGCTCGCCGCGCCGCAGCTTCCATGCACGCACTCATCGGACGCCTGGCAACAGCGGGCTTCATTCGTGGCATCGAGGGCTATACCGACGTCTGGAAGCCTCAACCTCGGCGCTTCATGCGGGTTCACCTCACACAACGATGCAACCTGAGCTGTGTGCATTGCTATGCGGATTCGAGTCCGCATATTTCGACCAAGGGACAGATGTCGGCCGAGCGTTGGTTGAAGGTGATCGACGATTTTGCCGACGCCGGCGGCGAGCGCATTCTGTTTACCGGCGGCGAGGCCCTGGTTTATCCCGGGTGCGTGCAACTCCTGCAGCGCGCGCACGAACGTCGCCTCGATGTCACGCTGTTCTCCAACGGCCTCCTCGTCCAGCGCCACATCGAGGCGATTCGCGACTTTGTTGATCAGGTTCAAATCAGCGTCGACGGCCCTGACGCCGCGACTAACGATCCGATCCGGGGCCCGGGCACATTCCGCCGCGCGGTGGATGCCGTGGACATTCTGGCCGCCGCCGGCGTTCGTGTCCGCATCGGCATGGTCGTGATGGAAAAGAACTGGCAGGCTATGAAGGCGGGCTTCGTCGCGTTCGCGAAGCGATGGGAAGGCCGTCCCGTCGAATTCCGCCTTGGTTACGGCCTCACGCATCATGGCCGCGGCGACGATATCGACGATCATCTGGACATCAATGAGACGCGTCCCGTGGTCGAGAAGTTGATGGAAGAGATCGAGGGCAGCGGCGGGCCGCGCATTGCACGCAGGACCAAGGGTTGCGGCTACGCAGAGCAAATTGTCGTCGCGTCCGACGGCTCGGTGCATCCGTGCCATCTGCTCGATGGCTCGATAACGCATGTCGAGAACCAGCCGATGTCGGAGCTGATCAACCTGCTCGAACGCGTGGCCGACGACTACGACGTCGACCACAATATCGGCTGCAACCGCTGCGATATCCGCAATCTGTGTGGCGGAACCTGCCGTATCCAAAACGGCAAGGCGACTGGAAACCGCCGCGTGACCAATTGCACGGCCGACGACAAGCTGCATCGTCTGCGAAATCTGGTCCGCACGTTCAGTGAGAGTGACGCAGGTGCCGTACCGGCAAATCAGCTGGCCGGCGACTGGGAATGACCCGCAACGAAGCCAACAGAGGAGAAACGTCGTGAAAGCCAGAAAAAAAGCGACAGCGCGTGGCACCAAGAAAGGTGGCATGTCGGTGACGGTCCAGCACCCGCAGGCGTCGTCCCGCAAAGTGAAATTGCCGAAGAGCCTCGTCAAGGTTGCGCGCGACAACAAGCTGCACGTCAATGTCGAAAGGTTGAATACGCAGCTGCTGAAAGACCAAAGAGCGCGGATGATGGCAAGCGACGGCTGCATCTCAAATCCCGGCGGCCCGGGCTGCTAGGCGTCACGCTCACTGCGTACACGCTGCAATGATGGGGTATGGGTGCGTTGCATTTGACGCCCGCCGTTCGGAGATTTGACAAAGCGAACGCTGTTCTTCTGGTCTCTGCTCCGTGGCGGCTGGCGACGTGGCCCTCCCTCGCCATCGGCGTCCTGAAGTCGCATCTTCTGGCTCACGACGTTCCCGTCGATGGCCTGCACCTGCATTTTGACATTGCGGCACGACTCGGCTTCGACCGCTACGATCGCGTCGCCAACGGCTGGGAGCTGGGAGAAGCGCTCTACTGCGCGCTTTACGCTCCTGATGAAGCTGACGCCATCCTGCAGCGAACTGCCGAGACGCTCCGGCGTGCCGGAGAGGCCGACCTGGCGTCGTGGCTTCTGAATGGCGCGCTGGGAGAAGTCGAGAAAATAACCCTGGATGCGACACGGGACCTGGACCTTTCGCGGTACCGGCTCGTGGGATTTTCGGTCGGTGCCCTCCAGCTTGGCGCCTCTCTCTATCTGGCGCGGCTGTTCAAGCAGCGCGCACCGCATCTGCGTATCGTCTTTGGCGGCGGGGGCGTCATCGGCGAGCCCGGCGAAAATCTGCTTCGCGGGGTGCCGTGGATCGACGCGATCGTTGACGGCGAGGGAGAAACCGGGTTGCTCGAACTCGCCAGGTTGGCGGATTGGGATCCCGCTGTGCTTGCCGAGGTGCCGAATGTGTGCTTTCGCGATGCCGAAGGCAATGTAAGCCGCGGCCGACCGGCCGTCCGAGCCGACATCGACGCTGCCCGCCCCCCCGACATGGACGAGTTCTACGATGCCGCACGCAGCGCGGGCTATCCGCGATCCGGTCTCGTGCTGCCGCTGGAGGCGTCACGCGGATGCGCCTGGGAGCATCGCCGGGGTGACGGCCGTCTGCGGGGCTGCACTTTTTGCGGTCTCTACCGTAATTCACCCAATGCACGCCGGAAGTCGCTGGACGCCCTGTGGGGCGAGTTGCGACAGGCCATTGCACACACGCAGGTGCTTGAGCTTGCCTTCATCGACGCTTATCTGCCGCCCGCTTACGCCAAGGAGTTGCTTCGGCGTCTCGCAACCGAGACCGCCGACGTCACCTTATTCTGCGAGGCGCGATGCGACCTCGATGAAGAGATGACCGAGCTGCTGGCGCGTGCCGGGACCCGCCGCCTGCAATTGGGCGTCGAGGCCTTCCACACCGGCATTTTGTCGAAAATGGAAAAAGGCGTGCGTGCCCTCGACAACGTCTCATCCATAAAGCTGTGCGAAGAATTTGGCGTTCCGTTTCAATATAACATTATGCTCCGCGTTCCCGGTGTGACGGCCGCCGAATTGGATGAATCGACGAAGCTGTTTCCGTCGCTTTATGGCTACCGTCCGCCCTCAATAGCGGAATTCTATCTCGATCGCGGAAGCCGCATGTATGCCGACCCGCAGTGTTACGGCATCCGGTCGGACAGCTTGGACCGCGAGCCGATATGCTTTCTTCCCAAGGCGCTAAGCGGCGCCCCCGTCTACCAGGTCGTGACCTATGAGACCGACGTCGATCTGAATATCCAGGCGGCCTGGCAGCGCATCGAAGCGATGATCAAGCTGTGGCGGGAACGCTACAGTCAATTGAAAGCCGAAGGAATTCATCTGCCGCTTTCCTATCGCGATAGCGGCGACGCCGTCATCATCACCGACCATCGTCACGCCGATCCCATAATCCTCACGCTTACCGGGCGCAGCCGCGAAGTGCTGCTCGCTTGCGATCGATTGACCAACAAGAGGCAGCTGCTTGCAAGATTCGTTGACCTCGATCCGGCGACGCTGCAGTCTATTGTGGATGAGCTGCGGGGGCGCGAAGTGCTGATTCAAGAGGGCTCCGAAATGCTGGCGCTGCCGGTGCGGGCTCGGCTGCCAAGCGGTGCTCCACGGAAGTGGGGACGTCGTGCCTAGGCGGCAACTCGCCGGGCTGGAATTCGCCGGGCTCATTTCGCCCTGCAAGCCGAGCCGATTCTTCCGTTCGTTTTGGGGACGCCGGACGATAGTGCTGCAGCGCGACGACACGCAGCTCTATCGCGGTTTGCCAACGATCGCTGACTACGATTTCCTCCTTGGA
Source organism: Xanthobacteraceae bacterium (assembly GCA_049584715.1). GTDB lineage: Bacteria > Pseudomonadota > Alphaproteobacteria > Rhizobiales > Xanthobacteraceae > BOG-931. The sequence continues at coordinate 16,622 of JBAUYI010000391.1, forward strand.
TCACTCGCCGGCGCGGCGGATGGTTGGTTCAGTTTGGTGAAGGGCCACGCGCAACGGCCGCCCAAATCGGCGCTAGCCGCGGATGGGACTCTCAATCTCGCAGAAGTTTACGATGCCGTAGGACAAGGCTACAGCCTCCTACTCACCAAGTTACACAAACGAGACCGAGCGGTCGGCGAATTGTGTCGAAAGATCGAAGCAGAATTTTCCAAACGAGGAATTCTGCTCATTCGACCGGTGGGCGCCAATGCTTATCTGACGCCGCGCTCCGCGCAAGGATTTGCCACACATTACGACGATCATGACGTCCTTGTCCTGCAACTTGCCGGCCATAAGGTTTGGCGCCTCTATCGCCGCGCGGTCGACTCCCCCTCGGAGCCCCCTGTCAGGCCGCTCACTGCCGCAGAATCCGGCAAGCCGGTCCAGGAGTTCACCCTGTCGCCAGGCGACCTTATTTACATGCCGCGGGGATTTGCTCACGAGGCCAGCACCGCGGATGATGTGTCTCTCCATCTTACACTGAGCTTATATCCGGCGACATGGCGCGACATCTTCGCCGATGTCCTCATCGCGGATGCACGCTTTCGGCGCAACCTACCGCCAGGATTTGCCGCCGGCGGCCGGCTTGACGCGTCGGCCAAACGAAAGCTTCGGGCCATGGGCGATCTTCTTGCGGCAAGCCCGGCAATGCCTTCGGCCTTCGCTCAAGTCGCCAATCGGCTGCTGAGCGAAAGCGCTCTGCCGTCGCAAAATGGATTGCAGCAAATTATGGATCCGGCACCTATCACCGGCGCGTCGCGCGTGAAGCTGGCCGATGGTGTGCGCAGCACCGTCGAAGTCAACGACGGCTCGGCGATACTCCATCTTCCCGGCGCGAGCATGAAGGCGGACCGGTCGCTGGAGTCCGCCTTCAGGCGGATCGCTCGCGGAGTAGCGTTCAAGGTGCGGGATTTGCCCGTTTATGCCGACGAGTCGAGCAAGCTTAAATTGATCGAAGATCTTCTCCGCGGCGGCTACCTGACGAGACACTCCGTGACGCCGCGATCCTCCAATCCCGGCTCTGCCGCGGCGGGCCGCCGTAGCAGGCTGCGATCAAGATGACGGCAACGGCGCCATTTACCGAATTGCTGGCTTTGGATTTGTCGCAGCCGATAGCCGTGGTCGGCAATGCCCGCCTGCGTTGCCGCTTCGGCGCACTGATCGATGCGCATAAGACGGTGATCCGCTTCAACGACTTCCAGATTCTCGGTCACGAGGCGCGGTGCGGATCACGCGTCACCCATTGGTGCACGTTTGGCGACACGACTAACAACGCCCCGCTTCCAAAGTGCCATCGCGTCGGCCTGACGCCGTTCAGTCCGTTCACGCGCCTCGCGCCGGAATCCATGGACATCAAACCGCACTTCCGCAACCGCATGGTCTTCGCCGCGAAGAGCCGCCGACGCGAACTATTCCCGCGACCCTCGACGGGCTTCGCGTTGCTGCTCCTGCTGGAAGAGCTCGGATGTCCGGCCGACGTGTTCGGGTTCGACGGCTTCCGCACCGGCCACTATTACGATCCCGGGCACGTCCACGACCCGGTCCATTCGGCCGGGGAGTTCGACTACCTGCTCAACAGCGACTTGTTTCGCGTGTTCTTGAACTCTTACCAGCCGCTCGCACTCGCCCCTCGCCGATCGGGGCTCGTGACGCGCGCGGCCGCGGCTCGCAGGCCGGGCAGCGTGTCGGGAAGACCTCGTTGAGGTCGACACGGTAGACCCATGTCCCGTGCTTGACGTAATGCAAGGCCACGGCGAGGCGCTCCCGATCTGGCGCCATGTTTGAATGCGATCCATGGACCAGAAAACCATCGAAGAACACGGCCGCGCCTTTCGGTATATCCAACACGATGACTTTGTTTGGACTGATCCCATCAAGATCCAAAGTGTCCACCACCTCGACCCATTCTTTGCCGTCGGGGGCCCGCATATGTTGGATCACGTGATGGCTTTGGAAGGAGCTGTCCGTGGCCCGACGAGAATTTCGCAAGCCCGCTTTGTGGCTTCCCGGCACGACCATAAATCCGCCGTTGCCTGCGTCCGTATCGTTGAGAGCCACCCAACAGCCCGCAAGTCCCGACGGGGATGTTTTGATGTACTGCTGATCCTGATGCAGGGCGACACCGTTGCGCGCCGGCTGACCGGCCATCGCCCGCCGTTTGAACGCGGCCATGGACTGTACGACGCACGGCGTCCCGCCCAGGAGGCGATGCAGAGGCGCCACAATGCGCTCATGAGTCACCAACTTCTGCCACAGCGAATCCGTCTTATGACGTAACAGCGGCTGATCACCTTGCTCGTGGAGCTTTGTCGTAGTCCAAGCGGAAAGGAATTGCCTTATCTCCTGTTTCGACAGAACGTCCGGAAGCACAACGTAACCACGTTCACGAAATTCGCGAACCTGCCCCCGCGTCAGCCCATGATCTCCGCGCACCATGATGCTTACCTTAGTCTCGGTCCTGCGATCGGGCACAAGACTAATCGGCGCACGCCGCGTGTCAACTGCGTGAGGCGCCACGGCACGGTGCCTAAAAGAACAAAAATCGATCCGCGCGCTTGCGAGAGCGAAACAACGCCGTTATCAAACAACTGCAGGTCGCCGCCGTCGCCATGACGCCGATTGCTGAGCTGACAGATGATCGTCAATTTACAGCATAAGCTGGAATCGGCGCGACAATAGCCACGACGCCAAGGAGTAGCCTCCCGGCCGGGCAACTACTCGAGATAGCTCGGATCGCGCTCGATGCCGGTAAGGATCAAGCCAAAATGCCGGCGGTTCGCCGCGCTGGCCGCGTCGTAGAACACGCCATACAGCCACGCCGTTTCTGCGGTCAAAGGAACATCCAACATCAGCGTCCGATCGGCACGACCGGTGCCCCGTCGATCGCCTCCGATCCGCCCCGCCGAGACAGCGGCCGTTTCGGCGGCACGCTCGCATTCATTGGGCGACAGCCTGATCGGGCTTACTATCCAGTTTGAATTGGAATGGGGGTTATGCTTCAAATGCTAAAGCCCGGTCACCGGCCTGCTGTCCAAACTCGGTCATGACGCGACCACCCCGTAACGTACCGCCATATGATGCGCCGCTATGTAACACTCTGCCATGTAACGCACCGCCACGTAACACACCCGTCGCAAACGGCTCTAACGATAATGGCAATGTTCGACGAGGCGAGTGTCGCTGAGATGATCGGGACCGCAAGCAGTGCCACGGTAACGCCCGAGCGGGACCATCGGCCGTTATGAGGCGCCTCGACGCGCCAAGCGGTCCGCGGATCAAGGGGGCGGCCAGCGCAGCCGGCACGCAACGCTACGCCGCGCGATTTGCCGTCGCCTTCGCGACGTTTCGAGGTTTGCGCTTGTCGCGCGTCGGGCTTGGCACTTCGCTCGGCGCCGCTCTGCCGGCCGGCGATCGCTTCCGTACATCGGCGTATGCCGCATTTACGCATGGGATCAACGTCGCCGACACCGCTATCAGCTATGGGGCTCAAACCTGCGAGCGCGCCATCGGACAGTCCCTACGGGACGCGTTTCGAGCCGAAATTCTGGCGCGAGATGAGATCTTTGTGGTGAGCAAGTGCGGCTACTTGCCGTATTCGCCGAGGGACACCGTTGTGGCGCCTCGGTACTCTCTCTCACGTCGGCGACGCCGATCGGGGGCTAACCAAACCTTCCACTCCACTTATTGCATGGACCCTGCTTTCATCACCGACCAGATCGAACTCAGTCGGAGCAATTTGGGGCTGCAGACAATCGATCTCTATTTGCTGCACAATCCCGAAGTTCAAGCTGCCAATATGTCTAAATCGCAATTCGAGTGCCGAATAGGCGCAGCCTTCGAGACCCTTGAAAGGGCCTGCGCCGACGGTCGAATTGCGTTTTTTGGCATTTCAAGCTGGGACGCGTTTCGCTGCAATCCCGACGCGCCGGCACATCTGGACCTGCTCCGACTCCGCAAGATCTCGGTCGACGTCGGCGGGCCGAAAAATCGCTTCGCGGCAATTGAAGCGCCTTACAATGCTCTTTGTCCGGAAATCGCGACAAAGCGCACGCAGCTCCGTACCAAGAAGCGAGCAACCCTGCTGGAAATCGCCGATCGCGAAGGCATGCTCGTATTGACGTCAGCCACTTTAGCTGGCGGGCTGCTTGCCGTGCCGGGCGTACTCTCCCGCGGTCCCGACTATGCAAAAACCTGCGCGCAGAAAGCGATCGACTTCAGCTGCTCGACTTTTGGCGTTACCTCTGCGTTAGTGGGCATGCGATCTCGCGCGCACGTCAAAGAAGCTGTCCATGTGATCACAGCGCTTGCATCTCAAAGCGATGGAGGCATGACGAAATAAAACTACAACGCCAAGAAAGTGCAGGTTTTGGGACCGGATGGTGATAACGAACGAACGCCGGAGGCTGAACGCACGTCCTTACTCTGCCTTCAAATCAATGACGGGCCCGGGAGAAGCCGAAAGCGTTCGCAGGACGGATTGATCCAATTTTCCAGTCAGTTGCGCTTTTCCTTCTGTAATGGCTTCGCGCAGCGTCAAATTTGCGATCTTTTTGCCATTTGCAAAGAAAACGATTCGCCGCCCGACGACTTGACTCGTGAACTGACGTAAGCGCACCGATGATGGCTCGTCGAAACTCAATAGGACTGCCGTACCGTGATCGCTCTGTATTTGCTTGACCTCAATGATATGAAGGCCGAGCAGTTGCCATGGTTCTCCGTAGTTTGATTGGGGACCAGTTTGCGTATGGGCGTTGCACGTGCAAATGAGAATTGAGCCTGCGATTGTGAAGACAGCACAAATGAGAAGCAAAACGCGGCGTGTCATGGCGGCTTCCTAAAGTGAAGGTACGGGAAGTTTCATCGGCGATGCCATTCATCCTATTCCAGCCATCGGGTCTGGACGATCTGTTACACGGGTCAACAGCTGCTTTGACGTGGGAACTATAATACACCTTATGACAGTGAAAGTCGTGCAGGGTCGCGGCGCTTTGATGCATTGCCGCCAACGGGATTCAACGCGGGACCGGGCGTTCGCGGCGATGCTGTGAGCGAACGAACTGACACTATTGAAGGATCGGCATTGAAGCTGGGCTGGGAAAAGAACTGATCCGCTCTTCTATCGGACAATCCTATGGAGGAAGGTGGCAACGGGAACTCAGGCAAGAGGTTCTTGGAGATTGGATGCCCCCGTGATCTTCCGATCTATGGACAGTCCTACCTCGAATTCATCCCCACCAATCGCAGCAAGATAGTGAATGATTCTCGTGTGGTCTGCCGGTGATTCAACGTCCGCGCAATCAAAGCCAGCCAGTCGATTCCATGGCTCACCGAGGATCGCTAAAACAATATAGGCGGCGTTGCTCTCCCGCCGCCATTGGGCCTCAAGTTTCTGGATCGCCTCCTCACTCGCAGGTTGAGGTCCGACGAGGCATCGGCAAGACGCGCAATGCCGGCTGAGCCTTCGAGTTGCGCCAGCCGTTTCAACGCCAAGCCGTGCACCCACCAATCGACACCAGAGGCAATAACGTCGCGCAAGATCTCCTGCTCGTCGGGCGCTCCAGCTGCGGCGATGCCATCCAGGCAGTCCGAATATCATTAGCGAGTAAGTTGGCTTCGGCGAGAGAAGCGCCGCGATCTGCGAGGTTCCCACGGATGAAGCGCGTCGCAACCGCAGCGGCGCGCGAGCTGATATCGGCGTCTGCGCTCTTGCACAACTTCTCGACCGCCGCGATGAGGTGATAACGCTTGGGATGCGCCGGCACATGCAACATCTCATCAATGACCGCCAACGCGCCTCGATCCTGACCGGAGCGGCCGAGCCCGATCGCAGCCTCCGCGCGTACATCCGGTCAGGCATCACCGACGAGTTCCGCGAGGCGATCAAATGCCGCTCCTCCGCCAATCGACGGGCCTCCTCGGCAGTTTCATCGCTGCCGCTCATGACGCGATCCTAGCAGCAGCGAAATGTTCCTGTTATGTTCTATAATAATCGGACGGCGCCCGCAATGGGAATACTGAGGTTATAGGCCCGCACGTCGCAATGTTTGGATCGCTCGATGACCAAAGAGCCTGAAACCCCGCTAATCGTGAAAATCGACCTGCACGGCTACCACCCTTCCGCCATCGTCGGGCCGCCTATGGCGATGCTCATCGAGCAGGCTTGGGAGATGGCCGCGGACAGGATTTGTTTCATTCACGGCCACGGCCGAGCGCGCGGCATATCGCCTGGATTCGTCAATACCAACACCGGTTATTTCGGGCTTTGTGTCAGGCGCGAATTGCGGAGCAACAAAGACCTTCGCCGTTGGATAAAATACACCACACTCGACTGCCGCGACTGGGGCGCAACCACCGTGAAGCTCAAGGCCAATCGCAATCCGACACGCGCCGCGCTTGACCTCGCTGTGCTACCAGAGCGCAGTTATGGGCGATGAACGCCTCTGCGATTGTGGGCTGCACGCTCGTGAACACCAAAGCTTTCATCCAACGGAGACAGGCTGATGAAAAACCCCTTTTTGTACGATCTTGCAAAATCCACTCCCGCGGTGAAGAAGCCGTCCGGCACCGTGCAACTCGCCTATGAGAAAGTGTTTCCGGTGGTGGCGGGCCAAAACGCTGCCATGGCCCTGGTCGTCTTGAAAAGGGGAGGAATCCGCGAGCCGCACTGGCATCCCGACGCCTGGGAGTTCGATTACTGCATCAGCGGCAAGGCGCGCATGTCGGTCGTCGGACCAGACAACGAATGGCAAAGTTTCAAGGTCGAGCCCGGCCAGATCGTATTTGTTCCGCAGGGGTATTTTCATTACTTCGAGAATGTCGGCAAGGAAGACCTCCGCTTCCTGATCGTGTTCAACAACAGCACCAAGGAGAGCAGCGACGATATCGGCATCTCCGTATCCTTGGGCGGAACGCCCAACCATGTGCTGGCCGCGACATTTGGAGTGCCGGAATCGCTGTTCGAGCAGATCCCCAAGCTGCACAAAGAGGTCATCATCACGTCGAAGCGCAAACGGGATCGCTGATCGTTGCGCTTCACCGCCGGTCCCGCCGCGCTGTTGCCTTTGCGCCCACTGAAAGAGCGCGAATTAAGGTTCTTTCAACGGCTATGACGTATCATATGCAGTGGACTATTGCGTGGGCCTGCTACGTTTCCGAGTGGCTGGAGGCAAAGCGCCGGTCCTTTAAGATGACATCGCAATTTCTTGAGGCGGCTGCGTGAGAACGCCCGATACTACCCGCGGAACCCTTTGGGGACGAAAATGACCATCCATCACTTCAGCAGCATTTTGATAGTGGATGATAGCGGTGCAGTCAGAAGCGTCGTCCGGAGGCTTTTGACGCAATTAGGATTCAAAAATATCGATGAAGCACCGGATGGCAAATCTGCGCTGGAAAAGATAGCGGAGCAACATTTTAGCTTGGTGATTTCAGATTGGAATATGGAGCCAATGAGTGGGCAGATATTGCTCGAGAGCGTCCGTGCAAACAAGAATTACGCGAATTTGCCCTTCATCATGATGACCGCCGATCCCTCGATAGAGAAGATTGTTCAGGCCAAGAAGGCGGGCGTTACCTGTTTCATCAAAAAGCCATTTCGTGCCGACGAGCTCCAGGCCAAGATTTTGCAGAGCAACACGAACAATCAGCCCACCGCTGATGTGGAGTGATTTGGAACAATAGCTTTTTGGCGCAATGCAGATTTTCGCTGCACCGAAAGCATACGCAGCGAGGTCCATGTTGATTTCATGCGCTCACTGAAAATGCGAAAGCACCCAGCCCACCGCCCATTTGACCGCGGCCTCGACGACCCAGCCGGCCAGCACGGCGACGGCGAAGCCGATTGAGGCCCAAGTTGCGATTTTCGACCGTGACATTTCCAGCGCCGCCACGGTCGGCCGGATCATCTCGACCGACTCGGCGTGCTGGTCGAGTTTTGCGGACAGCTCGCGCAATGCCGCGGCGTTGTCGTCATGACGCCGCGCCTGCAGCTCGCGGTTTTCGTCCATTCTTCGTTGCAGCTCGCGAACGCTCGTTTCGAGAGAGCCTATCGCACGGCTGATCTCGTCGAGTTTCCCGGGCATCGGCGCAATTTGCCTATTGTTTCGCCGCTGCGGAAGCCGCCGGCGCCGTCAACGGCGGCACCACCGCGACCTGCGGAATCTTGGCGCACAGATCATGCAGGCTTGGGATTGGGATCGACGTATTGAGCGGTGCGAGTTGCGCAATGCCGGTCGCCAGATCGCCGAAAACCTGCGTGCAATGCACGTTGGCGCATAGATTGTTGCTGGCCATCATGAGCAACCGCAGCGCTTCAAGATCCGTCGAGACTTTCAACGTGAGCGGCACCGGGTGCGCCTTGATGACATCGGCAAATTGCTTGGTCGCCATCCAACATTGCTGGCCGTGGCCGTCCTGCAGCTCAGGGATGGCGGTCGAAAGCGCAATGGCGCCGTCGGCATCCTCGCCGATGAAGGCGGCCAGGTCCTGGAACGGCTTGGCGAGCGCTGAGAGCACGTTTTCGGCGGCGCTCGCGGCCGCGCCCGAGGCGCCCTGCTGGCACTGTGGCCTGGTGTCGCCCAGCGGGTTGCACGGGCCGTTGAGCTCGATGAGCGGTTTGGTGGGCTTTGTGGTCTGCGCGTGCGCCGGCCACGACGCCAGCGCGAGGCAGAGGGTGGCGAACGCGATGCGGCGCATGATTAGTTTCCTTTCGGCAGCGAGGTGGGATGCACGCGGGCGGTGAAGAACGTCTTCAGGATCCAGGTCGCGATGTTGCAGCCGACGCCGATGGTGACGACGGCGGCGGCCTGCTGGTCGGCGTCCATGCCGATCTTGCCGCCGCTGACGAATGTCAGGATCATGGCGAACGCGGTGACGGCCTGGGTCCAGTTGATCTTCGACGACCAGGCGGAAACGACCGGTACGGTTGCGGTTGGTACGGAAGGCTGTGGCGACATTTGGCTTCTCCTAATCCATGCCTTTTGCTGAATCTTCCCTGGCGCGTGCGGCATCGACGGCATCGATCACCGCCTTGGCGCCAAGCTGCTCGATGTGCTGCACGAGGCCGGCCGGCACGTCGCCTTGCAGAAATTCCGGCACGTTGGCCTTGATGGCGGCGGCGATCACCACGGTGAGCGCGGCGGTACCGGTCTGATAGTCCTGCGGGGTTGCCATTTTCAGCCTCCCAGAATTGTGCGCAGCATCCCGGTCGAAACGGACCCCGCCGGGCACCAATGCCAGAAGAAGTGAACGGCCAGGCCGCCGGCAAAAAGGCCCATCAGAAAGATCGACAGCGGCCATGTGCTGCCGATCTCGTAGACGGCGCGCGACAGGGTGTTTTGCCGCAAGGGATGTCGGAAGGCCCGCGCTTCGAAGTAAGCGAAGAACGCGATCGCGAGAAATGTGCCGACGATCCAGGGTGTGTTCATGATGCCCACTCCGTGATGAGTTGCTCCGCGGTCATCGGCGGCACGACGGTGTTGTTGTCGCAAAGGCCGCTGATGCCGGGGATGATGTGCGGGCCCGGGCCAAAACTGTCGCCGTTGTTTTGCCACAGCCACGGCGCCTTCCAGCTCGCCTGCACTTTCGCCGCCGGCCCGTATTGGCAGAGCCACAGCCGATGCGAGCCGAAATATTTGTCGGGGCCGTCGAGCTGTTCCTTGGCGACGTTGCCGGAATACAGCACCGCCTTGCGGCCCAGCGTGGTCTCGATTTGCACCAGGAAGCGGCGGGCCAGATATTGGCTCGGCTCCTTGTTGCCGACGTTTTCCCAATCGAGCGCGACCAACGTTTCGGCGTCGGCATCGGCGACGGACAGGAAATGCGCGGCCTGCGCTTCCGGCGACGCGCTGAAATCGAAGAAGTGATAGGCGCCCCATTTGAGGCCGCAAGCGAGCGCAAGCTTACGCCGGCTGGCATAGCCCTGATCGACCACGGCGCCGCCTTGGCTTGATTTGTGGATGACGCCGACGATGCCGGCCGCCCTCACCTTGGCGAAATCTTGCACCGGGTCGCCGTGATAGATGTCGATGACAAGTGGCTGCATCAGAAAACTCCCCAATCGCCATGTTTCGGGATGTAAAGATCGGCTTTGCCGATCACGTCGATGGTCACAGCGCCGACGCCGGGAAGGCCGATGCGGCGCGCCGCGCTTTGCGACAGGTCGATGTCGCGGCCTTTAACGAACGGCCCGCGATCGTTGATGCGCACCACGACGGAACGGCCCCGATAGGTGACGCGAACGAGCGTGCCGAACGGGAGCGTACGGTGTGCCGCCGTCATGGCGCTCGGATCGAACCGTTCGCCGCTTGCGGTGTGACGGCCGGATTCGGAGCCGTAATACGACGCCGTTTCGGCGTGCGTGGGCGGGGGTAATAGACAAATGAACAGCGTGGCGAGAATCGCTCGCATCAGGTCACCTTTGTGTTTTGGAAAAGGTTTCGGGCGCGTCGGGTCGACGCGTTAAGCGGCGAGGATCGACTAACTCAGAGTCTTTCTACCGTGCGGACGGTCCGTCGGTCGGCATTGCTTGATCTACATCCGGAAGGAATATCTGATCGATATAGGTCGCTTGATCGCAAACGTAGGACTGCCGAAGGTGATCGTAATTGTAGTATATGAGATGGCCGTCCTTGTCGGTAATCGGGCAGAAATCGCGGTCGCACAAATAGTCCAACGGGTTGATCACCCGCGCGCCTGCTGCCCCCGCCCTGCGCTCAATTTTGTCGCTAATCTTGCCGACGAATTTCTCCATTTGCGATCGTGTCGGGCTTTTCGGAATTTTCGGTCGAACGAGCAAACGACGCCATCCGGTCGGCATCAATGTTGCGGGATCGTATATGTTCGATGATGGAGTTTCCAAGAGCACAAAAACTCTTTTACCAGCATTAACGAGATGAGAGATTAACGCCGAAAAATTATCGAGGGCGCGATCCTGGGCTGCTTCCGAATCCCGCAGCAAAACTTTCGACGTGTCGGCACGAAGGTAATATTCAGCTATGGTGAACTCAGTGGTCCAAAACGCTGTTAAAGCGACGGTTTTGACCTTCTCGCCATCGAGTGTCGGCAGCACCCTATCTATGAACGGCGCGCAAGCCGGATTGACATCGCGCGCGATGTCGGGAATTGGCGGACAGCCGCCAAGCACGTCAAATATGATTCTGTTACGATTGAGATCGATCGCGTGTTGCTCGATCAACTTTCGCACTCTAGGAACGTATTGGCTCATCGTGCTGTCGCCGACCAGAATCGTTTCCGGCGCGTTTGAATTGCCTAACGCCAGTCCTGCCGAAGGCTCATAATCTTGCGCCGCCGCCACAAGGTCCTCAGCACCAGGATTGCGAAATGCAAACCCGCTTTCGACATAGATGAAATATCCCGTAGAGCCGATCGCCGCCATCGCGACGAACAATGCGGCAGCCTTGAGGGGCGCCGATTTGCCGAAACGTAACCGCTTCTCCACGAGTAAATAAGTCAGCCACGCCAGCGCAAAGCTGAGCAATATCGCAAGCGACGCGGCGGCGGCGGACGGCGTCGTTCCATTGACGATGCGGATGAAAGATAAAAGCGGCCAATGCCACAGGTAGAGCGGATAACTGATAAGACCGATTGCGACCAGACCTCGAGCCGCAAGCAGCTTGTTATTGATCCACGCGTGCGGGCCCGACGCGATCATCAGGCAGGTGCCGACAACCGGCAGCGATGCCCACCAACCCGGAAACCTCCTTGTCTCGTCGACCGCGAGCACGGTCGCGACGATGAGCAGCACCCCGATTACGGCCGCGACGTTGCGCGTTATTGAATCCGGTGCAGCGCTGCCACCGATGATTTGAAGAGCATGCCGCGGCAGTTTGCGGAAAACCCCAGCTAGATCCTCCCAATGGAGCGACAGATAAGCGAGCACGGCGCCCGCCATCAATTCCCGGAAACGCGTGAGTGGCGAATAAAAGTCCGCCGCGGCATCGGAAGAGAACACGTTAAAAGCGAAACTGAAGGTGAGCAACAGCACCAGGAGCGCCAGCGTCGCCACTTTGCGCTTCCAGACCAGGAACAACAACAATGGCCAGACGATGTAAAACTGCTCCTCAATTCCCAGCGACCATATGTGCAACAACGGCTTGGTTGCCGCGGCCTTGTCGAAATAGCCGGCCTCGTCCCACAACACGAAGTTAGAAACAAATGCCGCGCTGCCGGCAACGTGCTTGCCGAGCGCCTGGTATTCGAACGAAAACAGCACCAACCAGCCCGCCACTATGCACGCCAGCAACACCACAATCAGGGCCGGGAAAATTCGCCTGATTCGCCGTATGTAGAACTGCGAGAAGCGGAATGAGCCACGCTCCATGCCAGTGAGCAAAATGGTGCTGATCAGATAACCAGAAATGACGAAAAACACGTCGACGCCGACAAACCCGCCGCGAATCCAGGCCGGAAAGGCGTGAAAGCCGATCACCGCCAATACGGCGATGGCGCGCAGCCCGTCGATGTCCGGCCGATAGTCGAGTAGGCTACCCGCCTTTGGTCGGCCGGGCGATTCGGACTCCGGCGAAGCCGGCCTACGCGGCGCCGCCACCGGCGGCTGTTTCGTTTCAGCAATCGTCATCGCCGCCGTTCATAACACAATTTTGCGGCGCGCAACGCGCAGATAGTGACAAGCGGCTAAGAGCTGCTAATCAGCCGTACAGGTGCTGCACGTGCCGCCGGGCGCCGTTCCCGGAACAGTCGCGCTGCCGTTCAGAACACTGCCTTGGAACAGTTGCCACTTCGTCCCAGAAACATTTGATCCACCGCTGACAGGACCAAAGATCGCATTGCTCAGGCCGCCTTCAAAAACGACGCCATTCGTTACGGTCAGAGGACCGCTGAAGGTCATCGTCGAGTCGCTTTCAAATTCGCCGTGCATATTAAGCGACAATAAAATCCCGACGCTGCCGGCGCAAATCGTCGATGGTTTACCTAGAACGATAAGGGAATGATTGGTCGCTTGAAAAACTGTGCCGCCCTCCGGAGCGCAATACGTATTGCCGCCGGCGCCCAAATCCAGAAAAAGCGCCCCCCAGGATACTTGAACCCCATTGACGAAATTGCACCCGGTCGGCTGGATAATTGCTGCGGCGAAAAACCCGCCATAGGAAGGATTGCCCGTCAGCGATGCGCCGTTGCAATTCAAAATGATTCCCGAGCCACCTTGCGAACCGATCGGCGAGCCGCCGTGGGGCGGCCAGTGGATACCCAGCGGATCCGACTGGCCTGCGCAACTGCCGCCGTTATAGGTGCATTTCACCGTGAATTGCGATGAAATATTTGCCGCCATCACCTTGCCGGCGAAATCGAGGGCGTTGTTGGCGCTCTTGAACGCTCGCGATCCCATCCCGAGCCCATCGGCCACGCCGGGAAAATCGGACCCATTGACGGGATCCCAATTCAGGACGAATTGATTGCCGGAGGGTATTTGCCAAAGATTGGGACACCGTGTGATTTGCCATTTATCGGAGGCGACAACGGTCACTTCCATGGTCTGCAGTGGATAGAGATAAGTGCCCTCCCAATCAGTCGGCTGACATCCGTGGATACCGCCAACTGTGACCCACTTCGCGCCGGTCGCATTCGATCCAGTCGGCAGCGGATCGGCGTTGCTGATTGTAATGCGGCAGCCGACTGGGAAACTGGACGCGACCGGCACCCTGGTTGCATAGAACGCACCGCCGCCAAGTACGTAATTCCAACCACAGTGGGCACTATCGACGATGACGGACCCAGACGTGAACGGCGCGCCGTTGACAGTGGGAAGCATCACGCCTTCCCGCTCGGCGTCTTGCGATTCCCCTGGAATTGTGCCCGCAAAAAAAACCGACACAACACCAAAAAGCAGGATTGCCGGCCAGAGTTTCTTGATCATCGGCCACATATTCGCCCACCTAACGGCCTTTGGCCTGCGTCTCGAGTTGCCCACCTTATAACATTCCGGC
>JBAUYI010000392.1:0-4433 GCA_049584715.1 Xanthobacteraceae bacterium
TCGGCGTGCTCGGCGCGGGCTTTATGGGGGCCGGCATCGCCTATGTGAGCGCGCTCGCCGGCCTCGACGTGGTTCTGGTCGACCGCGATCCGGAGACCGCGCAGAAGGGCAAGGACCATTCGCAAAAGCTGATGACCGAACAAGTCAGCCGCGGCCGCGCCACTGCCGCCGACCGGGACGCGGTGCTGGCGCGCATCAAGCCGACCGCCGATTTCGTCGAATTGAAGGACTGCGATCTCGTCATCGAGGCGGTGTTCGAGGACCGCAAGGTCAAGGAAGAAGCGATTGCGCGGGCGCAGAACGTCATCGGCGCGAACGCGATCTTCGGCTCCAACACTTCGACGCTGCCGATCTCTTCGCTGGCGGAATCGCTCAAGGATCGCTCGCGCTTCATCGGCATCCATTTCTTCTCGCCGGTCGAGCGCATGAATCTGGTCGAGATCATTTTGGGCAAGGAGACCGGCGAGGTGGCGCTTGCCGGCGCGCTCGATTATGTCCGCGCCATCCGCAAGACGCCGATCGTGGTCAACGATTCGCGCGGCTTCTATACGTCGCGCGTGGTCGGGACTTATTTGCGCGAGGGCCATCTGATGCTGGCCGACGGCGTGCCGGCGGCGATGATCGAGAATGTCGGCCGCATGGCTGGCATGCCGGTCGGTCCGCTGGCGCTCAACGACGAAGTCGCCGTGGATCTTGCCTGGAAAATCCTTAAAGCGACCGAGGCCGATCTCGGCCCGCAGGCGATCGATCCGCGGCAAAAGGCGCTCTTGGAAGAGATGGTGGAAAAGCGCGGCCGTTACGGCCGCAAGAACGGCAAGGGCTTTTACGACTATCCGCAGAACGGGCCGAAGCGGCTGTGGCGCGGGCTTGCCGACTTGCAGCCGACAAAACTCGATCCGGACACGATCGATATCGGCGAACTCAAAGCGCGGGTGCTGGCGATGCAGGCGCTGGAAACCGCCCGCTGCATCGAGGAGGGTGTCGTCACCGACATGCGCGAAGCCGATGTCGGCTCGATCCTCGGCTTCGGCTTTGCGCCGTTCACCGGCGGCACCATCTCCTATATCGACGGCATGGGCACCAAGGCCTTCGTCGCCTTGTGCAGCAAGCTGGCCAAGCTTCATGGCGACCGCTTCAAGCCCTGCAAGCTCTTGCTCGACATGGCGAAAAAGGGCGAGACGTTCTACCGCCGGTTTCCGCCGCAGGCGCGCCGGGCCGCCGCATGAGCCGCGTCAAAGTCGCATTGCGCTTTGCCGCGCGCCATGTGTAAGGTCGCGACCTTTTTCGCCGGGACCCTGCATGGCGCGTGACCAAGTCGACCTGACGCCGATCGAAGGGCGCGACGATCTCGTCAGTTGGATTGCGCAGGGCGTCAAACCGAAATCGCAATTCCGCATCGGCACCGAGCACGAGAAATTCGCCTTCACGCTCGAAGGTCATCGTCCGGTGCCCTACGAGGGCCATCGGGGCATCCGCGCGCTGCTCGAAGGCATGCAGCACCTGCTCGGTTGGCAGCCGATCATGGAAGGGCCGCACATCATCGGCCTGTTCGACGTCACCGGCGGCGGCGCGATTTCGCTCGAGCCCGGCGGCCAGTTCGAATTGTCCGGTGCGCAAGTCGAAACCGTGCATCAGACCACGAGCGAGCTGATGGCGCATCTGGCGCAAGTGCGCGAAGTGGCGGCGCCGCTGCACATCGGCTTTCTCGGCATCGGCATGACGCCGAGCTGGAGCCGCGCCGACATGCCGAAAATGCCCAAGGGGCGCTACAAGATCATGACCGCCTACATGCCGAAGGTCGGCAAGTACGGCCTCGACATGATGTACCGGACCTGCACGGTGCAGACCAATCTCGATTTCTCCTCCGAAGCCGACATGGTCAAGAAGCTGCGCGTGTCGCTGGCGCTGCAGCCGGTGGCGACGGCGCTGTTCGCCAACTCGCCGTTCACCGAAGGCAAGCCCAACGGCTTTCTCTCGTTCCGCTCGGAAATCTGGCGCGACACCGACAATGCGCGCGCCGGCATGCTGCCGTGGGCGTTCGAGCCTGGCATGGGTTTCGAGCGCTGGGTCGATTACGCGCTCGACGTGCCGATGTATTTCGTCAAGCGCGGCGACGACTATATCGATGCGGCCGGGCAATCGTTTCGCGACCTGCTGGCCGGCAAGCTGCCGGCTTTGCCGGGCGAGCGCGCCATGATCTCGGATTGGGCGAACCATATCAGCTCGATCTTTCCCGAGGTGCGGCTCAAGCGCTATCTGGAAATGCGCGGCGCCGATTCCGGGCCGCTGGCCAATCTGCTGGCGTTGCCGGCATTCTGGGCCGGCATTCTTTATGACGACGTCAGCCTCGATGCGGCGTGGGATCTGGCCAAGGGCTGGACCGCCGACGAGCGGCAACAACTTCGCGACGACGTGCCGAAACAGGGTCTTGCGGCAAAAATTGGCGGCCGCACCGTGTTCGAGCTCGCCACCGATACACTCAAGCTGGCGCGCTCCGGGCTGACGCGCCGCCAGCATCTCGACATCGACGGCCGCGACGAGACGCGCTACCTCGAAGTGCTGGAGGATCGTTTGGCGCGCGGCACCACGGCGGCGCAGGAGCTGTTGGAGAAATATCACGGGCCGTGGGGCGGCTCGGTCGATCCGATTTATACCGAAGATGCATACTGAAATTATTCGCCGCGCAACTTTCAGCGGTACAACCGCGCCGAGCATTTTACATTCACACGCCGGGAATAGCGCGGAACTCTTGGCTAATTGATTTAATTTTTACGACTTTCAGCGACACTGCCGAATCACGAAGCTGCAACCCCAAAGGCCCATGACCAAAACACTCACCATGGAAGTCCAGCGCAAGAATGCCGAACGGCAGCTCTTCGGCGCCCGTCGTGCCTTGGGCCATCTGGTGGAGCTCTACGACAGCGGCCAGTGGAAGACCCTTTACCGCGAAGACACCTTCGCCGAAGCGGTCCGCCAGGCGCGGCAAGCGGTCGATCATTGGACCAATGTCATGGCCAAGGCCGAGGACGCCTAGCGCCTCAGCCGGGCGGTTAACGAAACGTTAATCGTTTGCGCCCGCGTCCGCCTCGGCGTGACGCCACCGAATCCCCTCCCGAAATATTTGCCGCCACCGGTGACATTGACCGCGTCGGCGCGCTGAATGCACATTGCAGGGGAACCCCGGACGCGCCATGGCCTCGCCCGTCAATGCTGCTCTGTGCGCGTTGCTGGCGACCGCGTTTTGGAGTTTTTTGGGCTATGCGCTGACCCGTCATCTATTGCCGCGGGCGCTGGCGGTCGGTGCCGCGCCGGTTATAGGCTGGGCGATCCATAGCGCCGCGACGCTGCCGATTTTCTTTCTGATCGGATTTTCGCCGCTTGCCATCGTCGCCGTTGCCGCGCTCTGCGTCGCCGTCAGCGTCGCGACGCTCAAGCTCGCGGCGAAGGCCGATGCCGAGGCCACGCCGGCGATACCGTGGTGGGCATTCGTCGCCGCGGCGGTGTTGGCGCTAGCGCCGGCCGTGGCGATCCTGCCGAAGCTTGCCCCGGGCGCGGTTCATCTCGCCGACCCGATCTTCGATCATTCCAAGATCGCGATCATCGACGCCATGACGCGGCAGGGCCTGCCGCCGGTCGATCCGGTCTTTGGCGCGGTCGGGCCGCATGGCCAGTTCTTCTATTATTATCTCTGGCACTTCAGCGCCGCCGCGCTGGCGTTGCCGCTGCGTATGACGGGTTGGGAATCCGATATCGGACTGACCTGGTTCACCGCCTTTGCGTCATTGAGCCTGCTGATGGGGATTTCGGTATGGCTCAGCAAGCGATCGGCCGCCGCGATCTGGGTTGCCGCGTTGGCCGCCGCGGCGTCGTTGCGTGCGGTCCTGAGCTGGATATTCGGCTCCTACGCACTCGAGCCGTTCCTGGCGCCGCCGACCGGATTCGCCGGTTGGCTGTTTCAGGCCGCATGGGCGCCGCAGCATCTGATGTCGGCGTCGTGCGTGGTGGCGGCGATGCTGCTCATCGCCCGCTACGCGCAGCGGCAAAGCGTGTTGTTGCTGTTGACCCTGGTTTTGGTTGTGGTGGCGGGCTTCGAGAGCTCGACCTATGTCGGCGGCATCACCTTTGCGATCGCGGCGCTCGCGGCGGCGCCGCTGCTGCTTGTCGCAATCGAGCCGGCGCGGCGCTTGCGGTTCTTAGTCGGCATGGCGGTCGCCGCCGTGCTCGCGGTCTGCCTCGCCGCGCCGTTCCTCAACAATCAGCTCATGGCGGTCGCCGCGCGCGGCGACAATGATCCGATTGTCCTTCGGCATTTTGCCGTGCTTGGCGCGATGTTTCCGGTGGCGCTTCGCCGCGCCTTGGATTGGCCGGCCTATTGGCTCGTTCTGTTGCCGATCGAGTTGCCGGCCACTTATGTGGCCGGCGTGATGGCGCCG
>JBAUYI010000393.1:0-19167 GCA_049584715.1 Xanthobacteraceae bacterium
TCGCATAGCCGAGCCGCCAGCCGGTCATGGCGTAGGTTTTCGACCAGCCGTTGAGCAGGATCAGCCGGTCGCGGATCGACGGATACGACAACAGGCACAAATGGGTCTCGCCGTCATAGACCATGTGGTCATAGATCTCGTCCGACATGATGGCGACGTCGGGATAGCGCTCCAGCCCGGCGATGAGCTTGTCGACTTCCGATTTCGGCGTCACGCCGCCAGTCGGATTGGCCGGCGAGTTGAGGATGAGAAGCCGCGTCTGCGGCGTGATCAGGCTCAGGGTTTCTTCCGCTGAGAACGCAAATTCATTTTCTTCGCGGATCGGCACCGGGATCGGCCGCGCGCCGGTATATTCGATCATCGAGCGATAAATCGGAAAGCCCGGATCGGGATAGAGAATGTCGACGCCCGGCTCGCCGAACATCAGGATCGACATGAACATGGTCGGCTTGCCGCCCGGCATGATCATGACGGCGTCGGGCGACACGCTGACCTTGAAACGCTTATGCAGATCGGCGGCCACCGCTTCGCGTAGCGGCGCGATGCCGACCGCGGGTGTGTAGCCGTGATGGCCATCGCGTAAGGCCTTGATCGCCGCCTCGACGATGAATTCCGGGGTTCGGAAATCGGGTTGGCCGATGCCGAGATTGATGATGTTGCGGCCTTGCGACATCAGCTGCATGGCTCGCGCCAGCACGGCGAAGGCGTTCTCCTCGCCGATCCGATCGAAGGCTGCGATAGTCTTCAACATGGCGTTTCCCCGCGCGTCTTGTCAGCGGGGGCAGTTCAACAAAATCGGCTAGCAAATGCAAACGCGACGATGTCGGCGCAAAGCAAGAGCCCCGGACCAAGGTCCGGGGCCCTGAGTTTTTCAAACGCGTGACCGAATTCAGCGGATCACGTTGTCGTCCGCGCCGGACTCCCGCGAATAGACGCTGCCGCTGCGGGTCGCGCCATTCGGATACGTGCCGACATCAACGGTGGGCGCGCCTGCGGCCGAGTTCTGCAGCCCCTGATACGAGGCCGGATGATGCTTCGCGGCAAAAGCCGGCGTCGCGAGCAACGCAACGCCCAGCGCCGACAGAACCAGCTTGGTGGTGAGGGATTTCATTTTTGCTTCTCCGATTACGGTCACCCTTGGCCGTCTACGTACACCTGTTTTTGCGATGCACAAGTCTCGTATGGTCACCGGCGTGTCACGATATTGTTAGCTGAAATCAGTTAGTTAATGGGAATATTACGGCCATGATGAGGCTGTTTATATTGCAATGCAATAAGCGCAAAAACGAGGCGCATAAATTCCTGAATCGGCGCAAAGGATTGCGCACAAATCCGCCGCTTCTGCCTTTATCTGCGGCGCCCATCGCGCGCTGCGGCGTAAAATCGCTATATCTACCGGAGGGAAATTCCTGGATTTGCGAAAATCGCATTGCAGGCATTTGCACGCTCAAAGGAATAAATCGCGGAGACGATGATGGCGAAAAATGGCAAGCCGCACGAACAACAATCGCGCCGTCTGCGTTCGCAATTGTGGTTCGACAATCCGGACAATCCGGGCATGACCGCGCTCTATCTCGAGCGCTATCTCAATTACGGCCTCACCCGCCAGGAGCTCACTTCCGGCCGGCCGATCATCGGCATTGCGCAAACCGGCTCCGATCTCAGTCCGTGCAATCGTCATCATCTCGAGCTTGCCGAGCGGGTGCGCGCCGGCATCCGCGACGCCGGCGGCATCGCGCTCGAATTTCCGGTGCATCCCATTCAGGAGACCGGCAAGCGGCCGACCGCGGCGCTCGACCGCAACCTCGCTTATCTCGGCCTGGTCGAAGTGCTGTACGGCTATCCGCTCGACGGCGCCGTGCTGATGACCGGCTGCGACAAGACCACCCCGGCGTGCTTGATGGCAGCGGCTACCGTCAATACGCCGGCGATCGTGCTGTCGGGCGGCCCGATGCTCGATCACTATCTCAATGGCAAACGCATGGGCTCGGGCACCCTGATCTGGCAAGCGCGCCAGGATCAGGCCGCGGGCAAGATCGACTACAAGGAATTCATGGAGATCGTCGCAGCGTCGGCGCCGTCGATCGGTCACTGCAACACCATGGGGACGGCCTCGACCATGAACGCGTTGGCCGAAGCGCTCGGCATGTCGCTGCCCGGCTGCGCCGCCATTCCGGCGCCCTACCGCGAGCGCGCGCAGATCGCCTATTCGACCGGCCTGCGCGCGGTGGAGATCGTGCATGAGGATCTCAAACCGTCGGATATCTTGACGCGCGCCGCGTTCGAGAACGCCATCGTCGCCTGCTCGGCCATCGGCGGCTCGACCAATGCGCCGATTCACATCAACGCCATCGCGCGTCACGTCGGCGTCGAGCTCAAGATCGAGGATTGGGAGAAGCTCGGCTACGACGTGCCGCTCCTGGTCAATATGCAGCCGGCGGGAGAATATCTCGGCGAGGAATATTTTCGCGCCGGCGGACTGCCGGCGGTGATGCATGAATTGCTGCAGGCCAAGCGCCTGCACGGCGATGCGCTCACCATCAACGGCAAGACCTATGCGGAAAATGTCGCACGGGCGAAATCGAGCGATGCCGACGTCATCCGGCCCTATGCCAAGCCGCTAAAACCCCATGCCGGCTTCAAGGTGCTGCACGGCAATCTGTTCGATTCCGCGATCATGAAGACGAGCGTGATCTCGGACGAATTTCGCCAGCGCTACCTGAGCAATGCCAAGGACCCGAATGCGTTCGAGGGCCGCGCCGTGGTGTTCGACGGTCCGGAGGATTATCACCACCGCATCGACGATCCGGCGCTGGGCATCGACGAGCACAGCGTTCTGTTCATGCGCGGCGTCGGCGCCATCGGCTATCCTGGCTCCGCCGAGGTGGTGAACATGCAGCCGCCCGCGGCGCTGATCAAAAAAGGCGTGACGTCGTTGGCCTGCATCGGCGACGGCCGGCAATCCGGCACGTCGGGCTCGCCGTCGATCCTCAACGCCTCGCCGGAGGCGGCGGCCGGTGGCGGGCTGGCGCTGCTCAAGACCGGCGACCGGGTGCGCATCGATCTCAACAAGGGGACCGCGGATATTCTGATCTCAGACGCGGAACTGACGGCGCGGCGCGTGGCGCTGCAGAAAGACGGCGGCTATCACTATCCGCCGAGCCAGACGCCGTGGCAGGAAATCCAGCGTGCCATGGTCGATCAGCTGGCCGAAGGCATGGTTTTGCAGCCGGCAGTGAAGTATCAGCGTGTCGCTCAAAAATTCGTGCCTCGGGACAATCACTGATCCGGCGCCTAAAGAGACGTGACCAGGAGATTTGGCATGAGCAGGCTTTACGGCCCCAACCATCGCGCGCTGCAGGATCGCTTCGACATGCGCAGGTTGGCCGACAATGTCGAGAAGCGCGTGCTGGTCACCGAGATCACGGTGGAGCACAAGGCGTTCATCGAAAGCCGCGACATGTTCTGGCTCGCGACCATCGATCACGAGGGCCGGCCGACGGTGTCCTACAAAGGCGGCGAACCGGGTTTTGTGCGCGTGCTCGACGGCACGACGCTGGCGTTCCCCTGCTACGACGGCAACGGCATGTTCTATTCGATGGGCAATCTTGTCGGTAACGACAAAGTCGGCCTGTTATTTCTCAATTTCGAACAGCCGCATCGTATCCGCGTGCAAGGGATCGCGAGCGTGGACGACAACGATCCGCTGCTGGCCGAGTATGCCGAGGCGCAGCTGGTCGTGCGTGTTGCGGTGACCGAAATCTTCCGCAACTGTCCGCGTTACGTCCATCGTTACCGTAAGGTCGAAGAATCCGAATACGTGCCGCATCCGGGATCGCATGCGCCGCTGGCGGCGTGGAAACGCGTCGACGACGTGCAAGCCTCGCTGTCGAAACGCGACCAGGACCGGGTCGCCCGGGAAGGCGGCCTGATCACGCGCGCGGAATATGAGAAATACATGGCGCACGTCACCGACCGCGATAAGGCCTGATCGACCGACTTGGGGAATGCGCTTTTTCCAGCCGCATCGCCATGGCAGGCTTGGCCTGCTGCAACACCACGGAGATTGCCATGCCGGGCTCTCGTCCATCCACCGCCGACAAGCGCAAAACTTTTCGCAAGCTGCATGAGGCCGGTTGCTTCGTCATTCCCAATCCATGGAACGTCGGCAGCGCGCGCTATCTGCAAGGCCTTGGCTTCAAGGCCTTGGCGACGACCAGCGCCGGCCATGCCCATGCGCAGGGTTTTGCCGACGGCGCCCAGAGCTGCGAGGACGTGCTGGCGCATTATCGTGAATTGGCGGCGGCAACCGACGTTCCGCTCAACGCCGATTTCGAGAACGGTTTTGCGGACGATCCCTCAGGCGTGGCCGACAGCGTGACGCGCTGCATCGCCATCGGCGTCGCCGGGCTGTCGATCGAGGATTCGCCGAATAATTCCGCCACGCCGCTCTACGACTTCGATCTCTCCGTGGCGCGCGTCAAGGCGGCGCGCGCCGCGGTCGATCGCGCCGGCAGCGACGTGGTGTTCACCGCGCGGGCGGAAAATTTCATCCGCGGCGTGCCCGATCTCGACGACGCCATCCGCCGGCTCAAAGCCTACGCCGCGGCCGGCGCCGATTGTCTCTATGCGCCGGGCATCAAGACCCGCGAAGAGATCGAGGCGGTGGTGAAAGCCGTCGCGCCGAAGCCGGTGAACTTCCTCAATAGCGGCGCATTCGGCTTCACGGTCGACGATATCGCCGCCATGGGCGTGCGCCGCATCAGCGTCGGCGGCTCGCTCGCCCGCGTGGCGATGCACGCCTTCATCCGCGTCGCCACCGAGATTGCCAAGGACGGCAAGTTCGACGGCTTCGCCGGGCTCATTTCCAATCCCGAGCTGAACAAGTTCTTCAGCGAGGATCGCAAGAAGTTTTCGTCATGACCACGTCGGAACCGCATCCGCAAACCGGCCAGCCCGTCGGATTGCCGGTCGACGACCTGACGCCTGCCCCACGACCCGGCCCGGTGACGCTGAAGGGTCGCCATGGCCGCCTCGAAAAGCTGAAAGCTGACCATGCCGCGGACCTGTGGGCGGTCTTCGCCGGACACGACCAAGTCTGGACTTATATTGGGGCCGATGGGCCATTCGCGACCGCCGCTGAGTTTGTTCCATGCATTGAGAGACGCGCGGCGGCGGGTGACCCCTACGCCTACGCGATCATCGACCCGTCCGATCGTGCCGTCGGCTATCTGACCCTGATGCGAATCGTGCCGGAAATGCGGGTGATCGAGGTTGGTCACGTGCTTTATTCGCCGGCCCTGCAGCGCACGACGCTGGGCACTGAAACCCAATACCTCTTGGCGCGTTACGTCTTCGAGACGCTGGGCTATCGGCGCTACGAATGGAAATGCGATGCGCTCAACGCCCCGTCACGGCGCGCAGCGCTGCGCTACGGTTTCGTCTATGAAGGCACGTTCCGCCAATACATGATCGCCAAGGGCCGCAACCGCGATAACGCCTGGTTTTCCATGCTCGACAGCGAGTGGCCGGCACGCAAGCTCGACTTCGAGCGCTGGCTTGCGCCGGAAAATTTCGACAACGAAGGCCGGCAGAAACTCAGTCTCGCGGCGTTGAACGGACAGAAGGCGTAAGGCAGGCATGAGCAACAGATTGCAAGATAAGATCGCGCTGGTGACGGCCGCCGGTCAGGGTATCGGCCGCGCTATTGCGGAGACTTTTATCGCCGAAGGCGCGGCCGTCATCGCGACCGATGTCGTCGAGGACAAGCTCAACGGCCTCAACGCCAAGAAAAGCATCAAGCTCGACGTGCGCGCGCAGGACAATATCGACGCGCTCGCCGCGGACGTTGCGCGCGAATTCGGCGGGCTCGACATTCTGGTCAACTGCGCCGGCTATGTGCATCAGGGCACGATCTTCGATTGCTCGGACAAAGACTGGGACTTTTCGTTCGATCTCAATGTCAAATCCATGCATCGCATGATCAAGACATTCCTGCCGGCGATGCTGGAGAAGAAAAAATCCGGCTCGATCGTCAATATCTCGTCGGCAGTGTCGTCGATCCGCGGCGTGCCCAACCGTTACGCCTATGGCGCGACCAAAGCGGCGGTGATCGGGCTGACCAAGGCGGTCGCCGCCGATTTCATCCGGCAGGGCATCCGCTGCAACGCCATCTGTCCCGGCACGATCGAATCGCCGTCGCTCGACGAGCGCATCACGGCGCTGTCGAAGGAGACCGGAAAATCATCGGAGGTGGTGCGGCAGGCTTTTGTCGACCGCCAGCCGATGGGCCGGCTCGGGACAGCCAAGGAAGTTGCTCTGCTCGCCCTCTTTCTTGCCAGCGATGAGGCGAGCTACATTACCGGCCAGACCCATCTCGTCGACGGCGGGATGGCGCTTTAGGGTAACGGGACGGCCGGTAACCCATGCACATTCTCATCACCGGCGCCGCCGGAATGATCGGGCGCAAGCTCGTGACGCGCCTGGTCGCTGCCGGCGCGCTCAACGGCAAGCCGATCGACAAGCTCACGCTGATCGATGTCAGCGCGCCGCAAAAGCCACAAGGATTTACCGGCAGCGTCGCGACCAGCGCTGCCGATATTGCCGATGCCGCGGCGGCGCGTGCCGCCGTCGCCGGCCGGCCCGACGTGATCTTCCATCTCGCCGCGGTGGTGTCCGGCGAGGCGGAGCTCGATTTCGAAAAAGGCGTTCACGTCAATCTCGATGGCTCGCGCGCGCTCATTGAAGCGATCCGCGCCACAGGCGAAGGCTATCGCCCGCGGCTGGTCTTCACCTCTTCGATCGCGGTGTTCGGGGCGCCGTTCCCGGATGCGATAGCCGACGACTTTCATTTAACGCCGCTGACCTCCTACGGCACGCAGAAGGCCATCGTCGAGTTGCTCCTCGCCGATTACACCCGCCGCGGTTTTCTGGACGCCATCGGCATCCGGCTGCCGAGCATCGTGGTGCGGCCGGGCCGGCCGAACAAGGCGGCGTCCGGTTTCTTCTCGTCGATCATCCGCGAGCCGTTGGCCGGCGAGGAAGCGGTGTTGCCGGTCGAGGACAGCGTGCTGCATTGGCATGCCAGCCCGCGCGCCGCGGTCGGATTTCTCATTCACGCCGCCGGTGTCGACCGCGAAAAGCTCGGCCCCCGCGTCAATCTCACCATGCCCGGCGTGTGCTGCACGGTGGCCGAGCAGATCGCGGCGCTGCGCCGCATCGCCGGCGACAAGGTCGTGGGCCGTATCCGCCGCGAGCCCGACCCGCTGGTGGCGCGGATCGTCGCCGGCTGGCCGAGCCGGTTCGATCCCCGCCGCGCGCAGGCGCTAGGCTTTGAGGCGGAGGCTTCGTTCGACGAGATCATCCGCGTCCATATCGCGGATGAATTGGGCGGCAAGATCGCGTCTTGAGGGCTCGATCAAAGCCCTTCCCACGGCTCGGAGGGAGGGCTTATTGGTGCGGCCATGCGCTTTGTTTCAACGCTGATCCCGGCCACGCTGGCCCGCCGTTACAAGCGGTTCCTCGCCGACGTGGTGCTCGAAAACGGCGACATGCTCACCGTCCATGTTGCCAATCCGGGCGCCATGACCGGCCTCGACCGGCCGTTTTCGCGGGTCTGGCTGTCCAATTCGGAAAATCCGATGCGCAAGCTTCCCTTTAACTGGGAGCTTGTCGAAGTCGATTTCGGCAACGGCCCGGAACTGGTCGGCGTCAATACCAGCCACCCCAACGTGCTGGTCGCCGAGGTCATCGAGACCGGATTGATCCCGCAATTGCGCGATTACGCATCGGTCCGGCGCGAAGTGAAATATGGCTTGAATTCGCGGTTCGATTTCCTGCTCGAAGATCCCCACCGGCCGCCGTGCTACCTGGAGGTCAAGAACGTCCATCTGATGCGCAAGCCGGGCCTGGCCGAATTTCCCGATAGCGTGACCGCCCGCGGCGCCAAGCATCTCGACGAGTTGGCGGCGGCGGTGAGGGGTGGGGCGCGCGCCGTGCTGCTCTTCGTCATTCAAATTCCGTCCGCCGAACGTTTCACCGTTGCCCGTGACATCGATCCCGCCTATGCGGCGGCGTTCGACCGGGCTCGCGCAGGCGGTGTCGAGATGCTGGCGTGGCGCTGCGCCATCACGGTCGATGGCATCGAGATCGCGGCTCCGGTTCCGATCGGCTAGCGGCCGCTTCGGATTGCTTGCTTTGGCCGCTTGTATGCTTACATTGCGGTTGAATATCCACGGGCATTTCCTCTCCGCTCTCATGACCTATGTCGACGCGGCCTGCGCGCCGCTCCGCAAAACCGGCCAGATCAAGATCCACGGCGCCGACGCGTTCGAAGGCATGCGCAAGGCCGGCCGGCTGGCGGCCGAATGCCTCGACATGCTGGTGCCGGAGATAAAACCCGGCGTCTCGACCGAGCACATCGACCGGCTGGTTTACGAGTTCGGCCTGGATCACGGCGCCATGCCGGCCACGATGATGTATCGCGGCTACCGCAAGGCGACCTGCACCTCGGTCAATCACGTGGTCTGCCACGGCATTCCCGGCGAAAAGCCGTTGCGCGAAGGTGACATCGTCAATGTCGACGTGACCCTGATCCTCGACCATTGGCACGGCGATTCCAGCCGCATGTATGCGGTCGGCGAAATTCCCCGCCGCGCCGAGCGGCTGATCGAAGTCACCTATGAGGGCATGATGCGCGGCATCGCCGCGATCAAGCCTGGCGGCACCACCGGCGATATCGGCCACGCCATCCAGACCTATGTCGAAGCCCAGCACATGAGCGTGGTGCGCGATTTCTGCGGCCACGGCCTGGGCCGGCTGTTCCACGACGAGCCGAACATCGTCCATGTCGGCCGGCCGGGCGAGGGCATCGTGCTCAAGTCGGGCATGTTTTTCACCGTCGAGCCGATGATCAATCTCGGCCGCGCGCACGTGAAGGTGCTGTCCGACGGCTGGACCGCGGTGACCCGGGACCGCTCGCTGTCGGCCCAATTCGAGCACAGCGTTGGCGTCACCGAGACCGGGGTGGAGATTTTCACGCTGTCGCCGCACGGCCTCGACAAGCCGCCGTATCCGGCCTGACGGCGGCCCGGCCGCCGCAAGGCGATTGCAAAATATCGTAGTCCGGGCATCCTAGGCGATATCGGCCCCGGCGACTGCGGACGCGGCGGGGCGCAGTTGCGTGCGAAGTCCCCATGCTGGAAAAGAAGCGCGACAGCAAAGCCGGCCTCGCCGAGGCCACGCCGCACTTTCACGGCCATCGCGAGCGGCTGCGCCAGCGCTTTCGCGAGGCCGGCACCGACGCTTTGTCCGATTATGAGCTGTTGGAATTGTTGTTGTTCCGGGCGCTACCGCGGCGCGACGTCAAGCCGTTGGCCAAATCGCTGTTGGAGAAATTCGGCTCGTTCGCCGAAGTCATTGCGGCGCCGGAGACGCGGCTGCGCGAGGTGAAGGGCCTCGGCGACGCCGGCATCACCGAGCTCAAGGTCGTGCAGGCGGCGGCGAGCCGGCTCCTGCGCGGCGCGGTGAAAAAGCGGCCGGTGCTGTCATCCTGGTCGAGCGTGCTCGACTATTGCCGCACCGCGCAGGCCTTCGCCGACCGCGAGCAGTTCCGGGTACTATTCCTCGACAAACGCAACCAGCTCATCGCCGACGAAGTGCAGCAGACCGGCACGGTCGACCACGCGCCGGTCTATCCGCGTGAAGTGGTCAAGCGCGCACTGGAACTGTCGGCCACCGCGATCGTGTTGGTGCACAATCATCCCTCCGGCGATCCGACGCCCTCGCACGCCGATGTGCAGATGACGCAGCAGATCATCGCGGTGGCGTCACCACTCGGCATTTCGGTGCACGACCACATCGTCGTCGGCAAGGAGGGACACGCGAGCTTGAAAGGACTAAAATTGATCTGAACAGGCCGGCATCGGCCTGTTCGTAAACTTAGAAAACAAAACAATCGGCAACGGGAGGAAGCACAATGAAACGCTGGGCAATCATCGCAACATCATTATTGATCTGCGGCATCGGTCTGTTGTCCGTGCCGTCTTCGCGCGACGCGGCCGCGCAGG
This sequence comes from Xanthobacteraceae bacterium, assembly GCA_049584715.1. Lineage (GTDB taxonomy): Bacteria > Pseudomonadota > Alphaproteobacteria > Rhizobiales > Xanthobacteraceae > BOG-931. Next base: position 10,068 of record JBAUYI010000393.1, read on the forward strand.
CGGAGGCTGGTTGGATCACGTTGTTCGATGGCAAGAACCTCGACAACTGGAGCCCGATCGGCACCGCCAACTGGAAGCTGGAGGACGGCGCCTTGGTCGCCGATAACGGCAACGGCTTCATGGTGTCGAAGAACGACTACAAGGATTTCCAGCTCCGGGTCGAATTCTGGATCGAGGACAAGACCAACAGCGGCGTTTTCATTCGCTGCACCGATCCCAACAGCGTGAGCGGGAAGACCTCGTATGAGGTCAATATCTGGGACACCAGGCCGGAGCCGAAATACGGCACCGGCGCGATTGTCGATGTGGCCGCGGTCGATCCCATGCCGAAAGCCGGCGGCAAGTGGAACGTCTACGAGATTACCGCGAAGGGCGACACCTTCACCGTGATCCTCAACGGCCAGAAGACGGTTGACGGTGCCAAATCCGACAAGTTCGCCTCAGGCCGCATCGCGCTGCAGCACGGCAAGGGCGTGACCGACGAGAGCGGCGTCGTCAAATTTCGCAAGGTCGAGATCAAGCCGCTTTAGAGCATGATCCGGAAAAGTGGACGCCGGTTTTCCGAAAAGATCATGCTCCATCAAAAATGCTAGAGTGCAAATCGCTTCAATCTGAAGCGATTTCGCTCTAGTCGGCCGCTGTAGACGTCAGGCCGCGCCGCTTCGTGGCGGCGCTGCCGGCGGCTCGCCATTGCCGGCGCTATGGCCGGCGCCATTGCCGTTCTTCGACGGCCGCGCTTCTTTCGCCTTGTCGGCGTCGAACGCCTCCTCGGGGGCGCTGCGCCGCCGCAGCGAACGCTCGGCCGACATTTCACTTTGCAGCCGGGCGTAATCGGAGCGTGTTGCTTCCAGCGCGCCTTCGGCGACGGCGCGCTCGGCGCGTTCGCGCTCGATCGCCGAATTGAGCTGCTCGATGCGTTTTTCCGCTTTGGCGTGGCTGGGCGCGGCTTCGGCCTTGAGCAGTTCGACCCGATCGGTCAGCGACTTGATCTTGTCCTGGGCGTGGGAGAGCGAGCTGTCGCGCGCCTTGACGGTTTCCGACAGCACATTGCCGCGGTCGGTGAGCGACAAGCGCGTTTGTTCGAGTTTTTTGTTCTGCCGGTCATGCGCTTCATTGGCAGCGGCGAGTTGCTCGGCCTTCTTTTCCGCCCCGCTGCGGCCGAGCACCGCTTCGACCAATTTGGCTTCGGTGGCCCTGATCTCCTCGGTGCGCGCCACCAGGCTTTGGCGCATTTCGGCGAGCAGCTTTTCCGCCGCGGTGGAGCGCGAGCGCATCGCATCAAGCTTGAGCGTCAGCGCATAGACTTCCGATTGCCGCCGCTCGTTGGCTTCGTCCAAGGCCGCGGACAGCTTTTTGCGCTCGTCCTCGGCCACGGCCAGGGTGTGTTCCATCTGTTGCAGGCGCGCGCGCGCCTCGGACAGGGCATTCTCGATCTCGGCGAGGCGGCGCGAGGTCCGCGACGACTGGGTCAGGGTCTGATCGAGCGCCGTTTGCAGCGAGTCCTTTTCATTCTCCAACAGCGCCAGCTTCTCGCGCGCGAGGTTGGCCGCCGATTCGGATTCGATAATCCGCTTGTCCGCGGTATCGGCGCGTTCTAGCAACAACCGCTTCTCGTCGCCAAGCGACCGGCCGTTGTTGGCCTCTTCGCCCAATTGCTTTTCGAGATTGGCCAAGGCGACGCGCATCGTCGCAATCTCGCCGGTCAGCTTGCCCTTGTGGCTGTCGAGTTCCTGCGCGGACTGTTGCGCCGCCGTCAATTCGCGGGTCAGACGGTGATTGTCCCCTTCCAGCTCGGACGATTTCTTTTCCAACTCCTCGAATTCATTGCGCAGCGTCTCGTGGCTCGAGCGCAGCTCGGTCAGCGCGCCGCGCAAGCTCGCATTGTCGAATTTTGACTGTTCCAGCGTGCCGAGCAGCTTGTGCAGCGGGTCGACCAGCTTGCCGAACGTTTCCTTCAGCTCGTCGAGCGCGCTGAACTGAAGCCCGGTGTCGATCAGCAAGTGCCGCAGCGCTTGGTTGTCTTCGCCTATGCGCTCGCCGATATGGGCGAACGGCGATTTGTCCTCTTCGGGACGGTCCGGGCTGCGCGGCTTGGCCGGCAACACCGTCAATGTCTCAGATGTCGATGAAACGCCGGCGCGCGACAGAAAGTCGGATACTTTACGCATCGACCAACCCCACAATTTACGTATGTTTAACCATAGCGGTTATCGCACCGTGCGACAACCGGAATGCCGTGCGCGACGGCGCAACCTTCGCAAACATCGTAAACAACCGGCGGGCCGGCCAGCGGCTGTTAGTTTCATTGTGACGGTTTCAAGTAACTGAATGCCGCCAACGAGATAGCCGGCGCGGGAACTTCCGGCGACACGGCCGGCAGCTAAGCGCGGCCGACCGCTTTACCGAGAATTGCCACCGCGTCGGCAGGCGCGTCGACTGCCGACCAGGCAATGTAACGGTCCGGACGAACCAGGATGAGATTTGCCTCATAGGCTTTGCGTCCGTCGCGATAGCTGTCGCGGACGATTTTCAGGGGAACATTGAGCGCTTCGGCCGCGTCGGTGAACGCCAGCACCGTGCTGTCCCCGGCGTCGAACGCAAGCAAAGTGAAATACGGGCCGAGTTCCTCGAACACGTTGCGGCCGGAGCTGAGAAGCTGCGGGGGCAAGTGGTGGCCGGCGCGCGCCGTGAAGGTGTGCGAGCCGTGGGCGCTGCTCACGCCGCCCGGCGCTCCGAACACGATCGGCGAGCCTTCGTAGTTCGGCTCATAGGTCAAGACCCGCGGCGCCGCGGCGTTGGCGTGGTCCTTCCAGGCGCGCTCGAACTCGGCGCGATCGCGCTCGGGGCTATAGCGGTCGAGAAATTCCTTGTCTCTTTGGATGCCGGCCTCGATGAAATCTTCGGCCGTTTCCTTGAAGATAGGGCGTCGCTCTTCGGTGTAGGTCGCCAGCAACGCGTCGCTGCCCCAGCCTTTGAGCCTTGCGGCGATCTTCCAGCCGAGATTGACCACGTCGTCGAGGCCGTTGTTGAGGCCGTAGGCGCCATAAGGCGGATGCGAGTGGGCGGCATCGCCGGCAATGAAGACGCGGCCGACCTGATATTTCTCGGCCACCGCGATGCGCAGATCCCAGAAGCCGACATAGTCGAAGTCGCAGGCGAACGGGAAGCCGGCGACTTTTTGCAAGAGGCCGTGGAAGTCGTAATTGTCCCGGGTCGTATTGGCCGGGACCGGCGAGTGGAAGAACCAGCTCTCGCCGACATCGACCCGGCCGAAGAACTGCCAATAGCCGCCCAAATCGGGATGAATGACCCGATAGGTGGAGCGCGGCGGAAAGCGTTTGAGTTTTTCGTGCAGTTCGCGCGACCGGAACAGCGCCAGCACCATCAACTCGTTGAAATCGGCGCCGCCGCGTTCGATGCCGATCTGTTGGCGCACGGTGGAATGACCGCCGTCACAGCCGACAACATACTCCGCCTCTAGAACCTCCCGCTCGGCGCCGCCGTCTTTGGCGATGGTCACCCGCGCGCCACTCGCATCCTGCTCGATCGTTTCCGCGACCCAGCCAAAGCGGGCTTCGACGCTCGCAAGCTGTGCCATCCTCGCGCGCAGCACGTATTCGCTCTGATATTGCGGTAGGCGTTCGTTGTTCTGGAAGTAATAGGAATTGACGATCTCGCGCAGCGGCGGCGCGTACCAGTATTCGTTATTGAGATCGTGGTAAGCGACGATGCCGCTCATGGGATATTCGGGCGGCAGCATGCGCGCGGCGCGAAGCTCTTCGGCGACGCCCCAAAAATAAAAATGCTCCACCGAGCGCTGGGTCAGGTTCTGCCCCTTGGGGATGCGCTGCGGCTCGCGGCGGCGTTCGACCAGGGCGCAATCGATGCCGCGTTGCCCCAGCTCGACCGCAAGCGCGACGCCCACGGGTCCTCCACCGACAATGACGACCTGATGCCGTTTGCTCATTCGCTGTTCTGATGATGTTTGAAGTTTTGTCCGCTACTGTCGCACCAGCAATATCGGATCGGCGCTTTCCGGCAGGCGCTGCCAGGTATTGGCGTCGTTCTCCTCGAAACGCCACGTCTGCCCGCGCGCCGATTGCAGGACAAATTCGCCGTTGTCCATGTGCCAGGAGGTCGGACCGAAACGGGTGATCAGCACGTCGCAACCGGGCTTGAGCTTCAGCGCCAGATTATCGGAGCCCGCCGCCGCAGCGGTACTGGCGAGCGTGAGTGTGCAGATCGGCTTGCCGGTGCTGCGCGCGATTCCCCAGTCGCCGATCATGTCGTCGGTAGAGCGGACCGGTGCTGCCGCCGCGGATTGCATGACGTAGCGGCCTTCTTCCGGCGTGAAACCGTCGTACATGCCGCTCTCGACCTCGGTCAGCTCGATCACCGGCTCGCCTTGGGCATTGAGCAGCCGCAAGCTGCCGTAATTGTCGACCGTCCAGGCCGTGATGTCCTTGGTCGAGGGAAAAACAGTGGGACAGGCCTTGTCGACGTCGATTTTATAGCCGCCGGGCACGGCGTCGGCGCGGAAGTTGAGGCGGCAGGTCTTGTCGTGGTCTGCGTTGGACAGTTCCCAGGCGCCGACCACCGCGGCGACCGGATCGGATTGCGGATTTTGCGGCTGCTGGGCAGGTTGCTGAGTATCTTGGGCCAGCGCGGCGCTGCCAAAGAGGCTTGCCGCTATGGCCACGACAACAATACGATTCATGTCGAGACTGCTCACGCTCACGTTCGCAGGCTAGCACGCACATCCGGTGCCGTCATGCCGGGGCCGGGCATGGCACTGATGCAATTTTTTGCCAAAGGGTCCGGCTAACTCTTGTTCCACGATCGCCAAGGCGTCTCCGCGACCGGAGTCAACGGCGGCTTGCCCGCGGCCCAGGCGGCGATGTTGTCCACCACGAGCTGGTCCATTTTCTCGCGGGTATAGACCGATGCCGAGCCGAGATGCGGGAGCAGCACCACGTTATCCATCGCGATCAATTCCTGCGGCACCTCGGGCTCCTTGGCGAAGACGTCGAGGCCCGCCGCCATGATACGCTTGTCCTGAAGCGCCTTGATCAGCGCCGGTTCGTCCACCACCGAGCCGCGCGCCATGTTGATCAAAATGCCGTCTGGGCCGAGCGCCTCGAGCACTTCGGCATTGATCAGGTTCGCCGTCCCCGCGCCGCCTGGCACGATGATCATGAGGATATCGACCGCGCGCGCCATCTCGATCAGGTTTGGGCAATGCAGATAGTTGACGTCGCGTCGCGGCTTGCGCGTGTGATAAACGACCGGAACGCCGAAGGCGGCGAGCCGCCGCGCGATCGCCTGGCCGATGGCGCCCATGCCCACCATGCCGACGGTGCGGTTGCGCAGCGTCGCCTTGGTGAGTGGATAGTTGCGCTCGAGCCATTTGCCCGCTCGTAAATATCGCTCGGCTTGGGGAAATTCGCGCATGGTACAAAGCAACAGTCCGAGCGCGGTGTCGGCGACTTCTTCGGTCAGCACATCGGGCGTGTTGGTCAGCACCACGTTGTGCGCGGCGGCCCATTTGACGTCCATGTGGTCGTAGCCGACGCCGAAACTCGAGACGAGTTCGAGATTTGGGAAGCGCGCCATCAGATCGCCGGGGATTTTGCAGGCCGTGTCGCTGCAGGCGATGGCGCGGACATGAGAATGCGCGGCGATGAAAGCGTCGGGGTCCTTCGCCTCGGCGACCTTATGCACCGTGCAGACCGCGTCGAGACCCTTCACGACGACCGGCTTGAGCGGGCCGATCAGCATTATCTCGGGCTTGTCGGTGGTCATACTTTAATCCTCTCATCACACGAGCATGGTCACCGGCATTTCCACAAAAGCTTTGAACGCGGCCAAAAGCTCGGCGCCGACGGCGCCGTCGAGCACGCGGTGGTCGCAAGACAGCGTGACCGCCAGGACGCTCGCGAAGGCAACGCCGCCGTCCGGCTTCTCGACTGCCTGCCGGCGCGCGGCGCCGACCGCGAGGATCGTGGCGTGCGGCGGATTGATGATGGCCGAGAACTCGCGCACGCCGTACATGCCGAGATTGGAGATTGCCGCCGAGCCGCCCTGGTAATCCGCCGGCTTGAGCTTCTTATCGCGCGCTCGGGCGGAGAGGTCCTTCATCTCCGCCGAAATGGCGCTGACCGATTTGGTTTCGGCACCACGGACAATCGGCGTGATCAGGCCGCCGTCGAGCGCGACCGCGATGCCGATGTCGGCATGCTTGAAGCGCAGGATGCGATCGCCGGCCCATGCCGCATTCGCAGCCGGCACGCGCTGCAGCGCCAGCGCCAGCGCGCGGATGATGAAATCGTTGAGCGAAAGCTTGAACGCCGGATCGCCGTCCTTGTCCTTGGGCGCGCCGAAATTGGCTTCTTCGCGCAGCTTGATCAGGCGATCGATCTCCACGTCCGCCGTCAGATAGAAATGCGGGATGGTCTGGATCGCTTGCGTCAGTCGCGCCGCGATGGTGCGGCGCATGCCGTCGAGCGGCACTTCTTCGTAGGTGTCGGGCGCAAACAGCGCCTTGACCTCGTCGGCGCTTGGACCCGCGCGCGAGGTCAGCGGTGCGTCCGCCGGTCGCGGCGCAGTTTCGACGTCATGCGCGACGATACGGCCATACGGGCCGGAGCCGCGCAGGCGCGAAAGATCGATCCCGGATTCGGCGGCCAGCCGGCGCGCCAGCGGCGTGACCGTGACGCCGCCGGACAGCCGCGCCGGGCCGAAATTGCGCTCGGGTGTGCGCACCTCGAAAAACGGATCGAGTTTGATCGGGCGTACATCTTGCGGAGCGTGCGCGACCGGCGCTGCTGCTGTAATTGCCACCGGGAAGGCCGGTTTTGCGGCCGATGCCGGGGGCGGTGTTGCTGCGGCCGGTCGGCTCGGCTGCGCGGGCGAGCCATCCGCGATCACGGCGACGATGGCGCCGACGGGCGCAACATCGCCAGCCGGAACGCGGATCTCGGCAAGCACGCCGGTCGTGGTCGAAGGCACCTCCATCGAAACCTTGTCGGTCTCGATCTCGAACAGATTGTCGCCCGGCTTGACCTGTTCGCCGGCCGACTTGAACCACTTGGTGATCTTTCCCTCGGCGACGGTCTCGCCGAGTTGCGGCATCAGGACGTCCATGGGGAAGTTTCCCAATTCGTCATTCCGGGGCCGAGCGAAGCGAGGAACCCGGAATCCATAATCACAGTCGGTGCAATGTCTGCGCAGACTGTGGCTATGGATTCCGGATAGCCGCTTCGCGGCTTCCGGAATGACGCGGCAAGACGCCTCACTTGATCCGTTCCCATAAGACTTCGGTCGTGGTGCCGATGGGGCGCAGGATCAGCCGGTCGCCGGCGAATTCGTAGCCGCGCACCAGGTCGCCCTTGTCGCCGGGCTGCACGCTGCCGTGGCGATGATGGGTGACGGTGCGGGCCTGCTCGTCGACCGAATATTTGCCGAAATAGGCGACGTGGCCGTCGAGCGCTGCCTTGGCCTCGTCGCCGGTCGGCTTGTCGCCGGCCTTGGTGATGTCGCGGTTGGGCGCGACCTGGCAGGCCATGTAGCCGTGCGCATCGTAGATGATGATGCCCTTGGGGTTGGCGCCCTGTCCCTGTCGCGGCTTGCCGTCGACCGTCGAGCCGATATGACGCCACGAGCCGATCAGGCGCTCTTTGTCCGATTGTCCGTTCACGTGATGCGTTCCCAAGTTACTTCCATGGTCGAATTTGGCGGCCGCAGTACCAATCGATCGCCGGTGAATTCATAACGGCGCACCAGGTCGCCGCCCTCGCCCGGCTGCAAATTGTCGTGGCGATGGTGGATCACCGTGCCGGCTGTCTCGTCGACCGTGTAGGTGCCGAAATAGGCGATGTAATCCTTCAGCGCGACAAAAGCTTCTTCCGGCGTCATCACCGCGCCGGCGCGCTTGCGCTCGACATCGGGCGCGATCTGCACCGCCATCTCGCCGTGCGGGCCGTAATAGATCATGCCCTTCGGGTTCTTGCCGCGATCCCAGTTGCCGCCGTTGATCCGCGTGCCGACATAGCGCCATGCACCGATCAGCCGCTGTGCGGCGGATTGAGAGTATCCGCTCACCACGTCACCGAGATGTATTGCGTTTCCAGAAATTCCAGCATGCCTTCGTGCGCGCCTTCGCGGCCGAGCCCGCTCTGCTTGGTGCCGCCGAACGGCGCCGCGGGATCGGAGACGAGACCGCGATTGAGCCCGATCATGCCGAAGTCGAGCTGTTCGGAAACGCGCATGCCACGGCTTAAATCCTTGGTGTAGAGATAGGCAACGAGGCCGTATTCGGTGTCGTTGGCGCGGGAGATGACTTCGTCTTCGGATTTGAAGGTTTGGATCGAGGCGACCGGGCCAAAAATTTCCTCGTTGAGCATTTTTGCATCGTTGGACACGTTGTCGAGCACCGTCGCCGGATAGAAATAGCCAGGTCCATCCGATGTCTTGCCGCCGGTGAGGATTTTTGCGCCTTTCTTCACCGCGTCATCGACCAGCTCGATCACCTTGTCGCGGCCTTCCTTGTTGACCAGCGGGCCGAGCGCGACGCCGTCGTCGAGGCCGTTGCCCATTTTCAGCCCGGCCATCTTGGCGGTGAGTTTTTTGGTGAATTCGTCGTGCACCTTTTCGTGCACATAGAAGCGGTTGGCCGCGGTGCAGGCTTCGCCCATGTTGCGCATTTTGGCGATCATGGCGCCCTCGATCGCCGAATCGACATCGGCGTCCTCGAAGACGATGAAGGGTGCATTGCCGCCGAGCTCCATCGCCGGCTTGACCACGCAATCTGCCGCCTCGTGCAAAAGCTTGCGGCCGACTTCGGTCGAGCCGGTGAACGACACCACGCGCACGCGCGGATCATGCAACATCGTGCTCACGACCTTGCCCGACGAGCGCGACGGAATGACGTTGACGACGCCGGCCGGCACGCCGGCTTCCTCCAGGATCGGCATCAAAGCCAGCATGGTCAGCGGCGTGTCGGAGGCGGGCTTGAGCACGACCGGGCAGCCGGCGGCGAGCGCCGGGCCGATCTTGCGCGTCGCCATGGCGGCCGGGAAATTCCACGGCGTCACCAGCACCG
>JBAUYI010000394.1:0-2772 GCA_049584715.1 Xanthobacteraceae bacterium
GACGGGCTCAGCCCCAACAGACGACACGTTTTCTGGTGTCGGTACGGAGTCCGGGGCTGGGGCCGACACCGCATCCGGAGGGGTCGGCACCTCATCCGGGCCTAGGGCCGGCCCAGACCCAGGAGCGTGGTCAGGAAGGAACAGCGTCGGGATGAAGGCAAGGAGGATGGTCGCGACCGCCCACCAGAAGGTGTGGGCGAACGCTGCCGCAACCGGGTCGGCGACCGGGGGTGGGAGCTTGCCCGACGACGAGATCACCCCGGCACTTCCACCGAGCTTGGCCGCCTTCGGCCCGAGGTTGGCGATGATCTGACGCTCGAGCACGACGGCGAAGGTCGCGTTGGCGACCGTGCCGCCGATCAGGCGCACGATGTTCATGACGGTGGACGCCTTGGGGATCTCGGCGTGGCTGAGGTCGAAGTACCCCGCCGCGGTGACCGGCATCATGCACAGTCCGAGACCGACGCCGCGGGCGAAGAGACACGCCGCCAGCAGGATCTCACTCGTCCCTGTTGTCACGAAACAGAACGGGACGGTGGCAGCCGCCATGAGGAGGATCCCGTAGGGCACCACCCGACGAGGCCCGGCGCGGTCCGTCACGCGCCCCGACCAACGCATGATGCAGGCAGCTCCCAGGCCCTGGGGCGCCATCAGGAGGCCCGCCTGCCAAGCCTCCTGACCGCGGGCCACCTGGTAGTAGATGGGCAACAAGAACATGGAGCCGAAGACGGTGGCGCCGATCACGAAGATGCAGACGTTCGCGATGACGAAGTTGCGGTGCTTGAAGGGGTTGAGGTCGAGAAGCGGGTTCTTCACGTGCAACGCGTGGAGCACGAAACCGAACATGAGGATGAGGCCGAGGACGAAGCTGATGAGGACGGACGGGCTGGTGAAGCTGCCCGTGGTACCAACCTCCGACAGCGCGTAGAGGAGTGCGGCGAGGCCAGGCGACAGGAGACAGAACCCGATGGTGTCGAAGGGGGTGGGATAACGCTCCTCGCTGTCGAACTTGGGCAGCCAGCGGGCGGACAGGATCAGGGTCACGATCCCGATCGGCACGTTGATGTAGAAGATCCAGCGCCAGCTGAAGTTCGACACGATGAGGCCGCCGATCACCGGGCCCATTACCGGACCCATCACCATGGGCACGCCGATGATGCTCATGACGCGGCCCATTCGTCGGGGCCCGGCGGCGCGGGCCAAGATCGATTGCCCGACCGGGAGCAACATGCCTCCGCCGATGCCCTGGATCACGCGGAAGGCGATGAGGGAGTCGGCCGACCAGGCCAGACCGCAAAGGCACGAACCGAGCACGAAGAGACCGGTCGAATACATCCAGATCGATTTGGCCCCGAATCGGTCCACCGCCCATCCGGTGACCGGGGTCACAAGAGCGAGCGCCAGCAGGTACCCGGTCGCTACCCACTGGATCGTGGCGATGGAGACGTGGAAGTCGCGGGCCAGGGTGGCCAGGGCCACCGCGACGATCGTCGTGTCGAGGATCGACATGACCGAACCGAGGACGACAATGGTCGAGGTCTGCCGAAGCTCGGGCGTGAGCGTGAACGTGTCGGCACTACGACTGGTGCGAGGCATCGCGATACTTCATCGTAGTAAAAGGTATGGAGTTGTCAAAGAGTTCCGACGATGCGACAATCTTCGGCGTGGGACTGGCCGAGGATGCCTTCGAGCGTCTGCGCCATATCGTCTTCGAGGGTGAGCACGTCGAGCGCATGGCTGCGCTCGGAGTCCGTACGAAGCTGTCACCCGGGGTGCTCAAGACGCTGATGCGCCTGTCCAAGGAGGACGGTGTGTCGATGGGGGAAATGGCGCGGTCCATCGGATGTGACCCCTCCTACGTCACCGCCTTGGTGGACGACCTCGACGACCGCGGTTTGGCGAGGCGTGAGCCCGCCCCGTACGACCGGCGGGTCAAGATCATCGTCCTCTCCGATGCCGGGCGTGCCCTGGCGGCAGAGATCGACGGTGTGCTGTCGGTGCCGCCTGCCGCCTTCTCTGCGCTCTCGGCGTCCGAGCTGCGCCAACTGCGCGACCTGCTCGACAAGGTGGTCCAGGCGCCGCAGGCCGAGGGCACCCGTGGCACCCGTGTGAAGACCGGAGTGGGCGCGGCAGCCGAATAAAGTCGGGTCCCGATGCCCGCGACCGGCGGCGCCGCCGTCTCTGTCGAGCACCTGGCGAAGTCGTACGGCGACACCGTCGCCGTACGTGACGTCAGCTTCGACGTGCAACGAGGCGAGGTATTCGCCCTGCTCGGGCCCAACGGCGCCGGCAAGACCACGACGATCGAGATCCTCGAGGGTTTCCGCGACCGCAGCAGCGGCCGTGTCGAGACTCTCGGCGTCGACCCTGCCGATCGCAGCACGCAGCGCTGGCTGCGCACCCGCATCGGTGTCGTCCTACAGGAACTGGCGATTGAGCCCTACTACTCGGTACGCCAGGTGCTGTCGCGCAACGCCGGCTACTACCCGAACCCGCGGCCGGTGGACGAGGTCATCGAGCTGATCGGACTGGGCGAGAAGGCGGACGACCGGGTGAAGCGGCTGTCCGGCGGACAGCAGCGGCGACTCGACGTCGGGCTCGGCATCATCGGCAACCCGTCGCTTCTCTTCCTCGACGAGCCCACCACCGGCCTCGACCCCTCGGGACGGCGCGACACGTGGCAGCTGATAAGGCTCCTGGCCGAGGGTGGTACGACGGTGCTGCTCACGACGCACTACATGGACGAGGTGGAGGCGCTGGCAGACCGGGTTG
>JBAUYI010000395.1:0-9932 GCA_049584715.1 Xanthobacteraceae bacterium
GCCGACCACCGCGGTCTTGCCGCCGGCAGCGCCGGGGCCGGAGAGCGGCTGTTCCGAACCGATCTTGTAGGGCTTGGCGGCGCCGAAGGCTGAGCGCCACGGCGCCGGCACCAGCATCATCGCGCCGATCGCGCCGCCGCCCCAGCCGACCAGGGTGCGGCGCGTGATCTTGCCGCGATACCAGATGTCCTCGGCCCATTTCTCGTCTTGCCACTTCTTAGCCATCGAAAGTCCTCCCACTGGAGTTGCGGTGTTGGAAGAAAAACTCATCCCGCGTCAGTCGCGGGCCCCGGCGTCGGAAACGCGATCGTCGCCCATTCCCCTCTCCCTGCAGACCCTTGGCGGGCTCTTGGCGGGGAATTTGTCCCATTAGCAAACGCGATATTGGGTTTAGTTTCAACCGTTTTCGCAAATTGGCCGTAGCGGCGATCCCACGCCGCCCGCGTGTAACATCGTCGCGGCGGCGACGTCAGGGGTGGCGGGGGGCGGTATGTTTTCACCCGGCCTTGGTGATAAAGTGGGCAATCAGCATTCCGAGATCGAACAGGAGCGCGCCATGGCGCTGGCCACGATGCGAGACGATGACGCCGAAGCGCCTCAGACCGGGTTGGCGGCGCGCCATGCCATTCGGCGCAATGCCCATGCCGGGCCGACCTCGGGGCTGGCGCCTGGCTTCGTGCAGGCCAATCTCGCCATTCTGCCGCGCGCGCTGGCCGAGGATTTTCTGCGCTTCTGCCAGCTCAATCCAAAGCCGTGTCCGCTGGTCGGCGTCGGCGCGGCGGGCGATTGGCGGCTGCCCGCACTGGCAGAAGACCTCGATATCCGCACCGACCTGTCGCGCTACAGGGTCTGGCGCGACGGCGCGGTGGCCGATGAGCCGAGCGACCTGATGCGCTGGTGGCGCGACGATCTCGTCACATTTGCCATCGGCTGCTCGTTTTCCTTCGAAGAAGCGCTGCTCGAAGGCGGCATCGAGTTGCGCCACATGACCTGCGATTGCACCGTGCCGATGTACCGCACGTCGATTGCGACGACGCCGGCCGGCCCGTTCCGCGGCCCGCTGGTGGTGTCGATGCGACCGATGACGCCCGCCAACGCCATCCGCGCCGTGCAGATCACGACGCGGTTTCCGTCCGTGCACGGCGCGCCGGTGCATCTCGGCAAGCCGGACATGATCGGCATCAAGGACATCGCCAAGCCCGACTGGGGCGATGCGGTGCCGATCGGCGACGACGAAATTCCGGTATTCTGGGCCTGCGGGGTGACGCCGCAATCGGTGATCATGGCGGTGCGGCCGGAATTCTGCATCACCCATTACCCGGGCGCTATGCTGGTGACCGACCGCCGCAATACCGAGTTTGCGATTATGTAAGGTTGTAGCCCGGATTGAGCAGGGCGAAATCCGGGATTGGACCGACACGCCGGCCCCGGATTTCGCTGTCGCTCAATCCGGGCTACAGTTCGCGCACATGCTCGTCGACTTCCAGCAACACTACACCCCGCCAGAACTGCTCAAGGGCAATGCCGATGCCGTCTCGGTCCAGGTGGATCAGGACGGCAATCCGAATTATTTGCTCAACCCGCTGCTCGCCGATCTCGCTTCGCATGTCCGCGTCATGGATCAGGCCGGCATCGATGCCGGCGTGCTCACCTGCGGCTCCGGCTTCGATCAGCCTGATGTCGCGATGTGCCGCCTGATCAACGATCGCATGCGGCAGGCCGAACAGGATCATCCCGGCCGCTTCATCGGGCTCGCCCATGTGCCGGCGCTAAGACCTGCGGAAGCCGCGGCCGAATTGAAGCGCTGCGCCGTCGAGCTCGGTTTCCCCGGTGTGGTCATCGCGTCCGAACTGCAGGATCAGCCGCTCGACGCCGAAGATCTGAAACCGTTCTGGAAAACATGCGCCGACCTCGGCCTCTACGTCTTCATCCATCCGCTGCCGCGGGTGATCCGCTGGGGCCGCATGGACGCCGACGATCTCGGCCGCATGCTGGGCTGGGAATTCTCGCTGATGACGGCGACGGTACGCATCATCAATTCGGGACTACTCGACGAATTGCCGGCGCTGAAAATCCAGTTCTCGCATTTTTCCGGTGGCATCGGCCGCTATCTCGGCCGCATCCGCGGCTTTCAGCAGCGCGACAAATGGGGCACGGCGAAAATCAACCGCCACGGCCGCCGCCCGTCGGCACCGTTCGACCATTATCTCGATCATCGCCTGTACTACGACATCGCCGGCTGGGCCGGCCCCGACCACGCCGCCGAATGGGGCGCCGACTGGGTGCGCTTCGGCATCGAGGAGCTGGCGTTCTCGCAACTCGTGTTCGCGACCGATTATCCGCAAGCGGTGCGCGAGGCCAGCGAGGTCGCGGCCTATACCGAGGCGGTGCGCGGGCTCGGCGCCAATGGCCGCGCGCTGGTGGCCGGCGCCAATGCCGAAAAGCTCATCCCCGATCTGGCGCGACGTCTCGCCAAGCGCGCACCGAGCGCCGCCAAGGTGCGGGCATGAACGACAAGCCGACGACCGACGACGCCAAAGCTTTCGACCCGGCCGCGCACGGCTGGGAGATCGTCGACAACACGCCGTTCGGCGATCTGGTCGGGCCGATCTGGAAACATGAGACGCCCGAGCGGCTGCGCTGGGGTTTTGTGGTCGAGCCCAAACATCTCAACCGCGCCGGCAATCTGCACGGCGGCATGCTGATGACGTTTGCCGATCAGTCCATGGCGATGACGGCGCGCCAGGCGACCGGCGTCAGGCGCCACGCCACCATCGAGCTCAACACCCAGTTCATCGGCGGCGTGCAGCTCGGCCAATTCGTCGAGGCGCAAGCCGAAGTGGTGCGGGCGACGCGCTCGGTGGTGTTCATGGAAGTGAAAATGTTTGTCGACGGGCGCATCGTCGTGTCGGCGAACGGGATTTGGAAAATTTTGGAGGAGTAATTTCCCCTCCCCCTTGTGGGAGGGGTAGGGGTGGGGGGTCGAGAGGTGGCGCGTATAAATCGACGAATGCACATCGCATCGTCCGCGCTGTCGCATTACCTCCCGACCCCCCACCCAACCCTCCCCCACAAGGGGGGAGGGCTTTAGGCCCGATACTTCTGCAAATCGCCGCCCTTCATCACCGAGCCGGGCAGGGGATGGCCGACGACGTCCTCGGCAAGCTTTGCGCATTCGATCAGCGCGTCGAGATCGATGCCGGTCTCGATGCCGATCTCGTTGCACAGGAAGACCAAGTCCTCGGTGCAGACATTGCCGGCGGCGCCTTTGTGTCCGGCGAACGGACAGCCGCCGAGGCCGGCGACCGATGAATCGAACCGCGTGACGCCCATTTCCAAGCCGGCGTAAGCGTTGGCGATCGCCATGCCGCGGGTGTCGTGCAGATGCAGCGCAATGTCGAGATCGGGCCAGCGCTCGCGCAAGCTCCCGACGACGCGTTTGATGGCCAGTGGCGTTGCCCAGGCCATGGTGTCGGCGAGCGTGACGTAGGTCAGAGTCTCGCCGTGCTCCTTAGCTACGTCGAGGATTTGCCCCACCAGCGAGACCACGCGCGATACCGGTACGTCACCCTCGAAATTGCAGCCGAATGCCGCCATCAGGCTGCCGCGCTCGACCGACACGCCGCTCGCCTTGTACATCTCGACGATCGTGTGCTGGCCGGCGAGCTGCTGCGCAAGGTTGCGGTTCTGGTTGCGCATCAGGAATTTTTCCGACGTGCAGAGCTGGATGGTGCCTTTCAACGTCAGCCGGTCTTCGCGCAACGCGCGTTCAAATCCCTTGTCGTTGAGCCACAGTGCCGTATAGGCGACGTCGGGTTTTGGCGTGATGCCGTGCACGACGTCCTCGGCATCCGCCATGCCCGGCACCGCCTTCGGATTGACGAAGGAAACAATCTGGATCTGGTCGATCCCGGTCTGCGCCAGCGCGTCGATCAGCGCGATTTTCCGCGCGGTCGGAATGGCGCCCTTCTCGAACTGAAAGCCCTCGCGCGGGCCTTCCTCGCTGATATGCACGCGTTTCGGCAAATCGCTCATCTTGTTTCTCCGACCGCAACAATGGCGCGTTTATGCAACGCGTCGACCTCGTTTTGCGTGAGCCCGAGCTCGGTCAAAACTTCGGCAGTATGCTCGCCGATCGCCGGTGCCTGGCGGCGCAGCGCAAAATCGTGATCGCCGATTTCGACCGGCAGCCGCGGAATTTTGGCGTGCACGCCGCCGGCAAAAACCACGTCGAGCATGCGGCCGCCGGCATTGAGCTGCGGATCGTCGAACAGGTCGCCCGGCTTGGCAACCGGCGCAAACGGGATATCGATACGGTCGAACAGTTCGACAAGCTCGGCCAGCGTGTGCCGCGCGACGATCGCGGCGACCTCCGGCCGCAGCACCGGACGCGCGCGCACGCGATCCTCGTTGGTCTTGTAGGCGGAGTTTTGCAGAAGATCGTGACGGGCAAAATGCTCGCAAAAGCGGCGCCATTGCCGGTCGCTGGTCAGCCCGACGAAGATTTGCTCGCGATCGGCGGTCTCGAACGGATCGTAGATGCCCCAGGCGCCTTCGCGCGCCGGCATCGGCGGCGGCGGCCGGCCGGTCACAGCCTGGCCGGCCATATGTTGCGCCATCAGGAAGGCGGTGGTTTCGAACAGCGCCGATTTGATCAATTGGCCGCGGCCGGTGCGCTC
This sequence comes from Xanthobacteraceae bacterium, assembly GCA_049584715.1. Classification (GTDB taxonomy): domain Bacteria; phylum Pseudomonadota; class Alphaproteobacteria; order Rhizobiales; family Xanthobacteraceae; genus BOG-931. The sequence goes on from JBAUYI010000395.1 coordinate 4,680, forward strand.
GCGCTCGCGCAGCGCCGCCTGTACGCCGATCACCGCGAACATGCCGCCCATGATATCGACCACCGAAGAGCCGGCACGCAGCGGCTGACCGGGCGGGCCGGTCATGTAGGCAAGCCCGGCCATGAATTGCACGACTTCGTCGAGCGCCGGGCGGTGCTCGTAGGGGCCGCTGAGAAAGCCCTTGAGCGCGCAATAGATCAGGCGTGGGTTTGTTTTCGACAGATCCTCGTAGCCGCAGCCGAGCCGGTCCATGGTGCCGGGCGCGTAGTTCTCGACCACCACGTCGGCTGTCGCCGCCAGGCGATGCAGCAGCGCGCGGCCTGCATCGGCTTTGAGGTCGATGGCGACGCTGCGCTTGTTGCGGTTGAAGGTGCCGAAGAAGCCCGCGGCAAAGCCGACCAGCCGCCGGGTCGTGTCGCCCGCGGTGGGCTCGATCTTGATCACGTCGGCGCCGAGATCGGCGAGGATCAGGCCGGCGCTCGGACCCATGATGGCGTGGCAGAATTCGAGCACGCGGATGCCGGCAAGGGGTAGGGTGCTGTCGGCATGGGTGTGAGGACTGGCCATCGGCATAATGTAGGCCGTAAGGCCCAAACGAATCCACAGGAGGAGCTATGCAAAAGTCATTCGTGCGCGGCACTTGGCAGCAAAAGCGCGCCTATTCGCCGGCCGTCATCACCGAGGGTGGCAAGACCATCTGGGTCGCCGGCCACACCGGCGCCGTGGACGACGCCGGAAAATCGCTCGCCGGCGATTTCGACGCGCAATGCCGGCAGACCTTCCGCAACATCGACAAAACGCTCGCCGAGGCTGGCGCCAAGCTAGCCGACCTCGTCACCATGACTGTGTTCCTGATCGACGCGCGCTACACCACGCGGATGACGGAGCTGCGTACCGAGATTTTCGGCAAGGACTTTCCGGCGAGCGCTGCGATCACCGTCGCCGGTTTCGCCCAGCCGGAGATGATGATCGAGATTCAGTGCGTGGCGGTTGTCGCGTGAAACGTCGGCTGGGCCATCGCCACGTGGAACAAATTAGAATAACGCGCGTTATCATTTCACGAATGATCGCATGAAATGGAGGCGACTATGCCAGTCCTTCTTTGGCTGTTGGGAGTACCGCTTATTGTTGTCGTCGCTCTGATGTTGACTCACGTCATCTGAAGTAACGAGCGAACAGGAATCAGCCCCGCACGCGGGGCTTTTTCTTTGTCGCGCGCGATCTTTTGCCCAAATTTTCGAAATGGGTGCGGGGACAACTACGCCTTGTTGCCCTGCGCCTCATGGATCGCGCGCCACAACACCTCGGGCGTTGCCGGCATTTCCACGTGCTTGATGCCGAGCACCGAGAGCGCGTCGACCAGCGCGTTGGCGACCGCCGGCATGGCGCCGACGCAGCCGGCTTCGCCGGCGCCTTTGACGCCGAGCGGATTGGTCTTGGTCAGCACTGGGTTTGAATCGACGTGGAATGCCGTGAGGTCCGACGCCCGCGGCATGGCGTAGTCCATAAACGAGCCGGTGAGGATTTGGCCCTGCTCGTCGAACTTGATGTCTTCCATCAAAATTTGCCCGACGCCCATGGCGATGCCGCCGTCGACCTGGCCGTGCAGCAACAGCGGATTGATCACGGTGCCGACGTCGTCGACCACGTTGTAGTTCAAGATCTCGACGACGCCCGTGGTCTCGTCGATCTCGAGCTCACAGACGTGCACGCCGTTGGGATAGCTCGCCACCTTGCCGGTGTAGATCGCTTTTTCGATCAGCCCCGGCTCCATGCCGGCCGGTAAATTCTTCGGGTCCAGCGACGCCTTGGCGATTTCCTTGATGGTCAGCGTCTGATTGCTCTTCGGCGTCGAGAACACACCGTCGGCAAACTTGATGTCGGCTATGTCGACCTTGAGCATATGGGCGGCAATCGCCTTGCCCTTGGCTTCGACTTTCTCCGCCGCCATTGTGAAGGCCGAGCCCGAGAACGCCGCCGAGCGCGAGCCGCCGGTGCCTTCGGCGAAGAACACCTGGTCGGTGTCGCCCTGGATATAGGTGACTTCGTTGGGGTCGAGGCCGAGGCGGTCGCAGACGATCTGCTTAAACGCGGTCTCGTGACCCTGGCCCTGGTTGATGCTGCCGGAGAAGATCGACACCGAGCCGGTGCGGTCGAACCTGATCTCGGCGCCTTCGAGGCCGGCGGCGGCCGAGCGCTCGATGGTGTTGGAGAAACCGAACCCGCGCAGCTTGCCGTGCTTCTTCGACTCGGCGCGGCGCGCCTCAAAGCCGCGCTTGTCGGCGGCATCGAGCGCCATGTCCATGTTCTTTTCGAACTCGCCGCAGTCATAGGTGAAGGTGACGCTGGTCTTGTACGGCATGGCGCTCGACGGAATGGTGTTGCGCCGGCGCAATTCCGCCGGATCGATGCCGGTCTGGTCGGCGGCAAGATCGACCATGCGCTCTATAATGTAGGCGGCTTCCGGCCGGCCGTTGCCGCGATAGGGCCGCACCGGCTGGGTGTGGGTGAACACGGCCGTCACGTCGACGTGGGAAGCCGGCGTGCGATAGACGCCGGCCAGCGTGCCGAGATTGCCGGTAAAGGCCGGCATGCCGACCTGCAGATAGGCGCCGATCGCGGCGATGATTTTGGCCCGGAAGCCGAGAAAGTTGCCGTCCTTGTCGAGTGCCAGCTCGGCGTCGGTGACGTTGTCACGCGCCTGCGCATCGCACAGGAACGACTCCGAGCGCGTCGCCACCCACTTGACCGGCCGGCCGATCAGTTTTGCCCCGAGCAGCACCAGCGCCACTTCGTTGTAGACCGCCGACTTCATGCCGAAACTGCCGCCGATATCGCCGCAGACGACGCGGATCTTGTTGTCAGGGACTTTCAGCACGAACTGCGATAGCTCGGTCTGAAACACGTTGGTGCGCTGAAGCGTGGTGTAGATGGTGTAGCGCTGCTCGGTCGGCTCGAAAATGCCGATGCAGCCACGCGGTTCCATGCACGCAGCCGTCACGCGGTTGATCACGAAGTGATGCTTGACCACATGCGCGGCCTTGGCGAAGGCGGCGTCCGTGGCTTCTTTGTTTCCTTCGACCTGGATGAAACCGATATTGTTCGGGCAATCGTCCCAGACCAGCGGAACGCCGTCTTTCACCGCGTCGCCGGTCGAGACGATGGGCGGGAGCGCCTCGTAATCGATCTCGATCAGCTCGGCGGCATCGACCGCCTGGTAATAGGTTTCGGCGACGACAAAGGCGACATAGTCGCCGATCATGCGCACCCGGTCCTCGACCAGGGCCGGGTAGCGCGGCCGATAACCGGGCGTATCGCCGCGGCGTTTGAGCCCGCCGGGCACCGGCAGATCGCCAAAGCCTGCGGCCTTGTAGTCGGTGCCGGTGATCACCGCGAGCACGCCGGGCGCGGCTTTGGCCTTGGCGGTGTCGATCTTGCGGATGCGGGCGTGGGCGTGTGGTGAGCGCAGCACATAGCCATGGGCCGTGCCGGGAAACATCATATCGGCGACATAACGGCCGCCGCCCTGGATCAGTCGCGGATCTTCGAAGCGCGGGACCGGCTGGCCGATGGCGAATTCACCCATTGCATCCTCATTCATAGGCATGCCCGGCTTACGGCCGGGCATCGACACAAAGGCTTACATCGACTTGGCATGCCCTTCAATCGGGCCCGATTCGGCGCTACGTTATGCCCATGACCGAGCAACCACAGACCGGAACGTTCGAGGCCGCGCTGAAAGCGCGAGCCGACGCCATGGCGGACGCCTGCACCCGTTGCGGCAAATGCGTCGAGGTTTGCCCGGCTACCGAAGCTGCAGGCCTGACGGTTGAGCAGCGGCAAGATCCGGTGCATGTTATCGACGGCATCATCGACATCGTGCGCCACGGTGAGGGCAACGAGGCCGCGCGTAAATGGGCGAGCGGGTGCCTGCTCTCCGGCGAATGCATCAAGGCCTGCGACTACGGCGTCAATCCGCGCTTCCTGCTCTACATGGCGCGCATCGAGATGGCGCATGCCAAGGAGACCGTGGCGCAGCGCCGCGACGGCGTCGAAGCCTTCCGCAAGGTCGCGGTCGAGGTGAAGCATATTTCGCAGATGCAGCTTGACGACGCGCTGTTGGCGCGGCTGGGCCAGGGCGCCAACAAGCCGGTGACCGGCGAGAAACCCGATTTCGTGTTCTACACGGGTTGCAACGTGCTCAAGACGCCGCATATCGCGCTGTTGGCGCTCGACATCATGGATTCGATCGGCGTCACCTATGAGGTCATGGGCGGCCCGACCCATTGCTGCGGTATCGTACAGATGCGCATGGGCGACGTCGCCACGTCCGGGCGGTTCGGCGAGGCCACCATCGACAAGCTGTCGCACAGCAAGAGCGGCCAAGTGGTGTCGTGGTGCCCGTCATGCCAGGTGCAATTCACCGAGACGACGCTGCCGACATTGGAGAAGACGCGCGGTGCAAAGCCGTTCGAGATGACGCCGTTCACGCTGTTCCTGCGCAAGAAGCTCGACCGGCTGCGGCCGCTCTTGCGCGAAAGGGTGCCGATGCGGATCGCGCTACATCGCCATCCCGGCGTTCATGGCGTCGTCGAAGCCGCCGAGGATATTTTACGCGCCGTACCCGGCATCGAGATCGTCGACTTGCAGCAGCCGGCGGTCGGGCTGCAAAGCAATAATCTGCGCGTGCTGCCGGACTATCGCCGCCAATTGCAGCAGGCGGAGCTTGCGGCCGCCGAAGCCGCCGGCGTCGATGCCCTGGTCGCGGTCTATCATTCCGATCACCGCGAACTGTGCGCGCACGAGCGCGACTGGCCGTTCCGCATCATGAACATCTACGAGATCGTCGGCGCCAGCATGGGCCTGCATTACGACGATCATTTCAAGCGGTTCAAGATCATACAGGACGCCGACGCGATCCTGGCCGATTGCCGCGATCTGGTGCAGAAGCACGGTCTCGACGCCGAGACCACGCGGCTGGCGATCCAGGCCATGCTCGACGAGCAGCCGGCGCCGCTGCGCGGCTAGATTCTAGTTGAGCATGATCTTATCCGAAAACCGGGTTCCATCCTCGGATCAAGTCCGAGGACAGGCATTTTCGGGATCATGCTCTAAGAGAAATTACGCGACCTCGGCCATCGCCGGGGCGCCGAAAATCACGTCGAAATCGATCTCGGACACTTTGCACGGCCGCTGGAACAGATAGCCCTGCAGCGACGTCACGCCGGCCAAGCGTAAGAGCTTATACTGATC
>JBAUYI010000396.1:0-4360 GCA_049584715.1 Xanthobacteraceae bacterium
GGTACGGATGGGCTTGGCTGACGGACCATGCTTGGCAATGATCGGCGCCGACACCAGGCTCGGAAAGTCTCCGGCGTCCGGGGCAAACTCGAAGGCGTCGCGGTTCGCGCCGAGGTAAGCGCACAGCGCGACCCCCGCGAGCGCCGCAAGGGCGGCCGGATGGCTGAACCTCCAACTATACAGGGCGCCTAACAGCATGGCCGAACCGGCAACCAGGCAAACGGCCGCTTCTGCGCCCACGGTGCTCAGCAGTGGAAAGACGATCGCGCAGCCCAAGCCCGATCCGACCATGTTGAGGCAATAATTTGTGCCGACGCTGCCGCCAGCGCCAAGAATCCCGATGGCAATGCCGATGCCAGCGAAGAAATAGGGAACCGAGCAGATCAAGAACACCAACACCGTAGGTGACACCAGTGTCAGGCCGGCCTGCGGCAAGAGGAAATGCGTGACGAAGTCGGATACGTTCGAGAACAGAAGATTGCTCACGAGCGCGGAGGCCCCAAAGAGGATCAGGCTTGCCGCAATTACCTTCACCGGCTCGATGCTCCGCAGCCTCGGCACGCATGCCAATGTCACCGCACTGACGCCGATTCCGAGCATCGCCACGCTGATTGCCATGTAGACGGTCTGCGGATCGAGCGAATACGAGAAGATCCGCACTTGCGTGACTTCAAGCACAAGGACAAGCAATGAAAGGCAGAAGAGCAAAATGCCGGCCGCATTCACGGCAGGCGCCCGGGCCGTCATCAACGCTTCCCTAGTCTCAACAGGTGGAGACCGCGTCATTCAACAATCCGACGTGGAAACGGTGACTTCAGGTAAGCCGCAATCGGTCGCGTTCCGACAGATGATGCACAGCTATTGCGCGAATAGTCTGTCACGCGAGACTCGAGGACGTCAACTGCTGCGGGATGCGCGCTCGGCGCGTCGCCCAGTATGAGGATGAAAGCGGCCACCGATTGCTACGCCCTCAGGTCGCGACTTTCTTAAGCCATGCGTTGGGGGCGCAAGTAACGTTATAGCCAAATGCGTCCGTGTATTTCGAGTCCACGCGCAGATTCAGCCGATCACATAGTCGGACCCAGGCCATGATCACATCCGGTGTCGGATAGGCCATAACATCCTCTACGACGAAGTAATCTCCGACATGCATCTTGTCGGCCATGAATGGCACCAACTCGGCCAAGTTCGTATGAGCATCATCAACAACCAACCAAGGATGACGAAATCTCGCAAATGACTGTTCATCCAGGGTGTTTAAATATCGGAGATCGGCGTGATGAAAATGCAGCCGCCGGTGCGAGGCGCTGGGATGAATGCATTTATCCAAAAGCTCAAATGAATGCACCTCGGCGTCCTGATTACAGACGTCCTGATGACAAGCGTCCAGTTGATCCGCAAACCAAAGTGCGCTGCCGCCTTGTAAGGCCCCGAATTCAATTATCGTTTTGGGCCGCAGTTCCCAAATAAGGTTTGAGTATAAAACAATGTCGTAGGGCGGTTTCAGAAGCACCAGGCCTTTATACGACGAGGACGCGCCAAGTCGCCGCAGCGATATTTCCGAGGCGGCGTCTGCATATGACGACGCCCAGGCATTGTGAATCGTGGAAAACGAGCGCTGCGCCAGACTTTGAAAGCGATCCGGGGAATCCACACCCAGCAAGTTTGCGCATCGACTCCATTCTTGAACGATACCGATGTGCAGTGTCCGATCGATCGACGCAATGGCACCATCATTCACAAGGGCCGGGTAGTGTTCGCGAATTGCACCGATATATGCACTACCCAGGAACTCTCCATTGACGGCCATGGCTTGTCGCCCCAAACCTTGTCGCCCCAAACGTAGAGTGGAAATGACCGCTAGAAAAACTCGAACCCAGACCTTATGTCGCAGATGGCGACGCGATGGCTCTCCGAAGCCCCTACTGCATTTCGCCGCTCGAGGTAACGGCCTTCGAGGTCGAGGAATTCCTCCGGCTCTTGGCGGAAGCCCGGATCATCGAGGCGTGCGTGGGCTTTCCCGCTACCACGTCTTATCGCACGGAAAAGGCGGAATGTCCCGATCGATGTTGAAGTAGGAGGGCGTTGCCCTCGTCGTCAGGCTCGTGATGTCGAATCCACGAAAGAGTGCAAGGCCATCACGAATCCTACTGCGGCTTCATCAAAGACTTTTGGTGCCGGCATCGAAGCCCTGAGGATACCGGCTGAGGACACGCCGCATCGAGACGCAAGTTCAGGCGCTCGCCTCGTCTACCCACTCCGGTCCCAGGCTCTCTCGCCGGAGCGCATGGCCGCGTCGATGGCCTCGGACCTGTCCAAGCTGGACCTCCTGGTAATCCAGATCGACGGCGTGCCCATGCGTGCTGCGGCAAGGGGCCGCTCACCCATCGCGCCCTCCCTAAACGCCGCACCGTCCACCGCTACAACCGTCCACCGCTACAAGAAGGCAATCAGCAAGGCATTGAAAAAAATCCACAATCGTCTTCGACGACTGAAATTAACGGGCGTTACGGTCTTGTGCGCAGAAAACGGGTATGCCACCTCTGCGGGTATTGACGCTATTGCCTATTGCTCAAGTGCGCGTATACTTGACGTTGCACAAGGAGTGAGGGTCGCATCCCCAAACCACAGGAGAATTGCCCGTGAAGATACTCTCAGCATGCGTGGCTTCGGCAATTGTGCTCTTCAGCGCGGGAGCTCAGCAAGCAAACGCGCTAGTTAAAGAGACGGTTTTCCGGGTTTTCACCGATGTGGTTGATCCGTCGAATCAGCAAGCCTTCGAGGCGGCGATCAAAACCTACAGCAAATGCCTCGCCGACCACAAATTCACCGGCTCGATGCGCGCTTATGGCGGCGAAACTGGAAACACGTACAAATATACATTCGTGATGGGACTGCAGAATTGGAACGCGCTCGACGGGATGAGCGACGTCGCCAAGGCCTGCGGCACCGGATGGCGATCGGCAGGAAATGCCCACCTGAAAAGCGAGACAAGTCTAATTCTCGCTGAAGTTCCGGAACTCAGCTATCTACCCCAAACGAGGGAAATGAAGCCGGCGTTGGTCAATGTCACGACGTTTGTGTTAAAGGACTCTTCAGGGGTGGCGAACTTTCTCGACAGCTTCACTAAGCTGCGCGCGTCCGCTGTAAAGTCTACCTGGCCCGGGAACTATATTCTTTACGAAGTCCGTGGCGGCGACAGCGCTGCGCCGGCCTACGTGATGGTCAGCTCTTACAAGGGTTGGACGGAGTACGGTGCCGGAGGACGTTCCGAAGCGATGAAGATGTTTGCGACTGTCAACGGCCAAGATAACGTAACTGCACTTACCAAGACGATCTCGGACACCGTCGCGAAAACTAGCTCGCATGTCGATAGCTACATCGAAAGCTTGAGCTACGTGCCGGCCCAATAAGTCGGCTACGCTATGGCGACCCCGCGGAGGGGCCGCCTTGGTGCACTCGGAGCGGATGCTGACGGAACAGATCAACTACGATCTGTTCCGTTAGTTTTTCGGGCTGCCGATGGATGCGCGATTTGATGGGGCGCATACCCATGTCTCCGGTATAAACCGTAACCCATGCGTCCAGACCGGACCTAACCATGTGTCCGGAACGGACCTTTATTGAGTGGCGCGCCCGAAGGGATTCGAACCCCTGACCTCTGCCTTCGGAGGGCAGCGCTCTATCCAGCTGAGCTACGGGCGCGTGGGGGTTTAGATAGCGGAACGCCGCCGATGCGGCAACGGCTTGCCCTGTTGTAGGGGACATATAGCGAAGGCCGAGAAAACGGCCTTGATCGCTCGGACGGCATTCTGTTCGCGTTGATGATTTCGTCAAGGGCGGCGCCATCGGCGCGGTTACGCGCGTCTTCGACGCGCCATGGCATCGCCGCCTTCGGCGGTCGCAGACCCTTGACGAAATCATCAACACGAACAACGAGCATCCAAGCGATCAAGGCCACCAACCCGATCGGTGGTATTGTCCCGCCGCTTGCCGCTGGCGGACGAGCCTCCTAAGCTTGCCGCAGCGGGGACCCGAGGAGACGCGCGATGACCCAAGTGGCGGAGAAAACGCAAAAAAGCGAGCCGAAAAGCGCCCAGATCAAGGACGCCGCGTTCAAATGGGACGATCCGCTCGACCTGGAAAGCGAGCTGACCGAGGAAGAGCGCATGGTGCGCGACACCGCGCGCGATTATGCCCAGGAGAAGCTATTTCCCCGCGTCATCGCCGCCAATCGCGACGGCAAGACCGACCCGGCGATCTTCCGCGAGATGGGCGAGCTTGGGCTTTTGGGCTCGACCATCCCCGAGGAATACGGCGGCGCCGGCCTCGGCTATGTCTGCTACGGGTTGATCGCGCG
>JBAUYI010000397.1:0-4367 GCA_049584715.1 Xanthobacteraceae bacterium
CGTCAGGCGCGCCGGCGTCCGGCGGCGGCGGCTCGACCGATACCGACAAACTCAGCCAATCGACCGGCAATGGACCGTCGGCATTCGACACCGCGGCGCCGGCTGCATCAGGCGCCGGCGGTTTGTCCGATTTCGAGGCCATCCTCTCCCGGCTCTACAACCCCTTCCGCGCATCGAATTCGGTTCCGCCTGCGGACGCGGGAACGGCGCCGAAACAGTAATTTGCCTGGCAGTTGCCACTTTACGATCGTGCAGAGGTCACTATGAGCACTCGACAAAATGACCCAGCACCGCGCAGCCGGCTTCGCAGGCCGGCCGCTATCGTCCTCATCCTGTTCATCATGGTCAGCGGCTATTTCTGGGGCCGCCAGTTCAATGCCCGCGACATCCAGCAACGCGACGCCGCCATTCTACAACTCCAATCGGACGGCCAGCGGCTCGCGGCTGATATTGCCGATCAAAACGCCAATCTCACCGCGCTGCGTGCAGAGCTTTCGAGCACCAAAGCCACGCTCGATGCGATCATGCCGTCCCAGAACAGGTACAACATCATTCCCAACCAGTCGCTGATGGCCGCCGACGGCCGTTTGACCATTGGCATGGTCGGTTCTCCCGGCAACGAAGGCATCGACCTCAACATCAACGGCAAACAGCAGAAGGTGGCCGCCGGCGACGTCATTCGCGTATCGCCCGACGCGACGACGGCGTGCCAGGTGCAAGTCCAGTCCTTCGATATGTTCAAGGCTGTGCTGGTTGCGTCATGCGCCGCGGCGAAATCGCAGTAGAAGCCGACTATTTGCGATAAGACTTCGCTGTTGAAAGATTTGGCTATTGAAAGATTTGGCTATTGCCAGATGATCACGTTCGGCAGCGTACCGTCTACGCGCCGCAGCAGCGTGTAGCCCACGCCGGCAAGACCGCGGAACAGGCCCAAATTGAACCGGCCTTTGCCGCTGTTCCAACGATAATCGCCGGCCGCGGCGGCGGTTTGCAGAACCGCGGTCAGCCGCTGCGCGGCAAGCGCAGCAAGATCCTCGCGGCCAAGCGCCGAGCCGGCCTCGCAGAAAAATTCGACGCCGCCGAGCGCGCCGCAACACAGCGTATCGACGGCGGTGGGCCGGCCACGCGTGACGCCTTCGACCGCATTTTGGATATCGACCGCGAGATGCGCGTCATCCATGCCGCGGAGTCTGGATGTGGCAAGCCGTGCCAGACCGATGCCGGGCGCGCCATGACACCACTGGCACGGCCACGACAGCCCGCCCTCCTCGCGCAGATCGGGCCAGTTATGGCGCTGCGCGTCGTAGCTTGAATTTTCAAAGGCAATGCATTCGGCAGCGGCTTGCGTGAACTCTTGGCGCAAGTCTTGGCGCCCGGTCGCCTGCGCCAGCGCGGCCAGCGCATAGGCGAATCCCGCCGCACCGTGCGACAGACCATTGAGTGCGCGCGGTCCGGAGCCCTGCCCGACCCAGCTGCGGCGGCCCTGCGGCCCGAGCCGAGGCTGGTCGAGCAAATGTCTGCCGCATTTCTCCGCCCGGCGCAGCACGTCGTCGGAACGCGTATCGCGATAAAGCCGCAGTAGGCTGAGGATGGCGCCGGCACTGCCGCTGACGACGTCCAATTGCTTGTCTGCGGCAATGAGGTCGTCGGTGAACAGCTGCGATGCCTGCCGCGCATCCGCGAGCAAGGCGTCGTCTTGCAGGCATTGCGCCATGACGGCGAGCGCGTAGACGACCGAGCCCAGTCCGACGGCGCCGCCGACACCCAGCGATCGGGCCAGGCGCGCTGCGTTGCGGCTTTTCAGATTGTTGCGCAATTGCGCCAGTCCGGCATAGGCAAGCTCGGCTGAAGCTTTGTTGCCCGTCACCGCCGTATGGGCGGCAAGAAAGACACCAATGCCGCAAACGCCGTTGTAGAGGTCGGGACCGAGGCACACGAGCTGGGAAAACTCGGAATCGCCCAGCCAATCGAGACCGATCCAGGCCACGCTCGGGCCGCGACGTATGGCGTAATGCGACAATTCTGCCGCGATCCGACCGGCTTCGGCGGTGAAAGTTTCTTTTGTCGGCGCGATTATGGAATCTTGGCGCGCAGTTTCCTGCAACTCCGCCGCCTTGGGCTTGGCAGAACGCGGAATCGAGTTTGTATTCTCGCGCACGACCTCGATCTGCCAGGCGATCTCGCGCTCGTCGAAATTCTCAAGACGCAGCCGGGCACGATCGAGACCCGAGGGCAACGCGATATGAACGGAACTGCCGTTCGCATCGGCGATGTCGTGGCCGTCGCTGGGCGAGACGAAATGCGGCACGTTGAGCGCAAGGAGCGCTGCGCGTTCGGCCCGCTGCAACGGCCAGAGCGGATTACGCTCGCTTTGCCAATCGGAGAGCCTGGCAATGAAATCCGCTTGCGCCGACCAGATCACGCCGTCGTCCATGGCTTTATGATTGCGCAGCCGCTGCAGCAGCATGTAGTAAAACCGGGTCGCGCGAATGACGTTGCGGACGGGGACGCCGGCAAATCCCTCGAACAGCCCGCCCTGCTTTGCCTGTCGGCCGTAACGCGACAAGAAGCTCGCGTACTGCTCAAAGCCCGAGACGAAGTCATCGACGTAATCGCCGAACCTGGCGCTGCGGCCGTCGACGTGCGGCAGGTTGGGGCTGGTCTTGGCGGCTTGGTTCGATTTCGCCGGCCGCATCGCGTCCGAATTGATCTTGTCCCAGATGATTTCCGTTTTGGAATTCCACTCCGCGGTCATGCCGCCGACGGCAAAAACGATATTGTCGGGAGAGCGTCCATAGGCCGGGAGCAGGCCTACCGCGGTGACGGAATTGCTGACGATTTCCGCGGCAGCGGCAAAGGCGAGCTCTTCCGGCGCTTCGGCGCCGCGCTCTTCGGCACCGGCTTGCAGAATCATTTCCAGATCGATCGGCACCGGGTGATCGCCGCAGGCGATCATGTTCTCCTGATGCATGTCGGTCGCGGCAAAGCAGTGAAACAGCGCCAGCCAGGCGCCGGCGCGGCGGAAAAACCGCGCAAAACCCTCCGCATCGGCGCACGCCGCATGATCGATGAATTCGGTCCAGCCGTAGCCGTCCTGCGCGATCGCGCGCACGGCTTTGAGCGCGATCGGTGCTTGGGTGCCGTTCAAACGCTCGACCAAGGTGTGCCAGGCGGCATCGAGCCGCAGATCCTTCGGCTTGTAGACGACGCGCACGCCGTCCTCGAAGCTGACAATGCGGACCGAGCGGCCGTGATTGTGCGGATCGGAGAGATTGCCTTCGAAACCGGCAACCCGGCCGGCGTTGCCGGAATGAAAAATATCGCGACGGATCACCGCAAGATCGGCATCGAGGCGCAACACCATTTCACGCGAGGTATCGATCCACTGCCGCGTGACGGTCGCGAACAGCCGCAACAGCACTGGCTTGTCTTCGAACAGCCGCCGCCAGCCGCCGGCTTGCATTTCGGCGACGAAGCCATCGTAGCGCGCCGTGCCGTTATGCTGCGCCAGCCCCGCCGCGTCGTGTTGCGGCGAACCGGCAGTGCGCGCCTTGGCGAAACGCTCGTAGAGCGCCGGCGTGCCAAGGCTCGAGAGCTCGCGAAGCAGCGCCAGGCGCAGCGACGCGCGCGCATCATCGTTCAAATTATCGCCGACGCGCGCATCGAGACCCGACCAAAGCCGGGTGTCGGCCTGCGCCACCACCGACGTGAAAAGCTCTTCGAACGCACAAGGATCGGCGTTGCCGGGTGCGGACGGCGGCGCGACATCGCCGCGTGTGTCTTGCAACGCCGCTTCGACCCAGACCGCATCCTCGATCCATGATGGCAGAGCAGCGGACGTACGGCGAACGGCAGCGAGTCTCGCCAGCACCGGTGCGAACGCCATGCCGTCCCGCTCGAGCCGGCGGCCGAACAGCGACCAGTCGCCGCTGGCGCATGCGCGACACCACGCCGCAAGTCGCCGCGCAGCCAAATCGGCGTCACCCTTTTGGCCAGGCAACGGTTCGAAATCGTCGGACAGGACTTCGTCCAGCGTTGCGGCCCGAACCGCGAGCCGCTCGTAAAATGCGTCCATCCGATTTCTCTCTCCAACACAAATTAGCTCGGTAAATCAGTCACCTGCGGTGTCACTGCCCAGACTTTACACCAGTCACAGCCGATGATTATATGGGTTCCATTGGGGGGCGTTATCGCAAATTCTCCTCCTATTTGCAGGTGCCGCCGGCGAACAAAAGGATGAATATCATGAACGACGCTACGATCCGACTCGACCAGATTGAAGAGCTTCCCGTCTATGAAGTCTCCGACGAGGCCCTGGAGGCTGCGGCCGGAAGCGAGAAGGCCGGATACACGCTGGCCTATTGCTC
>JBAUYI010000398.1:0-8343 GCA_049584715.1 Xanthobacteraceae bacterium
CAAGACCATCAACGCGAACAGAGTGCTGTCCAAGCGATCAAGGCCGCTTTCTAGGCCTCACAAGGGAGGCAAACTTGCCAGAAGCCTATGACGTCACCATCGTCACGGTGCGGCCGGGAACCCATCCGCAGGCGCTCGCCGTGCTCGGCAAAAGCCTGGCCGACGATCGAAACCTGCTGGCCTGCTGGTATTCCGACATCGGCGCCGTCAATCAGATCCTGATCATCCGCAAGGCCGCCGATGCGGCCGCAACGTTCGATGCCCGCTTCGCCGCGCTCAATGCGGCCAATCCTTTTGGCATCGCCGAATACATCGTCGCCATGGCGATGGACACGTACGTTGCGTTCGACTTCATCGCGCCGCTGCGGCCGGGAGAATTCGGCCCGTGCTACGAAGTGCGCAGTTATGTGCTCAAGCCGGGCGGCCTGGCGCCGACCATCGAAGCGTGGCGCAAAGCGGTGCCGGGCCGCATGAAAATCTCGCCGGTGCTCGCCGCCATGACGTCGGTGACCGGCGCGGTGACGCGCTTCCTGCACGTCTGGCCCTACAAAAGCTTCGACGAGCGCGCCCGGTTGCGCGCCAAAGCGGCGGCCGACGGTGTGTGGCCGCCGCCCGGCGGCCCGGGCCATCTGGTGTCACAGCAGGTCGATATTTATCTGCCGGCATCGTTCTCGCCGATGAAGTAGGATCTCCACTCATAAATCGCGCCGGCGATTATTACGGTTTCACCCCTTGAAAATACCAAGCTTGCTAATCGCCTTTTGTATATCGATACCGCCACTGCCCTTCGCCTTGTTGTATTGCTCTATGGCGTCCTGCTTGCTCTGTGGCGTGCCGAGACCTTTCTCGTACATGTCGCCGAGCTTTAACTGAGCAATCACGTGATCCTTCGTGCGGAATGCACGCAATATCATGGATAATTTTGCTGCAGGACAGCCGACAAGTCTATGAAAAAACTTTAATTCCGCCGTGGGAAAGATTACTGAAGCCTCATACTCCGTCGTGTCGGCATACGGACTGGAGCCTGTGGCCACAACCGTCTAAACGATACCCTCTGACCGCATCGAACCGATCGTCTGACACGCAGGTATCGCTGGCGGCTTTAAGGAGGAACGCATGCTGTGCCGGACGATGGGAATGGGAAAATCAGCCCTGTCGCTGTTGGTTCTTGTTATATCCGGGCCACTTTCAGCGGCGCCGGCCGAGACCATCGATCAGCTCTACGAGAAGGCGAAGCTCGAAAAGGCGCTGGTGTTCTATACGGGTGGCGGCCCGGCGGCGGCTAAAGCGGCAGCGGACGCTTTCGAGAAGCGCTTCCCCGGCATCGCCGTCACCGCCAAGGGCGACTTCAGCAATGTGCTGGACTCCGAGATCGACCGGCAGCTCAAGGACAACAAGGTCACGGCAGATTTCTTGCAATTGCAGACGGTGCAGGATTTCCCGCGGTGGGATAAAGCGGGCGCGCTGCTGCACTTCAAGCCCGACGGTTTCGACCAGGTTCTCCCCGCAATGAAAGACAAGGATGGAGGCTGGGTGGCGGTGACCGCGATACCTATGTTCTACGGCTATAATCCCGAGAAGGTGCAGGAGACCGACGTGCCGAAGTCGGCGCTCGATTTCCTGAAACTCCTGTTCCGCGGCAATATCGTCACCGTTTATCCAACCGACGACGACGCAACGCTCTACAATTTCGATTTGATCGTGCAGAAGTACGGCTGGAATTACATGCCGAAATATATGGCCAACCAGCCCTATTTCATCCAGGGCCATCGCGATGTCGCGGCTCGCGTGAGATCGGGCGCCGATTTCGTCAGCTTCGATATGAGCAATAGTTCGCGGATTGGCGGCGGCAACCTGAAGATCGTGATGTCGGAGAAAGACAAGTCGCCGGTCTTCTTCACCGCGGGCGGCATCCTTAAAGATGCGCCACATCCCAATGCCGCGAAGCTTTTCCTGACCTGGATCTTAAGCAAGGAGCAGCAGGGCCGTGTGCCTGCCTTCTATTCGCCACGCGCCGACACGCCGCCGCCGGAGGGGCTGCCGCCACTGACGAGCCCGCGTTTCGCAAATGGCTATCGCGATTTTCTCGGTGACGGATCACGGCTTCCGGCGCTGCGGAAGCGCTTCGAAGCTTTCACCGGCCCGGTCACGAATAAGGCCACGCAATAAGTCGTCCGCGCGTCCGCCGATAGGTCTATGTGAGGAACCGACTTTTACCTCAATGGAAATGGTTGCCAACCATCGGAAGTGCTAACCGATTCCCTTATAGGGGCGAGCTCGTTTCGCTTAAGCGGGCTTGAAATCCGGGAGGATTTGAAAATGCGCATCCTCATAGCGTCAGTCGCAATGGCGTTGATGGTCGTGCCTGCTCACGCCCAAGACATGGGAAAAGCAAGAAAGCATGAACGCCCGCAGAAGACGGAAGATACTAGAAAGACGAAGGCCGATGAGCAGGCCTACAAAGAGGCGCTCAAGCGCATTCCCAACTCGACCAAGAAGATCGATCCGTGGCAAAATGTGCGATAGGCCGGACACGGCGGCCGCGATCTGCTGCGATACAAAAACTCGCCTAGCCCAGAGGAGATTCTCCGATGACGATCATCGATTGCCAGGTCCACGCCTACGATGCGAACACGCCGAAGCGGCCCTGGCACAATGTGCCGAACTGGCCCCCTCACGTGACCGGCAATGAGATGGTCCAGGCGATGGACAAGGTCGGCGTTGACGGCGCGATCTTCATCTCCGCCTTTTCCTTGTACCAATACGACGCCAGTTATGCGGTGGAGGTGCAACGCGCCCATCCCGGCCGATTCGGCATCGTCAAGCCGGTCGACCCGGACGATCCTGCCGTGGCCGATGTCATCGCCGACTGGAAGAAGACGCCGGGCGCGGTCGGCATCCGCATCATGCTGACCAAGGAGGCCAAGCGCGATCCGAACGACCCCGGCCTCGACCGCATCCTCCGCGCCGCCGTCCGCTACGACATTCCGGTCAATATTTTGTGCTGGGGCAACCTGGACGACGGCACGGCGCTGATCGACCGCCACCCCGACGCGCGATTCATCATCGACCATCTGGGCATCCTGCAGCCGCGCACGCCGCCCGCCCCGCCGCAGCCCTGGGCCGACCTGCCGAAGGTATTGGATCTCGCCAAGCGCCCGAACGCGGTGATCAAGGTCAGCGGCGCCTGCACGTTGTCCAAGGAACCGTATCCCTTCCCGGACATCTGGGACCCGCTCGCCCGCGTGTTCGCGGCCTGGGGTTTCGACCGCTGCCTGTGGGGCACGGACTGGACTCGCGCGTTCGCGGTCGTCACCTACGAGCAGGGCGTCGCGCCTTTCCTCAAGACCGACCGCCTGAGTGACAGCGAGCGGGCCATGTTGATGGGCGGCGCGTGCACCAAGGCCTATGGCTGGTCGCCGAAGCAAGGTTAGGTTCATCAGCCCGCGCTTGGCTTCTATCCGGCCTTGCCGGCATGGCTCAATTGCGTGGCTTGCGCCATTGTGATTCAATCCGGCAAAATCCTCGCAACCGGGAGGCAACGACCATGACCATCACCGTCTGTCCGGTCACGCCAAACTTTGCCGCCGAGATCGGCGACGTCGATTTGTCGGCGCCGCTGGCGCCGTCCGACGTGCAAGCGATCAAAGACGCGTTCGCCGCATACGCGGTGCTGATCTTCCCCGACCAAGAGCTGTCGCAGGACCAGCATCTCGACTTCGCCCGGTATTTCGGGCCGCTCGAGACCACGATCGCGTTGCATCGCAAGGACGCCAAGCTGCGCGTGCGCAAGGAATTCGCCGACGTTTCCAATCTCGATCCTGAAAACGAAGTGTGGGGCAAGGACTCGCGGCAGCGCATGTTCCAGATGGGCAACCGGCTGTGGCACACCGACTCTTCGTTCAAGCGCCTGCCGGCGCTGGCGTCGCTGCTCTATGCGCGCTCGATCCCGACGGTCGGCGGGCACACCGAATTCGCCGACGAGCGGGCGGCCTATGACGCGCTGCCCGAAGCGACGAAGCGCCGCCTCGACAGTCTTGTCGCCGAACATTCGATCTTCAATTCGCGCGCCCGCCTGGGCTTCAGCAATTTCAGCGACGAGGAGCGCCAGGGCCTGCCACCGGTGCCGCAGGTGCTGGTGCGCACATTACCGAACTCCGGCCGCAAGTCGCTCTATCTGGCGTCGCACGCCGGGCGGATTTTCGGCATGTCAGAAGCGGACGGCCGCGCGCTGATCGAAGAGCTCCTCGCCCACGCCACGCAACGGCAATTCGTCTACACCCATCGCTGGCGGGTGCACGATCTCGTCATCTGGGACAACCGCTGCACCATGCACCGCGGCACCGAATTCGACGACCTGCGCTGGAAACGCGACATGCAGCGCGCCACGGTGTGCGACGTGGCCAATTCCTGCGAGCAGGCCGGCATCAAGGTCGAGGCGGCGTAGCGGTTTACGATTGCACGAAGCGCTTGAGCTCGTCGCCGACGCGCGCGATCACACCATCCCAATCGCCGAGCGAGGTCTGGCGGAACAAGCGCGCGGTCGGATACCAGGGGCTGGTTTCGCCATCGAGCGTCCAGCGCCAATCGGGCGCGAACGGCAGCAGCATCCACAGCGGCCGCCCCATGGCGCCGGCCAGGTGCGCCACTGCGGTGTCGACCGAGATCACGAGATCGCACAGCGCGATCACGGCCGCGGTGTCGGCGAAATTCTCGAGTTCGGCGCCGACATTGGTCACGCGGCTTTCGCCGGCGAGCGCATTGTTATCCTCGCTGCGGACGTCGCGCTGAATGCTGACGAACCGCGCTGGAATGGACAACAAGGGCGCGAGCTTGGCAAAGGCAATCGAGCGATTGCGATCATTGAGGTGGCTTGGATTGCCGGCCCAGGCGAGCGCGATCCGCGGCCGCTCCAGCGCGCCGATCCGCGCCGACCATTTGGCCAGGTGTTCGTCGTCAGCCGAGAGGTAAGGAATATCCGCCGGCACCGTCGCCGGCTCGGTCTTGAACGCGAGCGGCAAGCTGCCCAGCGGACAATGCACGTCGAATTGTTGCGGCGGTGCCGCCCCACGGGCAATGACGGTCGCGGCGCCGTCGAGCCGCGCCATCAGCGCGGTCAATTCCGGCTGCACTTCGAGCACCACCTTAGCGCCGTTCGCGGCCAGGAGCGGCACATAGCGCGCGAACTGGATGGTGTCGCCAAGGCCCTGCTCGGCATGCAACAGCACGGTCTTGCGCGCCAGCGGATAATCGCCGAGCCAAAGCGGCCGGCCACGGCTCTTCTGCTCGGCCATGCCGCTGCGGCGCCAGCGCCATTCGTATTTCTCAAAACCGCGGCGATAGTCGCCGAGCGTGAGCAGCGCCAGCGATTCCATGAAATGGACGTCGGCATCGTCCTTGCGCAGCGCGTGGGCCTTGCCGTAGGTGGCGATGGCGTCGTCGAAGCGGTTGAGCGCTGCCAGCGCGCGGCCGCGGTTGAGCAGCGCACCGGTATGATCGGGCGCCGCGGCGAGCGCGCTGTCGTGGGCCGCAACCGCGTCGGCGTAGCGGCCGAGATCGTAGAGCGCGACGCCGCGGTTGAAATGCGCGGCTGGATGACCCGGAGCCAGCGTCAGCGCATGATCGAATTCGGCGACCGCTTCGTCGAGCGCGCCAAGCGCTGCGTGCGCGATGCCGCTGTTGAGCCGCGCTTCGGGGTGCTGCGGCACGCGTGTCAAAATCTGGCGGAACGCGGCGAGCGCTTCCTCGGTGCGGCCGAGGCTCAACAGCGCGTTGGCGCGATTGGTGAGGATGCCGATGTCGTCGGGCGCCAACACCAGCGCCTTGTCGAAGCAGCCGAGCGCGTCCTGGTCCTGCTTGAGCTGATGGAGCACCTGGCCGAGATTGGCCCACGCTTGCGGCGCGCGCGGATTGAGCTTGACCGCGGCGCTGAGCAGGCGATGGGCTTCGCCGATGCGGCCGAGTTGCGCCTTGATGGTGCCGAGCAGATTGAGCGCGTCGAAATGATCCGGCGCGGCTTTGAGCACGCGCGTGTAAATCTTCTCGGCGTCGCGCAACCGGCCTTGCCGGTGCAGCGTCACGGCCTCGTTCATGGACTGACCGAGGTTGAACGGACCAGGGTTTTGGCTCACAGGCGATTGATCCGGGCAATGCGCCGGGTCACGTCCGGCGGCGTCTCGTTATCGGCTTTGGTTTTCAGCGCAAGCGCCGCGCGTGCCGCCGGCCGGTCGAGGCAGAGCGTGAGCCAGGCTTTCAGGTGCGGCGTCGCCGACAAATCCATATCGATGGCGCGGCTGATGACGGCGGCGACATTGAGATCGGCCACGGTGAAATCGTCACCGAGCAGATACGGCGTCTTGTGCGACGACTTGGCCAAAGCCGCATCGAGAACCTTGAACGGTGTGGCGATGACTTTCAGCGCCTCCTCGCGCAAGGCGGCGTCGCGCTCCTGCCGCGGCAGGCGCACGGCGTGCAACGACCAGATATTGACGCCGCGGTCGACCTCGGCGATGGCCCAAAAGCTCCACTGCCAGGCTTTGGCCTCGCTTTCGAGCGTAGCGGGATAAAGTTTACCGAGCGAATGCTTCTTGGCGAGATAGAGCGTGATCGCCAGCGACTCGAACAGCACGAAACCATCGTCGACGATGACCGGCAGCCGGCCGTTGGGATTGATCGCCAGAAATTCCGGCGAGCGAGCGCCGGCATCGCCGATCTCGATCGGCAGGTGTTCGTAATCGAGCCCCAGCTCCATCCCCATCCACAACGCCCGGTAGGCGCGGGTGCGGGCAATGCCGTAGATGCGCAGGTTCGACATCGCTCTTCCTACGCCGCAGGCCGGACGACTTCAACGCGGATGGAAAGCCCGGCCCGCGCAGCCAAGTTGATCAGCGCGTCGAGGCTGAATTTGTTGATACGGCCGCGCACCAAGTCATTCATTCGCGGCTGCGTCAGGCCGAGGCGTTTGGCGGCGGCGGCCTGCGTCGTTTCCCAGGATGCTACCGTATCGCGGATCGCCAACACCATCTCACTGCGCGCCTTCATATTGGCGGCTTGCGCCGGCGAAGATTCGATGGCGTCCCACACGCTGCGGAAGCGTTGCCGTTTCATTGCCGGGTTATATCAGTTCTGATATCGACGCGTCTATCCTCGACCGGCACACACGTGCAACCGCCCCAGCGTTGTCAAGCCGCGCCCAGGATCGTAAGTTGCCGCCCTTCATTGAGGATCTGAAATGGAATTCGGAATTTTCTCGAACGGCTTTCGCCCCCACACCACCGCATCCCAGACCTACGAAGAAGACCTCGCCGAGATCGTGCTGGCCGACCAGCTCGGCTATCGCGACGCCTATATCAGCGAGCATCACGGCGAGCCGGTCTATATCGGCAAGGTCGACACCTTGCCGGTGCCGGAGCTGTTGATGTGCAAGGCGGCGGCGCTGACCAAGCGCATCCGCATGGGGGCGGCAGTGAAACTCATCCACCTCGCCCATCCGGTCGATACCGCGATCCAGGCGGCGGTGACCGATCACGTGATCGGCGGCAACCGTTTCATCTTCGGTTTCGGCTCGGGCTTCCCCAACCCGCTGTTCGCCGGCGAGCGCGGGCTCACGCACGACGACCGCCACGGCCGGTTGCGCGAATCCCTCGATCTGATCCTCAAATGCTGGACGGCGCAGGAGCCGTTCGATTGGGACGGCCAATATTGGAAGGGCAAGAGCATCGTCGCCACGCCGCAGCCGCTCAATCCGCCGCACATGCCGATGGCGACGGCGACCGACACCGAGGCGATGATCGATATCGCCGGCGCCCGCGGCTATGCGCTGTTGCGCGCGCAACTCGAGCCGGCCGGCTCGATCCGCGACAAGGCTAATCGCTATGCGCGCGCCGCCAAGGCCGCGGGGCGCAAGACGCCGCTCAACGAGGTCACCGTGGCGCGCTACGTCTATCTCGCCGATTCGCGTCGCGAAGCGATGGACGACCTGCGCGCCGACATCAATTACGAGCTCGGCTTTCAGATGAAGCGCGGACTGATCCGGCTGATCAAGTCGAACTACGATATCGGGCTCAAAGGCGACGAGGTCACCTTCGACCAGCTCGCCGAGGCCGGCGTTTACCACCTCGGCGATCCGGACAGTGTGGCGAAAGAGCTGCGCGACTTCTACGAGGCCGCCGGCGGCTTCGGCACGCTGTTGATCGTCACCGGCAAGAAATGGGCGACACGCGAAAAGGTGTTCCGCTCTTTGCGCCTGTTCATGGATCACGTCGCGCCAAAACTGCGCGATCTGGTGCCGGCGCGCGATCCGGATGTGGTGGCGGCATAAACTGGCGTATCAGGATGCAAATG
>JBAUYI010000399.1:0-6990 GCA_049584715.1 Xanthobacteraceae bacterium
CCGTGAGGGTGGCCGCCGGAGTCCAAGTTTTTCTATTTATTACTTCCAATAACTCTGCATCCGATTTTCCTACATGGTCGGCGATCGTATGCCCAATGCCACGAGGCGCCTCTTCCTCGAGCAAATCGATGGGCTTTTGTTGTGACGGTTCATTGGCCGCGACCTGAGCGGGAGATTTTGCCGAATCATTGCGTGTCTGCGAATTAGACGGCGCACTTGGCGTCTCGTCTGTAAGTGTGCCGGTATCCCTTGCGGCGTATCGCGTGGGGTGTGCCGACCCATCAGCTGGGGCATCGGAGGAGTTTGACGGCGATCCACTGCCGCCATCGCCCCTCGTCCACTGCCCACCGCCGGGATTGCCAGCCGATACGCGCGGCTGGTCAGGATTATATTTTTGTACGGCCGACGCGCTTTTCCCATTCGTTCCGGCGCTCGCACTCGCCCCCTCCCCGCCGGCATTGGCCTCGATCGGCACAAAGCCCGTGGCGGTGAGCACCATCGGGCGGTCGGCGGCGGCGTTGTCGTAGGGGGCGAGGCCGAGGGCGTCGCGCATCTCGTTCAGCGTGAGCGCGCCGACTTTCAGGCGGCCTTCGAGTACCGTTTCCGGATCGCCTTCGTCCTCGTCGAGCCAATGCAGCTCCAGATCGGGCGAATCAAACTCCTCCGCCACGATCTCGTCGATCAAATCCTTGACCCACTCCTTGGTCGGCTCAAGCCCCTCCTCCTCGCTCTGCGCCGACTGATTGTCGGCGGTGGCGCGGTTCATCGCCTTGGTGGCCCATTGCGGCGGCACCGAAAACGCGTAGCAGATGATGCGGGCGAGCCACTCGTCGAAATCGTCCTTGTGCTGGGGCTCCTTGGTCTGGACGACCTTTGCCGCGGTCTCGCCGGGCACGAATTTTGCCCGCCGCCGCTTGGCCAGGTCGCCGGCGAACTCGGTGTCCCAATAATCCTGGAACTGCTTGATCTGATCCGGCGTCCAGCCCTGCGGCACACCGATGAGCGCGTCGGGGATCGAGCCCTCGGTGAAATAATCGAGCTGCCAGAGTTGGCGGCGCAGCGCGATGTTGACGGTCATCAGCACCTGCTGCACCGGCGAGAAACCGTAGACCCGATGGGCGCGCACGTTGCGCGGCCGGTAGACGATGTCGCGCCCTAGACCACGTTATTTCGTTAGATTAGATTCTATCGTAAGGAATTGATCACGGGGGATGAAATGCCGATCAATTCGAGGGACGTCCAATTCGGCGCTGCAATCGGCTTTATTGTCATCGTCGGGATTGTGGCGATTTACTTCGGCTTCAGTACCAAGCTCGTACTCGCGCTTCTGGCCGGACTTGGCATATTGTTTTGCGCCTCACTGGTCGAGGGTTATGTCCGTGCAGCCATGCTGGGTACTGGGGCCTTATTGCTGGTACTCATTGCCTACGACCTGGCAACGAGCTGCGACAGCGCCTGTCAGCAGGCGAGAGCAGAAGCGGCGAAGCAGAGAGGGACCCAGGAGCAGGCGCGCCTTGCGGCCTATGAAGGCAGACCTGCCACTAGCATGAAATGCCCCGGCCTCGCACCTACTGCGCCTCATCCGATCGGCAATGAATGGGAAGAAATCAATCCCGACGGATGCGATTTCACCTACACGATGTTTAAGGGAGGGGTCGAATTTACTGGAAAGGACAAGGGACCGCTCCAACCAGGAGAAGTAACTCGATACGTCCGCGCAACATCGCCGGACACGGCCATCTACTACATGCTTTGCCCCCCAAGCACCGGACCACGACCCGGTACCTTGTGGGAATGCCGACGAGTACAATGAACAGGTCCCCATCGGACACGGCCAACCGGAAGAACGGCTGAGACAAGGGTTCAGGAGACTCGCCACAGCGTCTCCTTCACTGCGCTGCTCAGTCGTACATAGTTCCGCGGCGGGCGCCTCATAGGCAGATCATGCTGGGGAAGCGTTTCCGAACGGCGCGGTGGCGGTAATGAACAAGGCCAAACCGATCACTGCCGACCTGCAGAAAATGCAAGAACGACTGAGCGGCGCAGAAACCGACTGATCAGGATAGCGCCACGCTTTATGTTTCGCGATACGGTCCTAATTTAAGGTCTCGCAAGACTTTGTCGACTAGGGCTTTATGGTCGATATCAGGCACGTCGCGCTCAACGTCTCGCACCACGTCACGCGCCTCTGTTGCATTACGGAACTTCCCTTCTTGGTCGTCGAATATGACGCCATCCGTAGCGTGCGCATATGCCGTGCCAGCCATCCAAGCTGCGCGCAGCTCATTCACTTTGCTGCCGACCCATCGAGAGGCGAGCACATATTTCCAAGCGTGGCCGAAATTGAGGTCCGAATTGCTGCGTATCAATTTGTCGGCATCGCCGTGATAACATTCAAATCCAGTCAGTTCTCCTCGTAAATGCGCAGGCAGAAAACCATTTAGCTTTTCGAATGGCGTCACGTCATCAAGCTTGAGCGGATAGGCTTCGGCATCGATGGCGGCTTGCCACTCCGCTATTGAGCTTAATTGCTTGTTGGAGAAGACCCAAAGCTCCATCGACATGTCAAAGCCTCTTGAAGTTGTGTTGTGAGTGCGCCGCTCCAATTTCCACAGACGAGCTCAGTTCCGCCAACTGAATTTTCAACACCGGCCCCTCGAAGCGAAGTTCGATCACTGGCGTGTCGTAAGAGGCGCGGGTTTTTGCACGAAGCTCGTCGACTCTCGACGGCTCCAGACCACGTCCCGTTTTTACATCATATATCGCAATGACAGTCCCGTTGTCATCACGTAAAACAACATCAGTCCGGATGCTATTTGTCGATCCATAGGGCAATCCCTCAGGAAACGTTTTCTCAACATCATTCGCTGCTATGCCGGGAAGCACTGCGGCCACCACCGCATCTGCAAACTCTTCGTGAACGAGCCTACCATATTGCTGCGAGCTAATGCCGGGGGCACGCTCCAGACCATTCATTATCTGGACGAGGATTGCCGTGAGCTTCGCAGTGGTGCCGTCGATGAAGGGATTGCCCGTGACGGCGCTGGGATCGACCGTGACCTGGGTAGCGGCGTAATGTTCCTTCGATGGCAAATTGCCATTTGGTGTCCCGCCTTCCGTCTCATCCGTCAGCGTACCGGTCTCCCGGGCGGCGTATTGCTTTGGTGTTCCCGGCCCATCGCCTGCGGCATCGGAGGAGATTGACGGCGGTCCACTGCCACCGTCTCCCGCCGTCCATTGCCCGCCCTTTGAATTTCCCGCCGGCACGCGCGGCTGGTCGGAGCTATATTTTTGGACGGCCGGCGCACTTTGTGCGTTCGCGCCCTGCCCGTTCGCACCGGCCGTCTGTTGTCCCGCATTCGCTTCGATCGGCACATAACCCGTCGCGGTGAGCACCATCGGGCGGTCGGCGGCGGCGTTGTCGAAGGGGTCGAGGCCGAGTGCGTCGCGCATCTCGTTCAGCGTCAGCGCACCGACTTTCAGCCGGCCTTCCAGCACCGTCTCGGGATCGCCTTCGTCCTCGTCGAGCCAATGCAGCTCAAGATCCGGCGAAGCGAATTCCTCCGCCACGATCTCGTCGATCAGATCCTTGACCCACTCCTTGGTCGGCTCAAGCCCCTCCTCCTCGCTCTGCGCCGATTGATTGTCGGCGGTGGCGCGGTTCATCGCCTTGGTGGCCCATTGCGGCGGCACCGAAAAGGCAAAGCAGATGATGCGGGCGAGCCACTCGTCGAAGTCGTCCTTGTGCTGCGGCTCCTTGGTCTGCACGACCTTGGCCGCGGTCTCGCCGGGCACGAATTTTGCCCGCCGGCGCTTGGCCAGGTCGCCGGCGAACTCGGTGTCCCAGTAATCCTGGAACTGCTTGATCTGGTCCGGCGTCCAGCCCTGCGGCACGCCGATCAGCGCATCGGGGATCGAGCCTTCGGTGAAATAATCGAGCTGCAAGAGCTGGCGGCGCAGCGCGATGTTGACGGTCATCAGCACCTGCTGCACCGGCGAATAGCCGTAGACACGGTGGGCGCGCACGTTGCGCGGCCGGTAGACGATGTCGCGCGCCGAATAGTTGACCGCGGGCAGGCCTTTGAGCACCTGCTGATAGGCCGGCGGATAAATCGTGGTGCCGTCGGCCCCGGCAAACGGTTGCGGCGTGCGGCCCCAATCGTCGATCACGCGCTTGATGGTTGCGCCGTCGAGTTGCTGCAGCGCGCAGAGCTGGCCCGAGCGCGTGCGCTGGCAATACAGCGTCGCCGCGTCGATGACGAACATGTCCTCGAGCAGCGCCCGCAGCCAGGTCTTCCAGCGCGTGATGCCGTCGGGCTTTTGGAAAAAGGCCTCGATGTCGGCGGTGCGCGCGGTCACGTCGGGATCGATCGCGGCGCTGCGGCGCTTGGATTTTGCATCGCGCGGCCGGATGCGCCAGCGCTGGCGCTCCATCTGGTCCTTGCGCGTCTCGATGACGAGGCGCAAGAGATCGTAGGCGTCGGCGAAACCGCGCAACTCCGCAAAACCGATTGCTTCGTAGGCGCGCGGCCGGGTGATGAGGTTGTAGCCGGGCGGGAAATCGAACCGCCTGCCGGCGACGTCGGGCGGCGCGATCGGCCGCATCGGGTCGAGCGGGCCGAACCAGTCGGCGCCCGAGCCGCGCGCGATGCCATTGCTCGGCGTGCCTTGGCTCGACGTGCCTTGGCTCGACGTGCCTTGGCTCGACGTGCTTTGGGACGCGCTTTGGCTTTGGCCGTAAGACACCTGGATCTGATACGGCGACAGCGGCCAAGTCGGCTGGCCGGCGCCGCGCACCTGTTCGCTCATCGTGGTCCTGTTTGTCTGGTCGTTATTGCGGCTGACGGCGCGCGAAAAAGGTGGGCCGGGATGCTGCCGTCAAAATAGCTGCGGCAGTTCCCGGCCCGGCGACCCACGCCGCCTTTTCACGATCCGCTGTCCGGGAGGGACATGCGTTCCGCCGGAGCTGAAGACGGAAAACGCACGGGCGTTGCAGCGGTGCGCGAAGGCAAGCGTGGATCAAGCCCGCGCAAAGCGGCCGTCACATGCCGCCACGGCTCGCGGCCGCGGCGGCACGACTGGAATTCAATGCGAAGAGTTCGGAGCTGGCGCTGGCAAGCGCGCCTACGCGGTGAGAAGCGGCTCAACCCGCTCGTCGACCAACACTACGCAGCCGGCCTTGATGAGGGGCTCGACGTCGCTCGGCTCGACCACAATCACGCACTCGGCGTCGACCATGTAATATGTACTGGACAGACCGTGAACACCGGAGATGTTCTCCGGCACGCGCAAGCGGATCTTCGCCGGCGCTTCGGGCGCCGACGCGGCCGCGGCCGGCTGGGCCTGGTCCTCCACTTTGAGGCGGTAGAATTCGATGATCGCGGTGTTGTCGGCTTTCAGCATCAGCTCGGTCACGGCAAAGACCAGCGCGTCGGCATGATCCGGACTGCCCTCGCCGCGATAGCCCGCGGTGGTGAAGGCGCAGAGCTGATCCTCCAGCACGGCGAAGCGGCCGACGTGATGCACCACACCCTGCTCGTACAGCGCCGACACCGGCTCGGCGCGCAACACCTTGCCGCGCGACGCCGAGATCATGTGCACCGACAGATTGGGATCGGCGGCGCGGATGACGAAACGCACCATCTCGCCGCCGAAATTCTCCTCGGCGACGATGCGGTCGGCGTCAAAATCGTGATAGGCCTGCACCGCGACGCGGCCCCATGCGGCGGGCGCATCGCGCAGCGAGCGGTCGGCGAGCACATAGGCATGGCCGTCGGCGCCGCGCGCAGCAACGACAATGCCGATCTCGTCGGCGCGTTCGTCGTCACGGCTCGAGGCGCCCGACGGATCGACCGCGACGACGACGCGCCGACGATCCGCCTTCGGCAGATCGGCAACGCGCGTGCGGGCGATCATCTCGTAGCCGAATAGCGCGCCATCGAGATCGTCGATATAGACGCCCTCGAAGAAGCGCTTGCGCTGCCGCTCGGGCAGCCGCTCGAGGCTTTTGAGATAATCCGCCGACAGGTTATCGGCGTTGTCGCGCGGATTGAGGAACATCCGCTCGTAATTGTCGGGATCGTCGAGCGGCAGCCGCGAGATCGGATCGCGCTTCTCGCCGAACAGAATGTTGGTCCAATGGCCTTTGCTGGTCGGGTTCAAATCGTAATAGGCGGCCTGGCGAAGGTCCCCCGCGACCTGCGCCAACCGCGTCAACGCCACGAGCACCGACGAATAAGGAATCTGCGAGCACTCGTTGAGAAAGATCGTGGCGTATTCCTTGCCCAGAATCTTCTCGACGCGCTCCTGGTCGTCGAGGCCGGCAATCCAGATTTCCGATTCGTTTTCGAGCGAAAAGTAGCCCTCGGTGCGGTGCCGTTTGAGCACTTCGGCCGGATGCCAGATGCGAAACACCTTCGGCAGTGTATCGAGCGCAATCGAAGCGCGGGCCGCATTGGCGCGAAACCGCAGGATGGCGTGGCGCGAGCGGCCGGTTTCCACCGCCCGATCAGCGATGGTCTTGACCAGCAGCGTGGTTTTGCCCGACCGCGAGCCGCCGACCAGAAGGGTGTGGCGCTGGCCGCGCTTCAGAAGGTTAGCCGCCTCCTGTTGCCTCAGCGTGAGTTTAATCTCGGCCACAGACGGTTGAGACGGATCGTTCTCGCTTCCCATTCGCGTCCGCTGGTTCTGTTGTCTAGTGGTTCACACTCCTGCGCCGGATTCGGCGCGTACGGTTAAGCCAAAGATGAAAACGGCTTCATTCCGTGCAGGCGCAACCCGCCGCGCGGAATATCGGAGATCATTCATCGCTCCAGCCGGACGCGCCCGGACTGGTAAAGCTCGTATCCCGTTCCGTGTCTTCGACATCCTGCTTGGCTGAGCGAGTGTAGAGATCGTCCAGCCGCTCGCTAGAACCTGTTGCCCCGCACATCGGACCTCATTCAGTATCCGACGAAATAAATCAGCAACGAAACAGTGAACGGCAATATC
>JBAUYI010000400.1:0-3030 GCA_049584715.1 Xanthobacteraceae bacterium
CGGCAGGAGTGCTCCGTCGTTGCGGACGCTGGAGCTGGGACTGGACGTACGATTGCACGTCTGCGTTGAGGCCCTGCTGTTCGGCAGCCCACCATACCGCTGCGGGTTGGTCCGCGACGTTCGCCAGCCACGTCGCCAAACACCCAAGGCGTGGCGGGATAGCAGCAGAACCCAGGGCACGTTGCCCACGAAACGCGGAGGAGTTCGCTTCGCGAAGGTCCTCGCGATCAACCGGGGTCAGAGTAAACGCATCCCGGACCGTCTCTGGAATCTCTCGCTTTTGTAGATAGTCTGATGGATCGATCTTCGGAGGTACCGGGTCGGTGTCCAACCCATAGGCATCGAACGGGTCGAAGACCTCGGTCACGCCTTGGAGCAAATTCAATCGGCCTGGCTTCTGATATCGACACGCCGGGTCGAACACACATAACCACGTTGCGGGCGGCGGATTGCGTGCAGAAGCAAACCTACTGGCTCCATCGCGGCTCATAACGAGATGAATGATCTGTCCGCGCTCATGAGGAAGGAGCTGTTCGGGGCCTCGACGCGCGCGGCGGATAATACCGTCAGACCACCGGGCGGGGTTTCGCGCGCGCACAGCCCATGCTTCAAGGGTCTTCCAGAGGGCACCATGCGCGTGACCGCCATCGTAGGCCACGGCGTGAACGCCTTTGTGCTGCCACCGCGATTGCGCCTCGCTTTCGGTACCGCTCTGAAATGCAAAAAGTCGGTTCTGGCGCGCCCCGGTTCGATAAAGCGCTTCGAGCAGATACTGGACTGGCGGATCATCCGCAGTGTAGCCGAGAAAAACGACCAGATAGCTTTCGGTCACCGCTCGGATGAATTGAGTAGCCCAGCCATCCGAGAGATATGCACGGCCAAATTCGGCGCTTGAGAGAACGAAACCGTCTCCAAGCGCCCCTTGGTACGAACTATCCACGCACCCGTGGAGATGGATGATGCCGGCGAATTCCTGGTGGCGCGTCGGATCAGGCAGGTTCGGTGGCCGCCATACGGAGAGCCTCGGGTTGGCCGCCTCGAAGAGAAGGTCGAAATTGGTGGTGACGAGGCGGACCTTGTGATCCGGCCCGCGGCTAAGGTCGAGAAGCGTTTTGTGTGCGGAGAGATCGGCGTCGGGCGCGGGTCGCAGCGCTTTAGCCACTTCGCGGGTAATATCTCTGACAGTGAACTCTCGCTCAAGGAGGCTAAAGACCCGATCCGCCGAGATGACGCCGGTCACTCCCGCGATCGGTCCCACGGTTCGTGCGGCGGCAACAAGCTTACGTGCCGGACTGTCGGTTGCCGCGCCCAGCCCGTTCATGACGCGCTCTGCAAGCTCAAAGAAATCGGGTAACCGCGCCCGGGCACGAGATATCCCGGCCCCGCAGAAAAAAATGACGCGGCCCTCATCGCGAGCAAGGAGGAGTTCATCGGGGATGGACGGGCCGTTCTCTAAGAATCGCACCGCGATAGCTCCCGGACACCCCGCGTCGGCTCAGCAACGGGATTTTCACCCCGGATGCACGGAGGGGTTCCCATCCAGCGAATATGGGATCGAAGATTGTCGGCAGGAGTGTCTTCGCGGATGGCAACCGCTGCTGAGACCACGGGACCGTGTGTCAACGAACGGCCGACATCGGGGCAACATCCGTCGAACACGTCGGCTCTGACGAGCGGCCGTTCACATGGGCATGTTCGCAGCGTGCGCCGCTGGAGACCTCGACGCATTTTTGGAGGCAGTCGATTTCCTCAACGAGGCCACGATTGACGGCTGGCGCTTGAGCATGATGCGCGTCGGCAGACTGCCCGCCGTCAACGCCGAAGTCCGCGCCGCCTTCTTGCGGCGCCCGCTTACCGGGCGGGCGCGGGCGATGCCGTGCCTGGGCGCTGAAGGGCAAGCAGCGATGCAAATGGCACGGCGGCCGGTCCACCGGGCCGCGTACAGCAGAGGGCATGGCGCGGACGGTGCGGGCGATGTGGTGGGGTCGCAAGCGCAGGATCGAGCTGTTGCATGCCATGGGGCTGAAGGCGCCCGGCGGCCGGCCACCCCGAATTCCCGATTGGGCTGAGGAGCGCGGTCGTCGAGGAGGTGGAGAAGGAACTCGCCGGGCTCGATCTCGAAGCCATTCTGACGGCGGAGGTGCCCTTCGAGGGAATGAGCGATGTCGAGAAGCTGGCCGATCTCGATCAGTACGGCCTAGCCATGCTGCTTGATCTGCTTCGCCCCGTGATCGGCGGAAGAACCGCAGCCGGACGGCGATCACGGTCGCCAAAAATCTGGCCGAAGCCCGATACATACGGGGTGGATAGAGGCGAGAAACAGCGGAGCCGGCTGAACGAGCTGATCGAAGACGTGGCGACGTGTTGATCGAATTCCCGGCACCCGCAGCAGCCGACATTTTCCGTGACGGTCGTGTCCAAAACCCTTGCTCCTCCGCGCGCATCTCCAAAGCGCGCGCGAGAAGGCTTTGCCATCGGTATTCTGGCGTTGCGGCATGAGATCACCTATAGCTGCATGTCTCTGGGTCCAAGGGACAATGATCGGGTTTATGATGGGCTACTCACTGGAGGAGTTTTGGGTTCCTCGTCTCCAGGGGCTCGTCCGTCCAGCAGCGGCATTGCCTCTTGTCGGCTGGACTGTGCAGCGCGAACCGAACCCTTATTTTGTCGAGGCGGACCTAACCCTGCGGCGAGGCATGGGTGGGCTCGAAGCTTCTATCTGGCTCGTTGCCGCGCCCGGAGCGGTTGGTAAATCGACGCTGGCACGTGAAATTTCAGCGCGAACGGGTGCCGTTTACCTCGATCTCGCCGTCGCCGATACCGTGGCCGGCTATTATTTATCGGGTGGCCTCGACCGTAACCGCCTCTCCAATGCCTGGGTGGCGGACGAAACGGCCATTCTCATGGACGCCCTGGACGAGGCCCGCATGCGGGTACCTGATGCGTCGTTTCAGGACTTTTTGAGCGATGTGGTCGCGAAGTCCCGTGCGCGCCATTTGCCAACGGTGCTGTTCGGTCGCATCGGGGTCA
>JBAUYI010000401.1:0-3067 GCA_049584715.1 Xanthobacteraceae bacterium
GCTTAGCCCTATCCCATGTGCGACGGGAGCCAGAGCGCCAGGATCGGGAACGCGATCAAGATCACCAAGCGGATCAAATCGGTGACGATGAACGGCAGCACGCCTTTGAATATCGTCGAAAAGCTCACGTCCTGCACCACGCTCTTGATGACGAAGACGTTCATGCCGACCGGCGGGTGAATGAGGCCGAGCTCGACCGTCATGACGATGATCACCCCGAACCAGATCGGATCGAAGCCGAGCTGCATGATCACCGGGAAGATGATCGGGATGGTCAGGATGATCATGGCGAGCGAGTCCATGAGGCAGCCGAGCACGATGTACATCAGCATGATCAGCGCCAGGACGCCATAGCGGCCGAGGCCCAAGCCCGTCATGAAGGCGGTGACCTTCTGCGGCGTCTGCGTCACGGTGAGGAAATAGCCGAACAACAGCGCGCCGATCAGCACGGTGAGCACGGCGGCGGCGGTGCGCACCGCCTGCAGCAGCGAGCGGCGGATTTCCGGCCGCGTCAGTTTTCCGCGCGCCACGCCGATCAGCAGCGCGCCCGAGGCGCCGACGCCGCCGGCTTCGGTCGGCGTGAACAGCCCGCCGTAGAGGCCGCCGATGACGAAGACGAACAGCAGAAGCGTCGCCCAGATGTCGATCAATCCCTTACGCCGCTCCGCCCAGCTGTGGCGCGGCGTCGCCGGGAGAAAATTCGGCCGCACCTTGCCGATGATCACGACCGTGAGCATGTCCATCGCGGCGGCGAGAATGCCGGGGATGATGCCGGCGATGAACAGCTTGCCGATGTCTTGCTCGGTGATGATGCCGTAGACCGCGAGCACGGTGGAAGGCGGCAGCATGGCGCCGAGCGTGCCGCCGGCGGCGATGACGCCGGTCGCAAATGACTTCGGGTAGTTGTAACGCCGCATCTCCGGATAGGCGACGGTGGCGAAGGTGGCGGCGGTGGCGACGGACGAGCCCGAGATCGCGGCAAAGCCGGCACAGGCGGCGATGGTGGCGATGCCCAGCCCGCCCTTGAAATGGCCGAGGAAGGAATTGGCGGCGCGGAACAGTTCGCGGCTCATGCCGGAGTTCGACACGAACGCGCCCATCAGCAGGAACATCGGGATGACGCCGAAGGTGTAATCGGTCACCGTGCGCATCGAAGTGAGGCCTACGCTTTTCAGCGCCGCGGTGCCGCCGACGATGTAGGCAAAGCCCGAGACGCCAACGAGGCCCATCGCCATGCCGACCGGCACGCGCAGCAGCATCAGCGCGAACAGCGCGACGAAGCCGAGGATCGCCACCGCGTCGGTGCTCAAATGCGGCATCGCCTCACTCGACCGGCTTGATCTGGTACTGGCCGCCGAGCAGCTCCGGATGGAAGATCAGCCGGTAGGTGCGCACGGCGATCAGCAGCACCGCCGAGACGTCGCCGAGCCAGGCCACCAGGAAGAACGGCCACACCGGCAGCCGCAGGTCGAAGGTGAGCACGTTGTCGTGGTAGGTGCCGCGCACTTTGTCGAACAGCGTGTAGGTCTGCACCGTCACCACGAACAACAGCACCGAAGTCGCGAACACGTCGATCACCCGTTTGGCGCGATCGCCGACATTGGCATAGAGCAGGTCGACGGTGATGTGATTGCCGCGATACGACGTCGCCGCGATGCCCCAGAAGATGAGAATGCCGAGCAACAGCCGGCCGAAATCGTAGCTGTCGGGAATCTGCATGCTGAAAAACTTGCGCAACATCACCGAGACGAAGATGTCGAGCGCGACGATGCCGACGAAGAAGGCGGCGATCAGCTCGATGCCGTCGATGAAAATATCCATCGCATTGCGCGGAGGCGCATCTTGCGGCTCGGGAATTCCGGAAACGGGAGCTTCCGACATGAGACGACGTCCAAATTGCTAACCCTCCCCTGCAGGGGGAGGGTGCCGCGAAGCGGCGGGTGGGGAAGTGCAAGAGCTAGCCGCTGCACCTCCCCACCTGCCGCGCTTCGCGCGGCGGCCTCCCTCCGGCAGGGGAGGCTTAAGTTTCAGAAGCCCGCGCTGTATTGCGTCAGTGACGCCTGCAGCTCTTTCCAGATCGCGTCGGGATCGCCGCCGGCCTTCTTCACGTCGGCCGCCCATTTCAGCTTGAGCGGCTCGGCCGACGTCTTCCAGGCGTCGAGCTGGGCGTCGGTGATCTTGTAGACCTCGTGATCGGGCTCAGCCTTGAGCTTCTCGATGCCGCCATGCTCGAAATCCACCCACGGATCGGCAAATCTCCCAGCCCATTCGGTGGTGCAATGATCGTCGATCACCTTCTTCTGCGAAGCCGACATGGCGGCGTAGACCGCGGGATTCATCAGCCACTGGAACGTCACCGAGCCGAGCGGCTCGTCCATGTCGTATTTGGTCACCTTGTCGATGCCGAACAGCAGCATCGAGCCCCACGGGAAGGTGATGGCGTCGGCTACGCCTTTCGCCAGGATGTCGCGCGCCTCCGGCGCGCTCGACTGCACATTGGTGCCGCCGAGTTGCGTCACCCAGGCGGCGATGGTGCCCTGGGCCGGCCTGATCTTCATGCCTCTGATGTCGTCGGGCACCACGATCTTCTTGGAGACCGAATGCCACGCCACCGGATCGAGCACGAAGGAGAAGCAATAATGCACGTCCTTCATCTCGGCGGCGGCGTATTTGCGGTACCAGGCGTCGATGGCGCGATTGCCGCCTTTGGCCTGGCCGACCAGGAACGGCAGCTCGCCGGCGGAAATGATCGGGAAGCGGCCCGGCTGATAGCCCGGATTGACGTAGACGAAGTCGGCGATGCCGTCGCGCGCCATGTCGTAATGGTCGAAGGCCTTGCCGAGCTGTTGCGAAGGATAAATCTTGTAGGTGATGGTGCCGTTCGACGCCTTCTGGATGTCGTCGCCCCAGTCCTCGATCGCCTTCTGCAGCGGATGCGACGGCGGCACCCAGTGCGATAGTTTTAGCTCGAAGGTCTTGTCCTGCGCCGATGCTGTGCCAAAACCGAGCACCGGTCCGAGCACAAGTCCGAGCGCGGCGAGGCCGCAAAGTTTCAGGTGGCGCGAGC
>JBAUYI010000402.1:0-3301 GCA_049584715.1 Xanthobacteraceae bacterium
CGACCGCGCCTCAATGCGCCGGCGTCGCCATCGCGGTCATCGGCGAGACCAGCGCGGCGTGCTGGCCCGCGGCCGGGTGGGCGCGGGCGTGGCGGGGGACGATGAGATGGGCGTGCTGCGCGGGGCCGTGGTGCGGCTCGCTGTGCTCGTGCCAGTCATTCGCTGCCGCGATCGGCGGCGGCTCGAGCGCCGCGTCGACGATCTGCCGTTCCTGTACCGGCCAACCGATGTCGAGCAGGCTCGGCACCGGGAGCTGCGCGGCGGCGGAGGGCATCGCGACCAGGGCTTGATAAGGCCACGGCGAGGTTGCGGTGCCGGCTTCGATGGAAGGCTGGTCGACTTCGATATCTGCAGTGCTCGCCGTGTGGGTCAGCGCATAATTCGGATCGAAAGCGCCCTCCTCGGGCGCCGGCAAGTCCGCCGTTTCGGCTGTCGGGCTATCGGTGATTTTCGGCCAAGCCGGCTCATTGCCGCTGTCGTCCATCAAAGATTGGCCGGCCATCGACCACGCGACGGTCCATATCGACCGTGCGGCAATGGGCCCCGCCGGTACCGTTGCGGATGGCACCACCTGCACGATGTGGAAGCCCTTATCCTTTAAGGCTTTGAGCAGGCCAGGCAGCGCCGCCACCGTCCACGGATGGATGTCGTGCAGCAGCAGCATGCCCTTGCCCTTGGCTTCGAGCCGGCTCATGGCGCGGGCGATGATTTGGGACGGCGCGATGCGGCGATGCCAGTCGTCGGCCACGGTGTCGGTCGAAAACACGACCAGCGAACGCGCGGCAAGCTCGCTTTCGACGACGTCGGTGCGGCCAAAACCCGGAATGCGGAAGAACGGCGCCAGCCCGCCGCCATCGCCGAGCGCCGCGCTCACATTGTCGATCCCGGCATCGATCTCCCAGCGCACCTTCTCGTCCGAAATGCGGTCGAAGCGCAGCGGATGATCCTCGCTGTGGGTGCCGATCGTGTGGCCCTCGTCGCGAATGCGGCGCACCACGGCGGGATAGGCTTTGGCCATTTCGCCGACCAGGAAATACGTCGCTTTCACGCACTGCGAGGCAAGGATGTCGAGGATCTGGTTGGAATAGGGCGCGATCGGGCCATCATCGAAGGTCAGCACGACCTCATGATCGGCGAGCGGCAGCGTTTGCGGATATTGCAGGGTGCCGAGGCGCTGATAGTCGTTGGGGTCGATGGTGATCACGCGGCTGGTGCCGATGGCGTCGGGATGGCCCGGGCAATCCTGCGCGCGCGCAGCTGTCACGGCGCCAAGTGCGACGCCGACCACCGCGCTCAAAACCGCAGCGCTCAAGATTGTCCTTGGCTTATCCATTCCCTCACCGGTCCCAGCTTGGTTCGATAGCCGAAAACCCCTGGTCCCTCAAACGGGAGCTTACCCACCCCGTCCCTGAACCTCGCATTAACGGACTGGGGCGGCGCCAAGCCCTGTTGACAAGCCCTGTTGATAAGTCAGGCAGTTAGCCGGGCTTTTCCTTACCCTTAACCATACGTCCCTAATCTGCCGCGTCAGGAATTCCAGGACGGGGCGTGGGTATGAAGGCCGCTGCGGCAGCCCGGGCACGGTGGGCGGCACTCTGGCGGCGCACGCCCGAGTCGAGGGCTCAAGCGGCGCTGCGCGCGGCAGCCTCGCACCTGTCCTCCTATGTGCTGATGGCGCTGGCGGTGGCGATGCTGGCCTGTGCCGTGGCCGGCTTTGCCGTCACGGTGCGAGAGGATCAGCGGCTCGCCGCCGAGCGCCATGCCGCCCTCGAACTGGCGCTCGACGAGGTGCGCGGCGTGTTCGGCGCCAGCGACGGTTTCGACGATAGCAGGCTGCCGCTGGTCGCGCGGCTCGCGGGCCTGAAGGATTTGCGCTTCGACACCGACGAGGACTCTACCGCCGGCCGCGAAGCGCAGTCGCTGCACGACGAGCGCGGCCGGATTATCGGCTGGTTCAGCTGGGCGGCCGACCGCACGCTGATCCGTGCCGAGATCTGGCTGTGGGGTCTGATCGGCGCGGTCGGGGCCGCGCTCGGCATCTGCGCCTTTGTCGCCGCCGGCCTGATCCAGCGGCTGGCGCGCTTGCTGGCGTCGAGCCTCAAGACAATCCGCAGGCTGACCCGCGAAGACGCGCTGACCGGGCTGCCCAATCACCGGGTGATGCTGGAAAGCCTCGACCAGGCGCTGGCGCGACGCCGCTCCGGCGTCGTTGTGCTGGCGCTCATCGATATCGAGGGTTTTCGTGAGGTCAACGACACCCATGGCCGCGCCGGCGGCGATACGCTGTTGAAAAACATTGCCGAACGTCTTCATGCGAGCCTGCCGGCCGGCGCCCAATTCGGGCGCTTCGACGACGACGAATTCGCCGTCATCACGAGCAGCGAAGATACGCAGACTGCAAGCGTGCTCGCCGAGGCATTGCAGGCGTCGCTGCAACGGCCGATCTTCATGGAGCAGAACTGGCAGATCAGCGCCGGCATCGGCATTGCCCAGGCCCCGGACGACGGCAGCACCGCCGACGAGCTCAGCCGCCGCGCCGATCTCGCGCTGCGGGCCGCCAAGCGTGAAGGCCGCGGCATGGTGCGGCGCTTCGAGCCCGCTATCGAGATGGAATATTCCGAAGAGCGTTTCATTCGGCGCGAGCTCGAATCGGCGCTCTCTACGGGGGGCCTCGACGTGCATTACCAGCCCGTGGTCGCCGCCGCCGGCGGCGCCATGATCGGGGTCGAGGCGCTGTTGCGCTGGACCCATCCGACGCGCGGCGCCATCGGGCCTGCGGTCTTCATCCCGCTCGCCGAGCAGAGCGGCCTGATGCCCCAGCTCGGCGAATTCGTGTTGCGCCGCGCGCTGACCGACGGCGTGCGCTGGCCGCACCTGACCGTGGCGGTGAACCTCTCGCCGATCCAAATCCGCGACCGCAAGCTCATCGATCTGGTCGGCGCCGTCATTGCCGAAAGCGGCATCGCGCCGTCGCGCGTCATCTTCGAAGTGACCGAAGGCGTGCTCATCGAAGATCCGCAGGAGACCTTGCAGCGGCTCGAAGCGTTGCGCGCGCTCGGCGTCAGCATCGCGCTCGACGATTTCGGCACCGGCTATTCGAGCTTGAGCTATTTGCAAAAATTCCCGTTCAGCCAGATCAAGATCGACCGCGCCTTTGTCGGTTCGCTGGGTACCACCGGCCATGCCGGCGCCATCATCCAGTCGATCGTCGCGCTCGGCCATGCGCTCGGCATGAAAGTCTTGGCCGAAGGCGTCGAGACCGACGAGCAGCGCGTGCTGCTGCGGCTCGCCGGCTGCGACG
>JBAUYI010000403.1:0-4060 GCA_049584715.1 Xanthobacteraceae bacterium
GTTCGGCGCCTTCTCGCGGATCGAGCTGACCGCCGCGGCCGCCGCGGTGACCTATGTCGAGCGCACCCAGATCGGCAAGCGGCCGCCGCTGTCGCCGCCGGTGCGCGAGGCCGCCGGCGCAACGCTCGCCATCGACCAGGCGACGCGCGCCAATCTGGAGCTCATTCGCACGCTCTCCGGCGAGCGGCGCGGCTCGCTTCTGGCGGCCATCGACCGCACGGTGACGGCGGCCGGCTCGCGTTTGCTGGCGCAGCGGTTGGCCGCGCCGCTGACCGATCCGAATGAAATCGCGCACCGGCTCGATGCGGTCTCGGCTTTCGTCGATGACAGCGCCATGCGCGGCGACATACGCGGCACGCTCAAAACCGTACCCGATCTGGCGCGTGCCTTGGCGCGCATCGTCATCGGCCGCGGCGGGCCGCGCGATCTCGCCGCGATCCGCGATGGAATTTGCGCCGCGGCGAAATTTTCCACACGGCTTTCGGCGCTGGCGGCCGTGCCGCGCGATATTGCCGACGCCATTGCGGCACTGCGCCGCCCCGATGCCGCCATCGCCACGGAGCTGGCGCGAGCGCTGGCCGACGAGCTGCCGGCGTTCCGCCGCGACGGCGGTTTCGTCCGCAGCGGATATGAGGCGACGCTCGACGAGGCGCGCGCGTTGCGCGATGAATCGCGCCGCGTCATCGCCGCGCTGCAGGTGCGTTACGCCGAGACCACCGGCGTAAAATCGCTAAAAATCCGGCACAACAATGTGCTCGGCTATTTCGTCGACGTCACCGCGCAGCACGGCGAGAAACTTCTCACGGCCCCGCTCAACGCCACCTTCATCCATCGCCAGACGCTCGCCGGACAGGTGCGCTTCACCACGACCGAACTGGGCGAGCTCGAAGCAAAAATCGCCAATGCCGCCGGTCGCGCGTTGGCGCTGGAGTTCGAGATTTTCGATGCGCTGGCGGCACGCGTCACCGCGGCCAGCGCGGCGATCAAGCAGGCCGCGGAGGCGCTCGGCGCCGTCGATGCCATGACGGCGCTGGCGGCGCTCGCGGTGGAGCGCAACTATGTACGTCCCGTCGTCGACGGCAGTCTGACGTTCTTGATCGAAGGCGGCCGTCACCCCGTTGTCGAACAGGCGCTTGACGCCGACGGCGGCCCGTTCGTCGCCAACAATTGCGATCTGTCACCGCCGGGCGACGCCATAGCGGGACGCATTTGGCTCGTTACCGGCCCGAATATGGCGGGCAAATCGACGTTTTTGCGCCAGAACGCCCTGATCGCCGTGCTCGCCCAGATGGGCAGCTTCGTGCCGGCGCGCGCCGCCCATATCGGGGTCGTCGACCGGCTGTTCTCCCGCGTCGGCGCCGCCGACGATCTGGCGCGCGGTCATTCGACCTTCATGGTCGAGATGGTCGAGACCGCGGCGATCCTCAACCAGGCCGGCGAGCGCGCGTTGGTGATCCTCGACGAAATCGGCCGCGGCACCTCGACCTTCGACGGCCTCTCCATCGCCTGGGCGACCATCGAGCACCTGCACGAAAGCAACCGCTGCCGCACGCTGTTCGCCACCCATTTCCACGAGATGACGGCGCTCGCCGCCAAGCTCAAGCGGCTGCACAACGCCACCATGCGGGTGAAGGAATGGCACGGTGACGTGGTGTTCCTGCACGAAGTCGTGCCCGGCGCCGCCGACCGCTCTTACGGCATTCAGGTGGCCAAGCTCGCCGGGCTGCCTCCGACTGTCATCGAGCGTGCCAAGCTGGTGCTGGCCCAGATCGAAGCCGAGGATCGCACCTCGCCGGCGCGCAAGCTGATCGACGATCTGCCGCTGTTCGCGGCAGCGCGGCCGGCGCCAACGGCACCGCAGCGCGACGAAGCGCTCACGGCTCTCGTCGAGGCGCTCGCCGCGCTGCATCCCGACGAGATGTCGCCGCGTGACGCGCTGGAAGCGCTTTACGCGCTCAAGGCGCAGCTGGCGAAGGCGAAAAAGGATTGACGCTCAGGCCGGACGCTTGGGCGCCCTCATCAGCCACAGCGCGAAGCTCCAGCCGACGCAGACGCCGAGCGCCAGCACCAAAGCCGGCCACACGCCGACCGGCGCCACCAAATAATGCAGCGCCAGGAATCCGAGCCACAGCCCGATCAGGGCGATTTGCGAATGCGCAAACATACTGGCCGTCGCCTTGCCGCCGACACGGGGATGCAGGATGACGACCGAGCTCGCCATCACGATCGGGAATACTGCGAACACGCCGGAGACGAACGATCCGATGCTGTAGCTCGCCGTGGTCACGACGGCGACCACGATAGCGGCGGTGATCGCACGCAGCGGAATATCGTAGGCGGTGCGCAGGAATTTCGGCACCGGGCCCGAGGTGCGGTAACGCCAGCTCAGCGGAATGGTGGCGCCGAACACAGCGACGTTGAGGATGGCAGCGGTGAGCGGCGTCCAAGTGTTCAGGCGCAAAGCGGCCGCGCCGACGAACCAGATCGCCATGGCAATGCCGAGACTGAACAGCAGACCGTGGCGCTGCGCCAGTATCGTGTAGATCAGCGCGAATATCGAAACGGTGGCGGCCGCCGCAGCGCTACCGACCGCGCTCGCCGCGATGAAATCCGGCGAATGCTCGAAGGCGAAGATGATGTAGGCGGCGCCGGCGGCGGTCGGCAGCGCCGCGATCAGCGCGCCAATGAACGGGCCGGAACGCTCGACCGTGACTGAGACGATGACGACGATGAACGCCGTCAGCGCCATCTTCAGCGCCAGCGCGGACAAAAATATCAGTTCGGGAGAATACATGGGAGAATGCGGGACCTTCGGGTCTTCTCGCGTTTTGTCATGGCCCGCGAAGGCGGGCCATCCAGTAATCGCCAACGCTGGACTTGGGACCGACGGCGCCGTGTATACTGGATCATCCGCCTGCGCGGATGATGGCAGCAAGGATCATTTCCGTTTCAGGCTTACCTCGACCGGAGGTCCGTTTTTTAGCGTCTGATAGACGACGCAATAACGCTCGGTGAGTTTCAGAAGCTGATCGAGCTTGTCTTGCGCGACGTCGGTATCGACGTCAAAGGAGAGGCGGATTTGCGCGAAGCCGACCGGCGCGTCCTTGGCGACGCCGAGCGTGCCGCGGAAATCGAGATCGCCTTCAGCCGACACCGTGCCGGATTTCAGCGGAATATC
Source organism: Xanthobacteraceae bacterium (assembly GCA_049584715.1). Taxonomy (GTDB): domain Bacteria; phylum Pseudomonadota; class Alphaproteobacteria; order Rhizobiales; family Xanthobacteraceae; genus BOG-931. The sequence goes on from JBAUYI010000403.1 coordinate 3,179, forward strand.
GATTGCGGTGGCGACCGCTTTCAGCGTCACGCCGGCGCAGGCCACCAAGGCTTCGAGCAGCATGTCGCCCGAGCACAATTCCATTCCCGAGCCGCCGGTGGCCGGATGCAGGCCGGCGACCGCCAGCGCGCGGCCGGTCTCGACCTTGCAGGCGATATTAGCGTCGTCGATGGCGCCTTTGGCCTTGAGCGTGATCAAGCCGGCCTTGGGATCGGCCTTGTAGCGGTCCTTGATCGGCGCCTGCATCGCGCGCAGCCCGGCGGCGTCCATGGGTTACTCCTGTCATTGCCCGCGAAGGCGGGCAATCCAGTAGCCACTGACGGTCATTATGTCCACCCAGCCTTGGCGATTACTGGATCGTCCGCCTTCGCGGACGATGACAGGCCTCACCACCACAACGCCGCGCCGGCGGTCGCCTTCGGCTCGGCCTCTGCCGCGGCTGCGGCGCGATCGAGCGACCGATCTAGCGCGACGAGCACGCGGCGTTTGACGAAATCGAAGGCGGCGGATTGGCGGTCGCGCGGCCGCGGCAGATCGACGTCGATCTCGTCGAAGATGCGGCCGGGGCGCGGGCACAGCACCACGACCCGGTCGGCGAGCACGATGGATTCGTCGACGTCGTGGGTCACCAGGATCAGGGTCGGCTTGGCGTCGGCCCACAGATCGAGCAGGTGATCCTGCAGATCGGCGCGGGTAAAGGCATCGAGCGCCGAGAACGGCTCGTCGAGCAACAGAACTTCGGGGCGCGGCACCAGCGCGCGCGCAATGGCAACACGCTGCGCCTGGCCGCCGGAGAGTTCGCGCGGCCACATCGCCGCTTTGTCGGTGAGCCCGACGCGCTTGAGCGCGGTGGCGACGCGCTGCGCACGCTCGGCTTTCGAG
>JBAUYI010000404.1:0-8388 GCA_049584715.1 Xanthobacteraceae bacterium
GCATTGCATTTCTCTCCCTTGCCGGCTCCGCTTTGGGCGAACACTATCCGCCCCTTAAGACCACGACAACGCCGTGCAGGAGTGCCGCATGCAGACCTCGACCGACCGTATTCTGACCACGCATACCGGCAGCCTGCCGCGGCCGAAGCCGCTGATCGACCTTATTCTCCGCCGCGAGAAGGGCGAGGCGATCGCGGCGGGTGCCTTCGAAGGGGAGGTTGTCAAAGCGGTCGACGGCGTCGTTGCGCAACAGGTCGCGGCCGGCATCGATGTGGTGTCGGACGGCGAGATGAGCAAGCCGTCCTACACGACCTATATCCGTCACAGGGTCAGCGGCATCGAGATGGACCCGCGCGCGGCGGAAAAGGGCCGCGACATCATGATCGGCCGCGACATGCTGCAGTTTCCGGATTTCGCCCGCCAGCGCAGCAATTTCTCGGCCATGCCGTTTCCCGGCTGTGTCGGCGAATTGCGCTACAAGGACCGTTCCGCGCTCGACCGCGACCTGGCGCATCTGAAAGCTGCGGCGGCAAGATCGAAGCCGGCCGAGGTGTTCATGACCGCGCCGTCGCCGGGAATTCTGACGCGGTTCATCATCAACCTGCATTACCCGACCGAGGAGGCTTACGTCGCGGCGCTCGCCGACGTGCTCAAGGTCGAATACCGCGCCATCGTCGAAGCCGGCTTCGTGCTGCAGATCGACGCGCCCGATCTCGGCTCGGCGCGCAACAACCAGTACCGTCATCTCACCGACGATGAATTCCGTTCAAAAATCGCCGAGCGCAATATCGCGGCGCTCAATGCCGCGATCGAGGGGCTGCCCGCCGACCGCATGCGGCTGCATATCTGCTGGGGCAACTACGAGGGCCCGCACACCCACGATCTGCCGGTGACCAAGATCATCGATATTGCCTTTAAGGCCCGCGTGCAGGCGTTCAGCATCGAGGCCGCCAATCCGCGCCACGACCACGAATGGGAAGACCTCAAGGCGATCAAGATTCCCGACGACAAGATTCTCATTCCCGGCGTCATCGACTCGACGACGAATTTCGTCGAGCATCCGTGCCTCGTTGCGCAACGCATCGGCCGCTACGCGCAAGTGGTCGATCGCGAGCGGTTGATCGCCGGCGTCGATTGCGGTTTTGGCACCGCGGTGCGCACCGAGCCGATGGTCGCCGACTCGATCGTCTGGGCGAAGCTCGCCACGCTCAGCGAAGGTGCTGCGATCGCCAGCAAAAAGCTGTGGGGAAATTAAGAACGTAGGGTGGGCAAAGCGAAGCGTGCCCACGCCGTCGGACAGCGTGGGCTTCGCTGCGCTCAGCCCACCCTACGGACTTCATGTGAAGACATGGGATATGAAAACGCCGATGGCGACGCCTGCGAGCGCCGCGGCGGCGCCGATCAAAACCGTCTCGGCAACGGTGCGGACGATGGCGCGGCCGCCGATCCTGGCGCGGCCGACGCCGAGCGCGACCAGCAGCAGCGTGGTGACGATCGCCGAAACCACGCGGCCTTGCGGCACCGGTAGAAAGCCGAACGGCAGGATCGGGATGGCGGCGGCGAGAAAATCGGCGAGCAGCATCCACAGCGAGCGCACCAGCGGGCTTTGCCGCGAATCGGCATCGCTCGGCATGGCGAGCGCCATGGCGAAGCCGCGCAGCACGGCCGGCTGTGAACCGAGGAAGCTCTTGAGGCTCGCCGCCTGATCGCTCGCCATGCCGACGGCTTGCAGCCGTTGCGTCACCCCTTGGAGTACTGCGTCCGGGTCTTTCTGCAGATCGGACGCGATACGGGACGCCGTCACTTTGGTCTGATCCTCACCGGTCTCGGCATCGAGATAGGTCCCGGCCATCATCGAGACTGCGGCGGCAACCGCGCCCGAGGCGCCGGCGATCAGCACCACCTTCTGATCGGTGGTGGTCGCGGCGACGCCGAACACCAGGCCGAAGATCGAAACGGTGCCGTCCTCCATGCCGAACACGACGTCGCCGGCAGAGGCCTGCAGCGATGTTTTCAGCTTTTGCCACAGCGATGGTTCGCCCATGTAACTACCCCAGGAAATGCCAAAACCTTTCTGGAAATGATCTTTCAGGACATGTCCGTTGCCGAATTCACTCGGCGTGGATGTGGGCGGCTCTGATCACGTCGCCCCACTTCTTGGTTTCGGCAACGAGGAATTCGGCAAACTCGGCCGGCGTCACGATGAATGGCTCGGCGCCGAGCTCGGCATAGCGCGCCTTCATGGCCGGCGTGTCGAGCGCGTCGTTGAGCGCCGTGTTGATCTTGTCGATGACATCGGCCGGCGTGCCAGCCGGCGCGCCCAAGGCGTCCCACACATAGGCCTCGTAGCCCGGCACGATCTCGGTCGCGGCCGGGACGTCCGGCAGCGCGTCCAGGCGTGTCGCGCCGGTCACCGCCAGCGGACGCAGCTTGCCGGCTTTGATGAATTCGATCGATTGCGCCACCGGGCTGAACGAGGCCTGCACCTGGCCGCTCATCAAGTCGGGCAGATAATTGGAGTGATAGGAGATGTGCACCAGGTCGATGCCGGTCATCAGCCGGAACAGCTCGCCCGCCACATTGGTGGCGCTGCCGTTGCCGGCCGAGGCGTAATTGAGCTTGCCGGGATTGGCCTTGGCATAGGCGATGAATTCGGCGAGCGTCTTGACCGGCAGCGACGGCGTCACCTGGATCACGCTGGCCGAGCGCATCAGGCCGCCGACCGGCGCCAGGTCGCGCAATAGATCGAAGCTGAGATGGCCCTCGTAGAGCGTGGCGTTGATGGCGTTGGTCGCCGTCATGGTCAGCAGCGTGTAGCCGTCGGGCGGCGCGCGCACGACCAGTTCGGTGGCAAGGTTGCTGTTGGCGCCGGGGCGGTTCTCGACGATGAATTGCTGCCCGAGCCGTTCCGACAATCCAAACGCGGCGATGCGCGAGAAAATGTCGGGCGCAATACCGGCCGGATAGCCGACGACGATGCGCACCGGCCGCGTCGGATAAGCGTCCGCGCTCGCCGCGCGCGGCAGCATCGGCAACGCCGCGGTGCCCGCCATGAGGCCTAAAAATTTTCGGCGTTGCGTTTTCATTGCGGTTTCAATCCTGCGAACTTGACCACCTTGCCCCACTTCGCGGTTTCCTCGACGATGAATTTGCCGAATTCGGCGGGCGACATCGCCAATAGCGGCGCGCCAAAGTCGGAAAGCCGCTCCTTGAATTTCGGGTCGGCTTGAATGGCGCCGATCGCGGCGGCGAGCTTGTCGATAATCTCCTTCGGCGTGTTCTTCGGCGCCACGACGCCGCTCCAGCCGCTGGCTTCAAAACCCGGGATGGTGTCGGCGATGGTCGGCACGTCCGGCAGCTCCGCCACACGCGCCGCAGTGGTGACGCCGAGCGCGTTGAGCTTGCCGGCCTTGATATGGCCGATGCCCGACGAGATGCCGCCGACGCCGGCCATGAGCTGGCCGCCGAGCAGGTCGGTCACCATCTGGTTCTCGCCCACATAGGGCACATGGATGACATCGATGCCGGCCATCATCTTGAGCAATTCGACGCACAGATAAGGCGGCGTGCCGGCGGACGGCGAGCCGACGCTGAGCTTGCCGGGATTGGCTTTGGCATAGGCGACGAAGGCGGCGACGTTTTGCCCCTCGAACGTCGGGTTCACTTCCAGCACCAGCGGAATGCGATTGATGGTGCCGACCGGCGCGGTGTCGCGGGCGAAATCGTAAGGCAGGTTGGGGAACAACGTCGTGTTCACGGTGTTCGACGCCGCGGCGAAGAACAGCGTGTAGCCGTCCGGCGCCGCATTGACGATCGCTTCGGCGCCGAGATTGCCGCCGGCGCCGGGCTTGTTCTCGACCACGACGGTTTGCCCGAGCGCATTGCCCAGCCATTGCGCGGCAATCCGCGCCGTGATGTCGACCTGGCCGCCGGCGGGGAAGCCGACGATGAGGCGGATCGGATGTGCCGGGTAAGCCTGGGCCCGGGCGATGTGCGGCGCCAAGGGCAGGGCGGCGGCTCCGGCGGCCAAGTGCAGAAATGTTCGCCGCTTCATTCGTTTTCCCCCAGCCGTTCGACGCGCGTGGACGCGTCGCTGCGATGGGCTAGAATATACATCAAAGCCAGCGAGCGAGAGTTGGCAAAGGAGCGCAGATGAATCTTCAAGCCACGCCGACCAAACCGGCCGGATCGCGCGAGCGCTCGCTGGATGAGGTCAAGGCCGAGTTCATGCGCCGCGCCGGGCGGCTCAATCCGTTCGAGGATATTTCGCGCGATGATGCCGAGCGGGTGATGAATGCGTTGCAAAACCTCGACAAGGATCATTGGGCGCAGGAGTGGTCGAAGATCGGCCTCGGTTACGAGGAGAAGGGTGACGTCCGCGCCAAGGCCGGCGCTCCCGGCACGGAGCTTGCCGAGCTTTACATGCACGCGTTCGACGCCTGCCGCGTCGGCCGCTATCCGACGCCGAATTCGCCGGGCAAGTTGCAGGCGTACCAGCATTCGCTGCGCATGTTCCGCAAGGCGGCGCAATATTTTACGCCATCGCTCGAGATCATCGAGCTGCCGTTCGACGGCAACAAAAAGCTCACCGGCTATTTGCAGCTGCCGCCCGGCGTGAACAAGCCGCCGGTGGTGCTGCATTGGGGCGGCGTCGATGGCTGGAAGGAAGATCGCCTGCGCATCGCCAAGGCGATTATGGAGCAAGGCCTTGCCTCGCTCACCATCGACATGCCGGGCAGCGGCGAAAATCCGGTGCTCTATGGCGACGCTACCGCCGAGCGCACTTTTATCACCTGGCTCGATTATCTGCCGCGGCGTGGCGAGATCGACGGCGGCAGCGTCGGGGTGTGGGGCGGCAGCTTCGGCGCCTATTGGGCGGCGCGGCTTGCCTACACCGCCGCCGACCGCATCAAGGGCGCGGTGTTCCACGGCGGCAATGTCCATTACGGCTTTCAGAAGGAATGGCTGATCCCGGCCTTCACCACCGGCGGCGCCACCTATCTGTTCGGCGCCCACAGCCTGCTCGAAGCGCGCGGCCGCGCCATGGGCACCAAGACGCTCGAGGAATTTCTCGAAGCCGCGCCGCGCCTCTCACTAAAAACAATGGGCCTGCTCGACAAGCCATCGGCGCCGATCCTCGGCGTCAACGGCAAGCTCGACGACCAGGCGCCGGTCGACGACATCTATCTGCTCATGGAGCACGGCAGTCCGAAATCGGCGCGCATCTATCCGCAAGGTGCGCACATGGGCCGCACGCCCGGCGAGCCGTCGGAGCATATTACGACGATGATCGTGGAGTGGCTGCGCGGGCAGCTTGTGCACAACTAGTGTATGTCTGCGGCAAGTGCGCCGGATCCTCGGTGGGAAGCACGCGCTTGATCAAGGGATTGTAGTCGGGCGCGGTGCATTCGCGAAATTCTGCAAGGCGGAAACGCAGAGCGGATGGGCCGGCAATAGACTCCGGCGGTCGCGGCTGGTTCCTTCGTCTCACTCCATGACGGCTTCACATTCAATTTCCAGAAGGAAATCGGGACTCGGCAAACCGGCAACGACAACGGTGGTCCGGGCCGGATATTTTCCGTCCGGAAAATACGTGGCGTAGATTCGATTCATGTCATCGAAATCCCCGGCGCGCGTCAGAAGAACGTTAGTCTTGACCACGCGGTCAAAACCAGTACCGGCAGATTTCAGCGTGTTGGCGATATTGTCCATCACCTGCTTCATTTGCGCCGGGAAATCACCGATGGCGATTTTGCCATCCTTGTAACCGGGGGTCCCAGAGACGAAGACAAACTTACCGACCTTTACTGCTGAAGAGACCGGAATCCCGCGCACCGGTTTGCCGATGTACTCCAATTGTTGTGCTCCGCTCGGGCTCGAAAGAACCAAGAGAGCAAACATCGAGCCAAACATCCAGACGAGCTTCGTCATGTAATTCTCCCATGTGATGCTTCGGCGCGTTGGATTATTACAGAGAGCCGACTGGCGCGTAAGGCAGTGCGCGGCCCTGAGCGGCCCTGCGGATTGGCGCGCGACGCGATCACGGCAATCTGACATTATGACCTGGGCCACCCGGGAGCTTTTTGACCGTGGTCCATCTATTCATGGATGCCGGCATGCTTCCTGACACGGCTGCCTGAACGGAGGAAATCGCAATGGCACAAGAGCAGACCCCGCCGAACGGCCCGGATCTGACCAAGGGCATCGGCTCCGGCGATTTCGTTGACGACAAGCTGTTGGGCCACGTCGGCGACGAGGAAGTCCTGCTGGTGCGCAGCGGCGGCGACATATTCGCCGTCGGCGCCCATTGCAGCCATTATCATGGTCCGCTGGCCGAAGGCCTCGTGACCGGCGCGAGCGTGCGCTGCCCCTGGCATCATGCCTGTTTCGATCTGCGCACCGGCGAGGCGGAGCGGGCGCCGGCGCTAAGCCCGATCGATTGTTGGACGGTGGAAGAGCGCGACGACCGCATCTTCGTCACGCAAAAACGCGAGCAGCAAAAGCCGCGCGCCATGGCGGCGAAGGCGGGCACGCCCAAAAAGATCGTCATCGTCGGCGGCGGCGCGGCCGGCTTTGCGGCGGCTGAAATGCTGCGCCGGTGCGGTTTTGGCGGCAGCATCGTCATGGTGAGCAACGACGCCGCGAAGCCGGTCGATCGGCCCAATCTGTCGAAGGATTATCTCGCCGGCAGTGCGCCGGAGGATTGGCTGCCGCTGCGGCCGGGCGATTTTTATAACGAAAGCAAAATCGACTTGCGGCTAAACACCGAGGTCACCGCGATCGATGCCAAGCAGCACCAAATCCGCTGCGCCAATGGCGCGAGCCTCGATTACGACCGGCTGTTGCTGGCGACCGGCGCCGAGCCGGTGCGGCTGCCGGTTCCCAGCGCCGATCTGCCCCACGTCCATACGCTGCGCTCGCTCGCCGATTGCCGCGCCATCATTGCCGACACGACGGGTGCGAAGCGTGCGCTTGTCATCGGCGCGAGCTTCATCGGGCTCGAAGCGGCGGCGGCGCTGCGCAGCCGCGATATGGAGGTCCATGTGGTGGCGCCGGAAACGCGGCCGATGGAGCGCGTGCTCGGGCCGCAGCTTGGCGACTTCATTCGCGCGCTGCACGAGGAGCACGGCGTCGTCTTTCATCTCGGTGAAACGGTGACCGCGTTCGACGGCCGCCGCGCAACGCTCAAGGGCGGCAGTACGCTCGACACCGATGTCGTGGTCGTCGGTGTCGGGGTGCGGCCGCGTCTGGTGTTCGCTGAGCAAGCGGGCCTGACCATGGACCGCGGCGTCGTTGTCGATGCTTATCTGCGCACCAGCGTTCCCGACATTTATGCCGCGGGCGACATTGCGCGCTGGCCCGATCCGCATTCGGGCGCAGCCATCCGTGTCGAGCACTGGGTCGTGGCCGAACGCCAAGGCCAGACCGCGGCGCGCAACATGCTCGGTGCGGATGAGCGGTTCGACGCCGTGCCGTTCTTCTGGAGCCAGCACTACGACGTACCGATCAACTATGTCGGCCACGCCGAGCAATGGGATGAGATCGCGATCGACGGTTCCGTCGCGGCCAAAGACTGCGTCGTCCGCTACAAGTCCAAGGGCCGCGTGCTCGCTGTCGCCTCGATCTATCGCGACCTCGACAGTCTCAAAGCCGAGCTCGCCATGGAGCAGGGCCGCTCACCGTAACTGAGCTTGGCCCAAGGCGCCGACAGGACGTGCATTCATTAAAGCTCCGGCCGCGGGCTTATCGCCCGCGACCGTTGAGCCGCTTCTTCAGCGGTTAGAATTCACCGCTTCGGTAGAAATCGCCTCGCTCTTGCTCTTGCCCTTGCCCGCGCCACTGGCGAACCTGGGCGTGATTGGAACTATAGCCCGGGGCATAGGCGTAGAGGCCGCCGCCATAAGGCGAGGGATAACCGGCGGCCGCCCGGCTCGCGGCTGAGCCGGTCGTATAGTCGCTTTGCGCCATTGCGGCGGCCGGCATCGCGATGCCCAGCGCTGCCACAGCGGCAATCAGTGCAATCTTGGTCTTGTCGATCATGGTCGTTCTCCTGTGTTTCGCAGCAAACCGAGGCAGACGCCAGCTGGTCGATGATCAGGAGACGCCACGCTGTTTGCTGATCGAAAGATGTGTGCGGTGCGGGAGAACTCAACTAAACATTTTTTTATCAATCCATTCGCGTAGATTGAATAATCGACGGGTGTTTGGTTCCTTTTTTACCTCGCGTTTATTCAAGGGGGTTTCACGGAGACGTGTAAACCGAAATACGCATGAATCCCGATTGTCCGCGCGGATGCCGTTGCGCATTGACGTTCTGCCGCGCGGCCCATCCCCTGTACCGGCCCAGTTGGGCTTGACCTCCTGGATCGATTACAGAAAGGATGGAGG
>JBAUYI010000405.1:0-3102 GCA_049584715.1 Xanthobacteraceae bacterium
CTGCGCTTGCCGTCTCGTCGCCGAGTTTCGGCGCGGTCGAGCAGGCGCCTAACCCCATCAGGCACGCCGCCCCGACGATCAGGATCCGCGCCACTCGGATACTCATCACGCGCTCCGGACCACAACCTGCCCGGATTCCCCCGCCCCACGCGCGGATAGGCCGTCCCGGCCACCGGCCGGACAGCACCGGACGAGCCAAGCTAGGCGACGATCGTTAAGGAAGTCCTTGCGCGGTCGTTCTTATTGCCCGCCAGCAGCCTTGTCCAAGCAGCTTTCTGCAGCTTGCAGCGTCTATCGGCCAGCGTTGCTATGCTCCATCAAATCAAATTTTCATAGGCGGCTATTCAATGGCCGTCCCCAATATCCTACTTAGGCTGTTTCGATATTCATCGAATAAGCCCACATAACCACTTTTTCCAACCAGTCTTCTCATCCCATTTTCGCTTCAGAAAAAAATTCTCCGCATCATCAAATTCCTGACGATTCATATAGTCAATCACTGCTTGTCGCGCATCTTCGCGCATCTTTTTCTTTATCGTGTTGTCACCCTTTAGTAATCCGATCCAATATCCAAAATACGGATATACGTCCGTACGCGAAACCAATCTGTTCTTTATGGCACAATCAAACTGTTCGATATAAACAAAGAATTGGTCCAGAGATTCTCGTATATGTAGCTGATAAGGCCCCAATTGTTTCTCTTTAGCTGGATCAGCCAACGCAACACATAAGACATCGTAGTCGTAATCATAACTTTCCCATTTGCCCCCAGCCTCGTAGAAGATCTTACGCTTATCTCCGGCCAAGAGAGACATTGCGACATCGCAGTTGGGATCGTCAGAAAACTCTTTGAAAAGCTTGGCAACAAATTCCGTTCTCTTCCAGCGCTCGGCCCGCGAATATTGGCAAAGGCCAATAGCAAAGACGATAACCGCTCCAATCGGAGCGAAATTGGCGATAACCTTCAAAAAATGGAACATTTTGGCGGCCGCCCAAACTCAAACGACTAGATAATAACATACACGGAAAAGTAGAAAACAAATAGCGCTCACCAGGTGCCCGTCACCATGCGCACGATGACCGGGCACAGGATCACCACGAACAGCACCGGAAAGATGCAGACCATCATCGGAATGGCGAGCTTGGCCGGCAGGCTGTAGGCCTTCTCCTCGGCCCGCGACAGCCGCTTGTGGCGCATGTCGTCGCTATAGACGCGCAGCGCATCGCTGATGCTGGAGCCGAGCTCGTCGGACTGCTGGATCAGGGTGGCGAAGGAGCGCGCCTCTTCGAGGCCGAGCCGGTCGCCGAGGTGTTCGAGCGCTTCGGTCATGGTCCGGCCGGCGCGAATCTCGAGATTGGCCATGTGGATGTTGGCGGCGAGCGAGGGATAGGAGACGCCGAGCTCACGGCCGACCCGATCCAGCGCCGCCTCCATGCTCAAGCCGGCGTCGGCGCAGACCACCAGAAGGTCCATGAAATCGGGGAAGCCGGCCTGGTGTTCGAGGCGTTTTCCCTTGATGCGGCGGTCGAGATAAAAGCTCGGCGCCAGATAGCCGAGCACGCCACCGACCATGACGAACAGCCAGAACGACAGCGTAGTGACGATGCCCACCATCGGCAGGACGAAGAACGCCGCCAAAGCCAGCCCGAGCGCACCGGCGCCGCGCGCCAGGAAGAAATAGGCCGTACCGTGGGGATTGTAGACGCCGGCCTGCACCAGGCGCTGGCGCAGCATTTTCACGTCTTTGCTGTCGACCGACGAATAATGCTTGGTGGTGTAGGCGACCAACTTTTGCGCGGCGCGCACCCCCGAATAGCGCAATGAGCGCCGGCCGCTGCCGGGCGTATCGTCGTCGATGTTGACGCGCGCGGCACGGCGGCGCACCGCCTCGCGGGCGCGCACGCCGAGCATGACCGCAAAGGCGAGCGTGCCGGTGGCGAGGAATATCAGCGCGCTCAGCATCGTCGTCGCGCTGTCGCCGAACACGGCAAAGGTCGAGCTTGTGTCCATCGCTCAAATCTTGAAGTTGACCATCTTGAACATGATGATGTTGCCGATGCTCATCCAGCCGGCGGCGCCGAACAGCAGCACTTTGGTCAGATGCTCGTGCCACATCGCGCCGTAGAAATCCGGCGCGATCACCTGAATGACGATGAACATGCCGATCGGCAGCGCCGAGAGGATCATCGCCGAGGCGCGGCCTTCGGCCGCCAGCGCGCGGATCTTCCGCCGCATCTTGAAACGCTGGCGGATGACGCCCGAGAGGTTTTCCAGAATCTCGCCGAGATTGCCGCCGGTGGCGCCCTGGATGGCGACCGCGGTTACGAACAGCGGCAGATCGTCGGAGCCGATGCGGCCGTACAGGTTGCGCATCGCCGTTTCCAGGTCGGCGCCGTAGGTGATCTCGTCGGACACGATGCCGAATTCGCTGCCGATCGGGTCAGGCATTTCGCGGCCGACCATGGCGATGGCGATCGGCACCGGATGGCCGGCGCGCAGGCTGCGCACGATGATGTCGAGGGCGTCGGGAAACTGGGCGCCGAATTTCCTCTGCCGCCGCGAGCGCAGCACGCGCAACACGAAATACGGCAGCACGGTTGCGCTGAACAGCGCCCCGAGCGTCGCTTCGAAGAGGCTGCCCCGGAACACCATCAGGGCGGCAAAGACGACGACGGCGATGATACCGAAGATGATGAACAGCCGCGCGAAGCCCAACGTAAGCCCCGACTGCAGGACCAGCCGGTTGAGCGCGATCAGGCCGAGCCGGTAATCGCCGCCGGCGGTCAGACCGCGCTCACGCCGCAACTCGACGAGCACGTTGTCGCGGCTGATGCTGTCCTTCGACAGCATCAGGCGGCGGTTGATGCGGCTGCGATAGGACGCCGCCGAATAGCACATCAGATAGACCGCCTCGACCGTCAGCCCCGCCGAGACCGCGACGAACAGCCAGACCAGATAGATCGGATCGAGGTCGAACAACATGCTTACAGCGGCTGTGAGGGATCGAAATAGGCGCCGGGGATTTTGATGCCCATGGCGATGAGATCGTTGAGAAAGCGCGGGCGCACGCCGGTGGCCTGGAAATGGCCCTGCACGGCGCC
>JBAUYI010000406.1:0-3546 GCA_049584715.1 Xanthobacteraceae bacterium
ACACTGTGCCATCGACCCGGCCGGCGCCGCTAACCCACGATGAATGTTTGCGGATTCCTGCCGACCGCCAAATGTCGCGCTATTCCGCCTTTCGCGTTTTCTCCTGGGATGTTGCCGAAGTATCACAGGAATCAGGTTGCCGGTTTGCTAGTCTTCAATTTCCTTTCGTTGGCGCGACAGGCCACGAACCGGAGGATGCTCCGATGAAAAAGCTTCTCTTCGCAGGCGCCATGCTCGCTTCCTTTGCGGCGATCCAATCGGCCAGCGCGGCCGACTTGGCACTCAAGGCTCCTCCGCCGCCGCCGATCGTGGACGAATGGACCGGCTGGTACGTCGGCTTGAATCTCGGCGGCAGCTGGGGACGTTCATCGACCTATTATACCGGTGCGGGCTTCGGCTTTGTGCCATTCACCAGCTCGCAGCACATGGACGGCGTGCTCGGCGGCGCCCAGATCGGCTACAATTGGCAGTTCAACAGGAGCTGGGTGGTCGGCGTCGAGGCCGATTTCCAGGGCACCGGCCAGCGCGGCTCGGCGACCTTCCCGCCGATTACGACAACAATTGTGGGCGCAGCGGTTATTACGTCGACGACGACGGGAACCTTGACGCAAAAGATGCCGTGGTTCGGCACGGTCCGCGCCCGGCTCGGCGTCGAGCCCAGCAGCAATTGGCTGCTCTATGCGACCGGCGGCTTGGCCTATGCCCAGATCAGAAGCACCGCCGCCGTCAGCGCCACCACTGCGGCGCCGGGCGGTACGGCGACAGTGGCGACCTCGGCAAGCGTCAACAACGACCGCGCCGGGTGGACGGTCGGTGTCGGCTCGGAGTGGATGTTCGCCCACCAGTGGAGCGCGAAAGTCGAATATCTCTACATGGACTACGGCCACCTCAGTGACGGCTTCGTCGGCGTCGGCGGCATCGCCACGCTGGGGATCAACTCGCACGTGACCGACAACGTCTTGCGGGCCGGCGTGAATTACCACTTCCACTGAACGAAAAGCTTTCCGCCAAGACTTTTGCGCCAAGACAAAGGGCCGCTCCTCGGAGCGGCCCTTCTGGTTTGACGACCGCGACCCTGACTTACGACGAATGTTGCGAACTCTCCGCCGAGCGCCAACGGTCGAGCCACCCAACCAGCCGTCAGCGCTTTTTTCTGGAATGTTGCCGAAGTATCACAGGAATCGCTTCTCCGGTTTGGTAACGTAAAATTTCTGCCGCCTGACGGCAGACGCCCCGGACCGGGAGGCACCCATGAATAAACTTCTTTTGGCAGCGACGGCTCTTATTGGCATTGCTGCGATCAACGCCGCCAGCGCGGCCGACATGGCGCTCAAGGCGCCGCCGCCGCCGGTGGTGGTAGACGAGTGGACCGGTCCGTATGTCGGCTTGAATCTCGGCGGCAGCTGGGGACGATCGAGGACGTCTTATAACGATCCCGACCCCGCCTTTGTGCCGTTCTCCACCTCACGGAACATGGACGGCGTGCTCGGCGGCGCCCAGATCGGTTATAACGTGCAGATCAACAGGACCTGGCTGCTCGGCCTCGAGGCCGATTTCCAGGGCACCGGCCAGCGCGGTTCGGCGACGTTTCCGCCGATTACGGAAATTTTCGCGGGCATAGCGGTCACGACAGTCACCACCACAGGAACCTTGACGCAAAAGATGCCGTGGTTCGGCACGGTGCGCGGACGGCTCGGCGTCGAGCCTGCCGAACATTGGCTGCTCTACGTGACCGGCGGTCTGGCCTATGCGGAGATCAGGAGCACCGCTGCTATCAGCGCCGTGGCTGCTGGCCCGGGCGGCACGGCGACAGCGGCGCTGTCCTCGACCGTCAACAACGACCGCGCCGGATGGACGGGGGGCTTTGGCGCGGAGTGGATGTTTGCCAAGCAGTGGAGCGCGAAGGTCGAATATCTCTACATGGACTACGGCCACATCAATGACGGCTTCGTCGGCGTCGGCACCTTGGCCGCGCTGGGGATCAACTCGCACGTGACCGACAACGTCGTGCGGGCCGGCGTGAACCTGCACTTCCACTAAGCGAAACGCATTGGTCACGGCGAAAGGGCCGCTTCGCGAAGCGGCCCTTTTCTCTTTTTGTATTGCAGAGAGGGCTCGCCCCAACATGCGTCGCATGGATGCGACGGCGGCAAACGCGCGTGTCTGACCGAAGGTCAAGCGGTGTCGGCTTAAACTGAATTATTTTTCCGGAATGTTGCCGAGGGGTCACAGAATTTCCCTCCTTATTTGCTATTTTTGCCGATGCGCGCTTTGGTGGCGACGACATCACTAGCCCCTGCGGGGAAGGTCCAATGAGAAAGCTTCTCTTGGCAATGAGCGTACTCGCCGCCTTCGCCGCGGTCGACGTAGCCAGCGCCGCCGATATGGAACTCAGGGCGCCGCTACCGCCGCCCGTGGATGTATGGGGCGGCTGGTACGCTGGCTTGAACGTCGGCGGCAGCTTCGGCCGCGCCCAGGACACGATGAATTCCGGCGTTCCGCTACCGGTTGCTTCGACATCGTCCAAGCTCGACGGCGTGATCGGCGGTGGCCAGGTCGGTTACAATTGGCATTCCGGCAACTGGCTGCTCGGTCTTGAGGCCGACATCCAGGGCAGCAGCGAGCACGGCACGGTCACGACGAACATCCCTGCCTCCTGCGGCTTCGGCTGCACCCTTGCCGGCACCCTGGCGCCCACCATCACCCTGAGCGACCAGGAAAAGCTCGTGTGGTTTGGCACGGTGCGGGCACGAGCCGGCATTCTCGCGACTTCGACGTGGCTGCTCTACGCCGCCGGCGGTCTTGCCTATGGCGGAATTCACAGCAACGAGATCGTCACCACCGTCGTCCCCGTCCCTGCCGGGTTCGGCGCCATCGGCGCCACCACGGCGACCGCCAACTTCAACACCATCAGGGCCGGCTACGCGGCCGGCGGCGGCGTCGAGGGCGTGGTGAGCGGCAATTGGACCGTCAAGCTCGAATATCTCTTCATGGACTTTGGCACGTTCACCAACAACTTTGCGCCGATTCCACAGAGCACCCATGTCACCGACAATATCGTGCGCGTCGGCTTGAACTACCAGTTGCACTGACGGCACGCAGCCTGCGGAAATCCCCTTCAACGCAAAAGGGCCGCTCTCGCGAGCGGCCCTTTCCGTTTGATCGCGGAAACAGCGCTCAGCCGACCTCGGTCGAGTGCAGTCGGCGCTCGTGCGGTTGCCCGCGGAGCTGCCGGGCCATTAGCTTGTTGAGGGCTGCGAGATACGCCCTCGCCGAGGCGACCAAGGTATCGGGATCGGCGCCCTTCGCGGTCACCGACCGGCCGTTCTCCGACAGACGGACCGAGACCTCGGCCTGCGCGTCGGTGCCCGCGGTGACGGCGTGCACCTGATAGAGCTCCAGCACCGCCTCGTGCGGCACCATCGCCTTGATGCAATTGAACACCGCGTCGACCGGCCCGTTGCCCTCGCACTCTTCCAGCATCATCTTGCCGTTGACGTCGAGCTTCATGGTGGCGCGCTGCGGCCCGCGGGTGCCGGCGATCAC
>JBAUYI010000407.1:0-7258 GCA_049584715.1 Xanthobacteraceae bacterium
ATCTTGTCAAGGATCGAAGACCGCCGAAGGCGGCGGCGCCATAGCGCGTCGAAGACGCGCGTAACCGCGCTGATGGCGCCGTCCTTGACAAGATCGCCAACACGGATAACCAGCATCCAAGCGATCAAGGCCGCCACCCGATCAGTCTTGAACGACTTGACCCCAGGGCGGCAGAGTGACGGATGCAAGTCATCGCATTATGATGTGCGCGACCAACACGGAGGATTTATCCATGGCCCGTCTGCGCCATTTCGCCGTCTGCGTGAACGATCTCGACAAGGCCGCGAAATTCTACGAGACCGTGTTCGATCTCAAGCGCATCGCGCGCGAGGATCTGGATATCGGCTCGGCCGTCTATATGAGCGACGGCACGATCAATCTCGCGCTGCTCAATTTCTCGACCGGCTCTGGCAGCGCGGCCTCGGACCTGAAAAATCCCAAAGGTTTTGTCGGCGCGCATCACTTCGGCTTCCAGGTTGACGATCTCGTCGAGACCCAGAAACGCATCGAGGCGGCCGGCGGCAAATTCTTCTTCGATCTCGGCGACGAACGTCACGGCAATTTCGAGCGCAAGTTCAAGGACCCCGACGGCGTCATCTTCGATATTTCCAAAAACGGCTGGCAGGGCACGGATAGTTACGGGAAGAAATAGCCCTGTCATCGTCCGCGAAGGCGGACGATCCAATATTCACCGCCGGCGATTACTGGATGCTCCGCTTTCGCGAAGCATGACAGCGCTCTATGTGACGAACTGGTTGGTGAACAGATCATCCACCGGCGACTTCTTCTCGATGATGCCGGCTTTGAGATAAAAGTCCTGCAGCTTGGCCATCCGTTCGGGATCGACCGCGCCGAGCTGCTTCTGCCCCGGATAGATCAGCTTGTCGTAATAGGCGAAGGCTTCCTTGACCTGGTCTTCCTTGCCGGTCCACTCCGGCACGAATTTCACGAAATCCTTCGCCGCCCCTTCCGGGTCGTCCATGATGTCCTTCATGCCGTGCAGCGCCGCCTTGACGAAGGCGCGCACCATGTCGGGCTTGTCCTTGATGATCTGATCGGACGCGGCGATGGCCTGCGCCATGTGCGGAAAAAACTCGTCGGTCGGGATCACCTTGATGGCGACGCCGGCGGCTTCGACCGGCGGAATCCAATCAGGCACGCCGGCCATGCCGACCGATTTGCCGGTGGCGACCATTTGCCAGACGCCGACCGGGCCGGCGGACTGGATATCGACGTCGTCCTTGGTCAGGCCGGCGCTCGCCAGCAAGCCGAGCAGCGCATAGAACGTGGTGTCCTGGAACGACATCACCGTGATGGTCTTGCCCTTGAGATCGGCCGGCTTTTCGATGCCGGAATCGGCACGCACCACGAGCTGCATGAAGCCCTTGCCGCCGAACAGGCAGACGATCTTCACCGGCACGCCGTTCTGCCGCACCACGATCGGCGCATCGGCGACGATGCCGCCGAGCGGCACATTGCCGGCGCCGACCTGCTTGGCGACATCGACGCCACCGCGGCCGGTG
Organism: Xanthobacteraceae bacterium; assembly: GCA_049584715.1. GTDB lineage: Bacteria > Pseudomonadota > Alphaproteobacteria > Rhizobiales > Xanthobacteraceae > BOG-931. The sequence continues at coordinate 1,524 of JBAUYI010000407.1, forward strand.
GCGAAATTGACGGTGAGGCCGGCTCGCTGGAAATAGCCCTTGCCCTGGGCGAGCCGGATCGGCCCGAACGCCGGCAGGAGCGGCGGCGCCGGAAACAGATAGGTGATCTGCTCATCGGCCTGCGTCCGCGGCGCGCCGCCTAAAACGCCAAGACCGAGCGCGATGCCTCCCGCGCCTTGCAGCAAACGGCGTCGCGATAATCTGTTGACGCGGTCGAACATAAATTGCTCCTTCGTGCGCGCGGGCGGCGGCGAGATTGCCGCACGGGCTCCGCCCTATCGGCGATCCCGGTCTTTGCCACTATACTTGAGCTACTATACTGAAGCTTTTTGGGCGGCGATACGCGCGCAATCGGCCCAACAAACACCGGTCGTTCATGTCCGACGTCGTCCGCCTCGAATATCGCAACGTGACGATGCGTTTTGCGGCAGCCGGCAACCGCGGCGTGCTCACCGCGGTGCTGGGCGTGAGTTTCGCCGTGCGCGACGGCGAAGTGGTGTCGCTGATCGGGCCGAGCGGCTGCGGCAAGAGCACGCTGCTCAATATCGGCTCAGGCCTGACGGCGCCGAGCGAAGGCGATGCCTTCGTCGACGGCGAGCGCGTCGCCGGGCCGAATGCCCACGTCGCCTTCATGCTGCAGAAAGATTTGTTGCTGCCGTGGCGCTCCGTGGCCGAGAACGTCATGTTCGGCGTCGAGATCCAGGGTGTCCCGGCGATCGAGCGCCGGCGGCGCGCTCAGGCGCTGTTGGAAAATTTCAATCTCGCGGAATTTTCCAATCACTATCCGCACCAATTGTCCGGCGGCATGCGCCAGCGCGTGGCCCTGGCGCGCACGCTGGCGGTCGATCCGCATGTGCTGCTGCTCGACGAGCCGTTCTCCGCGGTAGACGCGCAAACCCGCATGGTGCTGCAACGCGACCTCGCACAGACACTGAAGCTTGCGGGCAAAACCGCGCTGCTCATCACCCATGACCTTGCGGAAGCGGTGACGCTGTCCGACCGCGTGCTGGTCATGAGCCGGCGGCCGGGCAGCATCATCGACGAAATCATCATCGACGTGGCGGGCCGCGACAATCCGATCGCGCGGCGGCACGATCCCAAGGTGAACGACTATGTCGCGCGGCTGATGGATCGTCTCGATATCGGCCACGCCTCGCTGGAGCAACAGGCGGCGGGAGGCGGTGCGTGACCGGCGACATACGCGCCTCGCAGATGCGCAGGGGAACCGCCGCGAGTGTGGCGATGCTGGTGGTCTTTCTGGCAGCGTGGCAATGGGGACCGGGCCTGCTCGGCATTCCGTCCTTCATCGTGCCGCCGCTGTCCGCGGTCGCCGCCGAGTTCGGCCATGCCTTAAGGTTCGATCATCTCTTGCTGCACACCGGCGTCACCGTCGCCGAAGTGTTGGCCGGCTTCATCCTCGGCAGCCTGCTTGGCGCTTTCGCCGGTTACATGCTCGGCATGTCGCCGACGGCGGAGCTGGCGCTGTCGCCCTATATCCTGGCGCTGCAGATCGCGCCCAAGGTGGCGTTCGCGCCGCTGTTCATTCTTTGGATGGGATTCACCGTCTATCCGAAAATCCTGGTCGCCATCCTTATCGTGTTCTTCCCCGTCATGGTCAACGTGCTGACCGCGGTGCGCACCGTCGATCCCGACCTGATCAATCTCGCCCGCGCCTTCACGGCGACGCGGGCGCAGATTTTCTGGAAGATCGAATTCCCGACCTCGATGCCGCCGATGTTCGCCGGCCTGCGCATCGGCGCCACGCTCGCGGTGGTCGGCGTCGTGGTCGGCGAACTGGTCGGCGGCAATGTCGGCTTGGGCTATCTCCTCAGCTTCGGCGAAGGCCAGGCCAACACGCCCTTGGTATTCGTCTCGATCGTGATGCTTACCGTCGTCGGCGCCATCGCCTATCTGGGCGTGATCTTGGTCGAGCGCCGTGTGCTGCATTACTTGCCGGCGCGCAGCGTCGGTGGCGATCTCTAGCGCTTCCCCTCCCCCTTGTGGGGAGGGGCAGGGGTGGGGGTCGGCAGGTCACACACAAACGCGGAAGAATGTTCGCGCGGTAAATTGCGCGGCGTAGTGTAGTCGTCCACGATTGCGCGCCACCTCCCGACCCCCACCCTACCCTCCCCACAAGGGGGAGGGTTAAGAGGGAAAATGCTCGGCGTGCCAGTCGGCTTCGAGGTTCGGATTGATCTTGCCGTCGATCACGAACACCCCCGGCGCGCCTTCGGCGACCCAGGTTTTGATCGGTTCGAGATCGCTGAGCGTGCGCACCGTGGCGCCGCGCGCACCGTAGCCGCGGGCGATCGCGGCGAAATCGGTGTCGGGAAATTTCACGATGTCGGTGGAAAAACCTTGCCGGCCGAAGTAATGGACTTCGGCCGCGTAAGATGCATCGTTGTAAACCAGGATGCACATGCGCAAGCCGAGGCGGACCGTCGTTTCCATATCGGCCATCGACATCAAAAATCCGCCGTCGCCGGTGCCGAGCACCGCGAGTTTTTCGGGATTGGCGATGGCCAGGCCGATGGTCGAAGGCAAGCCTAGGCCGACCGACTGGAACGAATGGCTCAGACACGAAGCGCGCGCATTCGGCACCCGCAAGTATCGTGGCACCCAGCCGCAGAAATGGCCGGAGTCCGACGCCACCACGCGATCCGCCGGCAGGATAGCGTCGACCGCCTTGCTCAAGGTGCGCGGATCGATGAACGCTTTGCTCGATTCATCGGGATGCGGGAAGTGATGATTGTCGCCAGCGCGGATGCGCTCGCGCATGGCGTTGTTGCGGCGGCCGGCTTTGCCGCTTTCCCGGCGACTGAGTTCCGCCAGCAGCGCCTGCGCCGTCGCCTTGGCGTCGCCGTGCACGGCAAGCTGCACCGGCATCTGATAGCCGAGTTTTGGCGCGTCGACATCGACCTGCGCCACCACGGCGCCGGGCGCGATCAGCTTGCCCTTCTTGGTGGTCCATTGCGTAAGACTCGCGCCGAACGCCAGGATGACATCGCTTTCGGCAATCAGCTCATCGGCGACCGGCGACGAAAAACCGCCGCTGATGCCGACCGACCAGGGATTGCCCGAAAACAGCCCGTGGCCGCATACCGACGTGGCCAACAGCGCGCCGGTGCTGTCGGCGAGCGCAACCAAATCCTGCTCGGCATCGGAGATCACTGCACCGCGGCCGCCGAGGATGAGCGGACGCTGCGCGCGCGCCAATGCATCGGCGAGGCGCTCGACGGCGCGCGGATCGGGATGCAGCCTCCCCGGCGCCGGCGGCAATTCGAGCGGCGGCAGGTTCGAGGCGAGCGGCGCGTGCTGCACGTCGAGCGGCATGCTCAAGACCACGGTCTGGCGATCACGCAAAGTTCGGGTAACGGCGCGCAGCATGTCTTCGCGCGCCGAGCCCGGCGTATGCAGCCGCTCCGACACCGCGCCGACGGCACGCACCATTTCGGCCTGCTCGATATAAAAATTGTTCTTCACGGCTCCATTGGGGACATCGCCCGCCAGCACCAGGAGCGGTGTTCGGCTTTTCGCCGCTTCGGCGATGCCGGTCAGCGCATTGGTCAGCCCAGGGCCGGAATGCACGCTGACCAGCGTGAGCTCACCGCTCGCCTTGGCATAGGCGTCGCCCATGGCCGCGGCGTTGCCTTCGTGACGCGCGGAGATCAGCTCGACGCCGGCTTCGACCAGGCCGTGGGAAATCTTGAAATTGGCGGTGCCAAGCAGGCCGAAACAGCGCCGCGCGCCATAGCCGGCGAGATCCTGCGCGACCACGCTCGCGACTGTTGGAGTACCACTCATCTACGCCACCTTCCCTGCCGACCGACGCAAAAACCTCAAGTAATACAACACCATGATTGCACAGCACCGAAGCGCGCGGAAGACTTGGGATAAAGCTTCAAACTTAAATCTTCAAGCTTGAAATATATCGAGCGCGGTGCCATCATTAGTGTGCTTCAAGCAGGACGGCGGCATCCATGAAGATCGCTTGCCTCGGCGGCGGCCCGGCGGGCCTTTATTTCGCGATCAGCATGAAGCTGCGCGATGCGGCACACGACATCACCGTGTTCGAGCGCAACAAGCCGGACGATACGTTTGGCTGGGGCGTGGTGCTGTCCAACGAAACGTTCGAGAACCTCGCCAAGAACGATTCGCTGAGCGCCGGCGAGATCCGCCGCCATTTCGCCTATTGGGACGACATCGCGGTGCATTACCGCGGTCAGAAGATTGTTTCGACCGGCCACGGCTTTTCCGGCATCGCGCGCAAGAAGCTGTTGCAACTGTTGCAACAGCGTGCCCGCGGGCTTGGCATCGACTTGCGCTTCCAGACCGAGATCGCCAGCGCTGCGGAGCTGGCCAAAACTCACGACCTCGTCGTCGCCGCCGATGGGCTGAATTCACGGACGCGCAACGAATTCGCCGCCCACTTCAAGCCCGGCATCGAGGCCCGGAAGAACAAATTCGTCTGGCTCGGCACCCGCCAGAAATTCGACGACGCCTTCACCTTCATCTTCGAAGAGACCGCGCACGGCTGGATCTGGGCGCACGCCTATCAGTTCGATGCCGACACCGCGACCTTCATCGTCGAGTGCGCCGACGACACCTGGCAGAAATTCGGCTTCGGGACGATGAGCCAGGACGAGAACTGCCGCGCCTGCGAGACAATCTTTGCAAAATATCTCGGCGGCCACCCTCTGATGTCGAATGCGGCGCATGTGCGCGGCTCGGCATGGCTGAATTTCCCGCGCGTATTGTGCGAGAAATGGTCGTACGAAAATATCGTGCTGATGGGCGACGCCGCCGCCACGGCGCATTTCTCCGTCGGCTCCGGGACAAAACTTGCCATGGAGAGCGCGATCGCCATGGCCAATTACCTGCGCAGCGAACCGACCGTGGCCGCAGCGTTTGCGAAATACGAGGATGCGCGGCGCACTGAAGTGTTGCGCCTGCAATCCGCGGCGCGCAATTCGCTGGAATGGTTCGAGGACGTCGAGCGCTATCTGCATCTCGATCCGGTGCAGTTCAACTATTCGCTGCTGACGCGCTCGCAGCGCATCAGCCACGAGAATTTGCGGCTGCGCGACAAAAACTGGCTCGAAGGCGCAGAAGCCTGGTTCCAGCGCCTGGCCGGCGCCGGCGACAACCTAGTACGGCGGCCGATGTTCGCGCCGTTCCGGCTGCGCGACATGCGGCTGAAAAACCGGATCGTGGTGTCGCCGATGGCGCAGTACAAGGCGATCGACGGCTGCCCGACCGATTGGCACCTGGTGCATTACGGCGAGCGCGCCAAGGGCGGCGCCGGTCTGGTCTTTATCGAAATGACTTGCGTCAGCCCGGAAGGCCGCATCACGCCGGGCTGCACCGGCCTTTATGCGCCGGCGCATGAAGCGGCGTGGAAGCGCATTGTCGATTTCGTCCACGCCGAGACTGATGCCAAAATCTGCTGCCAGCTCGGCCATTCCGGCGCCAAAGGCTCGACCCAGCTCGGCTGGGAGGAAATGGACGCGCCGCTCCAGAGCGGCAACTGGCCGCTGCTGTCGGCATCGGCGACGGCATGGTCGGAGCGCAATCAGCGCGCCCGCGCGATGGATCGCGCCGACATGGACCGGGTGCGCGAACAAGTCGTGGCATCGGCGAAAATGGCGGACCGCGCCGGCTTCGACATGCTCGAACTGCATTGCGCGCACGGCTACCTGCTCTCCTCTTTCATCACGCCGCTGACCAATCTGCGC
>JBAUYI010000408.1:0-7486 GCA_049584715.1 Xanthobacteraceae bacterium
GAAGGTCATCGGCACCCGCGCCCGCACCACGCGCTCGACGCCGAGCCCGCCGCGATGGCGCCCGGCGCCGCCGGAATCCGGCACCAGGGCGTAGCGCTCGACCACGATCGGAAATTTGACTTCGGACTGCTCGCTCGGTGAGTTGTGAGTGTCGCCGTCATTGATGCAGACCGTCGCCGACACGCCGTCCTCGCTGCGCTTGGCGCCCCAGCCGCCGCCGAGCGGACCGAAATTGGCAAGGAAGAATTCCGACGTCTTCGTGTTGATGCCATGCAGCGCCGCGATCAACAGATCGGCGTGATGGCCGGCAATGGCGCGGTCAGGAATAACCGGCGCCAGCGCCTTGAACACAGTGTCGACGATTGTCATCGGATAGGTCATCCACCAGCGCATCGGCGCCGGCCGCACTGCGCTGATGATGCGTCCCGGCGGCACGATGGCTTTGAGGCTGCGGAACGAGCCGTCGTTGATCGGATAGTCGGTCGGCGAAGTCAGGCACTTGTACGCCACCTGCGAGCAGGCGAAGCCCGTTGTGATGCCGGAATTGTAGAAGCCGCGCACCTGGCGCGAGACATCGGTGAGATCGACCGTCATCTCGTCGCCCTTGACGATGACGCGCACCTTGATCGGCACCTTCTTGCCGATGTCGATGCCGTCGTCGTCCATGTAGGACTCCGCCTCGTAGACGCCGTCCGGGATCGAGCGGGTGCGGGCGCGCGCCATCGCCTCGGAATGATCCATGATGGCTTTGATCGCACCCAACACCGCGTCGCGGCCGTAGCGTTCGACCAGCTCCAGGAAACGGCGCTCGCCGGTCTTCACCGCGGTGATCTGTGCGCGCAGGTCGCCCATGGCACGGCTCGGCAGCCGCATGTTCTGCTTGATCACCTCGATCAGCGTGTCGTTGACCTTGCCGCGATCGTGCAGCTTGAGGATCGGGATCTGCAGGCCCTCGGAATAGATATCGGTGGTCATGCCGCCCAGCGTGCCGCCGATGTCGAGCCAATGCGCCATGCAGCACGAGAAGCCGACGAGGGTGCCCTTGTGAAAAATCGGCAAGGTCAGCGTGACGTGATTGAGATGGCTGCCGGTGAGATAGGAATCGTTGGTGACGTAGATGTCGCCCGGCCGGATGTTCTTCCTGCCGAAATGCTTGATCTTGGCCTTCACCGTCTCCGCCATGCCGCGGATGAACATCGGCAGCCCGATGCCGATCGACACTGTCTCACCGTCGGCGGTGAACAGCCCGGTGGTGAAATCGAGCGCCTCATAGATGATGATGTTGTAGGCGGTGCGCATGAGGTTGGTCTTCATTTCCTCAGTCACCGCGATGACGCCGTTGCGCACGATCTCGGTGACGACCGGATCGATCTGCGCTTTGCGCGAGCGTTTCATTTTTGTTTTGTTTGTTTTGCGCTTCATTTCGATCCGATCACTCCGGCTTGATGTTCGCGAACTTGATCACCTTGGCCCATTTCTCGGTTTCATCGGCAACGAGCTTGCCGAAATCGGCAGGCGAGCCGGGAAATGGCACGGAGCCCAGAGCGGCAAGCCGCGCCTTCAGCGTGGCGTCGGCGAGACCGGCATTGATCTCCTTGTTGAGCTTGTCGACGATGTCGGCGGGCGTGCCCTTCGGCGCGCCGATGCCGTAGAAGGAGCTCGAATCGTAGCCCGGCACGAACTCCGCAACAGTCGGGACGTCCGGCAAGGCATCCGTGCGCGCCGCTGTCGTCACCGCCAGCGCCCGCAGCCTGCCGTCCCGGAGATACCCAATCACGGCAGAAATCGGAGCGAAATAGACCTGCACCTGTCCGGCCAGCAGGTCGGTCAGTGCGGGCGGCGAGCCGCGATAGGCGACATGCGCCATGTCGATGCCGGTCATGAACTTGAACAACTCGCCGGCCATATGCGGCGACGTGCCGACGCCGGGCGACGCCATGTTGATCTTGCCCGGATTGGCCTTGGCATAGGCGATGAACTCGGGGACCGTTTTGGCCGGAAACGACGGCACCACGACCATCACGTTGGGATCGCGGCTGATGCCTGAGACCGGCGCGATGTCGTGGATGAAATTGTAATTCAGTTTGTCGTAGAGCGTCGCATTGACCGCGTTGGCAAGCGACGCCAGCAGCAGCGTCTGGCCGTCGGCAGGCGCCTGGACCACCGCCTCAGTGGCGATGCCGCTGCTGCCGCCGACCCTGTTCTCGACGACGAAGGCTTGGCCGAGCCGATCGGACAGCCATTGTGCCACCAGGCGCGCCAAAATATCGGGTGCACCGCCGGCGCCAAAGCCGACGAGGAGCCGCACCGGCCGCGATGGATAGGCTTGCGCGCAAGCGGACCGCGTCGCGAACGGAAGCGCAGCGGCACCCGCTGCCAGATGCAGAAATTCTCGACGCAGCAATTTCATAATGACCCTTCCAATCCCCGACTGAAGTCCGCCCGGCGTAAGCTAAAGGCCTATCCTGCCTTGATGCCGGCGTCGCGAATAACCTTGCCCCACTTTTCGGTTTCGGCGGCGATGAGCTTGCCGAAGTCGGCCGCCGAGCCCGTCAGCACCATGCAGCCCATGTCGGCGAGCCGCGCTTTGATGGCCGGATCGGCGAGGCCCGCATTGGTCTCGCGGTTGAGAATTTCGATAATGTCGGCAGGGGTACCGGCCGGCGCGGCGATGCCGAACCAAGAGCTCGTCTCATAGCCCGGCACGAATTCGCTGATGCTGGGCAGGTCCGGCAACACATCCGAGCGTTTGAGCGTGGTCACCCCCAGGGGGCGCAGCTGGCCGGCGCGGATATGCTCAATCGATGCAATCATGGTCGCGAACGCGACCGGGACCTGTCCGGCGATCAGATCGGCCATCGCCGGCCCGTCACCGCGATACGGCACATGCTGCAGATTGACGCCGGTCATGACGTTGAACAATTGGCCGGCCAAATGGCTCGGCGTTCCGATGCCGGCCGACGCATAGCTGAGTTTGTTGGCTTTGGCATAGGCGATCAATTCCGGAATGGTGTTCACCGGCAGCGACGGATGCACTTCGGCGACATTGGGCACGCGCACCACGCCGGCGACCGGCGCCGTATCGCGAAGAAAATCGAAATTGAGATGCTCATAGAGCGCGGCATTGGCCGCCACGGCGGGTGGCACCATGAGCAGCGTGTAGCCGTCGGGCATCGCCTTCACCACGGTTTCGGCGCCGATATTGCCGCCGGCGCCGGGCCGGTTCTCGATGACGAATTGCTGGCCGAGCCTTTGCGACAGCCATTGTCCCATCAGGCGCGCGAGGATGTCGGTCGTGCTGCCGGCGGCAAACCCGACGATGAGGCGCACCGGATGTGATGGATAAGTATCGGCACGCGCGATGCGCGAAACAGCGGACATCGCGGCGCCGGCGGCGAGGTGCAGAAATTTTCGACGGTGAAATTTCATGGCTTATTCCGCCTTGATGCCGGCATCGCGGATGACTTTGCCCCACTTCTCGGTTTCGTCGGTGATCAGCTTGCCGAAATCCGCCGGCGAGCCGGTGAGCGCCATGCCGCCCATGTCGTCGAGCCGCGCCTTGATGGTCGGATCGGCGAGGCCGGCATTGGTCTCCCGGTTGAGGGTTTCGACGATGTCGGCGGGCGTGCCCTTCGGCGCCGCGATGCCGAACCACGAGCTCGCTTCGAAGCCCGGAACGGTCTCCGCCACGGTCGGAACGCCCGGCAGCGCATCCGAACGCTTGAGCGTGGTCACCGCCAGTGCGCGCAACTGGCCGGAGCGGATATGTCCGATCGACGCCGTCATGGTCGCGAACCCGACCTGGATTTGGCCGGCGATGAGATCGACCATGGCCGGCCCGTCGCCGCGATAGGGCACGTGCTGCAGGTTCGAGCCGGTCATGGCGTTGAACAATTGTCCGGCCAGATGGCTCGCTGTGCCGATGCCGGCCGACTCGAAGCTGAGCTTGCCCGGATTGGCCTTGGCGTAGGCGATCAGTTCGGGGATCGTTTTGACCGGCAGCGCGGGATTGACCTCGGCGACGTTGGGCACCCGCACTACGCCGGCGACCGCCGTCGCATCGCGGAGAAAATCGAAATTCAGATGCGGATAGAGCGCGGCATTGGCCGCGACCGCCGGCGGCACCATGTAGAGCGTGTAGCCGTCGGGCGCCGCCTTGATCATCTCCTCAGCGGCGACATTGCCGCCAGCGCCCGGCCTGTTCTCGATGACGAATTGCTGGCCGAGCCGTTGCGACAGCCATTGCCCGATCAGGCGGCCGAGAATGTCGGTCGTGCTGCCGGCGGCAAAGCCCACCAGGATGCGCACCGGGTGCGACGGATAAGTGTCGGCGCGCGCGATCCGCGAGATCGCCGTCAGCGCAGCGGCGCCCCTGGCGAGATGCAAAAATTTGCGACGGGGCAATGTCATGGTGTGGTCCTCATACATTGACTCCCCTCATCTACCCAGTGTCTACTGGCTATCTTCCCATGAACCTAGCCAATCGCTTTTTCGAGAAATGCTGGCGTACCAATTCGAAACCCAGGAATGGCGCATGTCGTCTCAAATACGATATCGTGATCTCACCGTCTAAATAATTTTCAACGTAGTGACGACGTGTATCAACGCATCTACTTTCATTTAATTTCAAACGCTCAATTGTACTGTTAGCCAGCCGCCTTCTTATCCTGCCGGGAACAACGCAAAGAGACGGGAAGTGAAGATGAAACATCCCTTCGTGGACACGGAAGGGATCGACGACATCCTGGAAGTTTCCTTTTCGCCCATTTAGCCGAGCACAAGCCAGCCGATAATTTTGCCATTCGTAAGCGCCAGCAGGGTCCAGGCTCTTCGGTACGAAATGCTCTACCGTATCGGCTCCTGTATCCAACGGCATCCAGTGACATGAATAGGCGCAGATGTTGTGATAGGCCGAATGCAACTCGGGGAGGATGGCTTTCCAATAATTCCTATTGGTGAAATTGGGCTTTGCCCGCGGGGCTATGGAGTTGAGGTATCTTTGACCCGGCGCTCTAACGAGGTCGTTAAAAGATGCCGGCTCGGGCGCCGAAGATACACGAATCATTTCTTTGACTCGAATTTCTGACAGAAAAATCTCCAGCGTACCCAGAATGGATCATCATCGGGCAGAAGACGCACCAACTCCTTATTGATCCGCACAACTTCATTGGAAGACGGACTCTTGTGAAGCTGTATTTGGACCGCTTGTGCAATAACGTCTTCGGCGGGCTTTGAACGCGCCTCTCCTAACCCAAAAACCTCTGATTCAAGCCAATAATTGACCGAACCGTGCTTCCAATTTCCCAACACATCGAGCTTTACTGAATCATTCTCCATTGAAAGGTGATGAATTCGATCCCTGTCCGGGTTGAACAACGGCTCCGCCGATGCCAGCACCAAGGGGGAATGGGTCGAAATATGAAGTTGAACGGAAAGTCCTTCTTCCAATCCCTCAATGGCTTTCATAAGTGCAGGAATAATCTGTCGCTGCCACCGCGGATGTAAATGTGACTCAATCTCGTCAACTAACAAAACGATATTTCTAAGGGGCTCACGTCCTAACGCGCGCGCCAAATCATAATGACGAAACCATGTTCCAACCAGCATATACGCCAATGCTAATATTCGTTGTATTCCGGCCGAGGCATACAAAATCGGAATATCGCCATATGGCATTCGGACAGTCGGAATATCTCGTGAATCGCCCATTAACCTAACGGGCTTCCCAGCCCGCAAATGAGCTCCCTCGGGGGGTGACAGTTCCCTAAGCGATGATTCAAAGACAGAAAGAATCTTCTTATGATCATCTGACGCGCGCTGCCACGTTACCCAATCATTTATCAATCCATTAGATACGTAAATCGATTTTTTGCTTCCATCAAGTTCCGTCAAACCGTTCCAAATTTGCTCAGGCTGAAACGTTAGGTAAGGCGGTGCTAGAGCTGAACGAAAATGTGAAGATTCAACTCGGACCGGATCCCACACGGCGAACGCGCCCGAAAAATTTGTGTATAATGCCAAGCCTTGCAGCGGCTGACGCGGGCGCTGCCACTCGTGTTCAAGAGGGCTGAATGGAGCAACAAACGCCTCCTCTCGACCCGACCCGGACGAGAGCCTGTAGTCTATTTCCGATGGAGATCGCAGTCTCCTAAATGACGGGTCTGCCGCGTACGCCATCCACTGGCCGGTCATCGCCCACCAAGCGCAATCCAATAAAAAGGTCTTTCCGAGACTGTTGTCCCCGGTTATCAGATTAATGCGAGACGCCGGCTGGTAGACAAGTTTATCTGCGGGACCAACATTGTACAATCGCAATTCTTTTAATACGATTCCCGCTCTTTCGCTCGCAGCATCCTGCCATCCGATATGGTTTAGCAAGTCAATGTCACTGACTGGCTCCTGAGAAAACTGTAAAGTACGCCCCTCCGTAAACGAGTCAAAAAGCAATTCGAGTTCCGATTTCTCAAGATGGAATTCTGAGATTAGCCTCCCCGGTATACTTTTTTGCCAATCCTCACCCGACACCTCCTCGTTGCGATAAAGCCATACCGCAAGATCGAGAAGGGGAATTCGGGAAGTGTTTGTAGCGGTCATTATCTCATGCAAAACGACAGCATAGTTCTTTTTCCAACCCCACTCGCTAGAACCTTTTTCGTGAATGAAGGCATCCGCAAATGTATCAGCAATTACACGCTGCAATGACGTACTCTCGTAACGCTCACTGACCCAACGAGTTGTTGATTTGAACGGATTAAAATAGCCGGATTGGTCACCTATCCTGAAGTATTTCTCCAATATGTCTTTTTTGATGTATCGGTAACTAAAGTTCGTTGTACGTCCTATTGGAAGTTGTCTTTTTTTGAATCCGAAAAACGCATATCCGAAAAATGGATGCACATCACGAAGGCGCCCGAGAGAAGTGATAATCTGTGTAAGCGAGATAAACATAGTAGGTCAAAGAGCCCTAAAGTGCTGCACCATATAGTCACAATACTCCTGCTTAAGATCAACTCCTACTGCCCGACGACCGCATTTAAGAGCGGTTGATATGGTTGTGCCAGAGCCAGCAAAGGGGTCTAAGACCTCGTCATTTTCTTTTGTGCCGCATTTTATGCATTTCTCGGCGAGTGCCGACGGAAATGCTGCCGAGTGCAAACCGTTCGACGAATTAATTTGGATCGGAATTCGCCAAATGTCCTCCTCGTCTCCCAAGGCGGTCCTTTGGAAAAAATACTTGGGGCTTTTGCTAAAGAGGAAGACAAATTCAAAAGTTCGCCAAGGACGATCTTTCGCAGTGGGTTCTGGCTGAGCATTACGGCGTTGCCATACTATCGAAGCGCGCAGCACCCAACCTTTTTCAATCATGGCTAGCGCGATCCGCCACGGAAGACCCAACAGAGTCTTTCTCGGCACTCCTAGTCCACTTGCGTCGACCGCTCTGAGGCCAAAGCGACGAGCTTTATTCCTTCTATCATCCCCCTTAGGA
>JBAUYI010000409.1:0-1595 GCA_049584715.1 Xanthobacteraceae bacterium
AAGGTGTTCTTGCCGGCAAAAGGCGGATTGCCGATGATCGCATCGAAACTGCCATTCTCGCGATCAAACACTTCCGGAAATTCTATTTCCCAACGGAACGGACGAAGCGGATGCTGTCCGCCGTGGAGTTCCTGTAAAGCTGCATCGAGCTCTTTGAACGTCTGCGGGAATTCCGTGAAGATCCGCAACATCTCATCGCGGTTCTCGAGCCGCTCTTTGTTCTTGTCAGAGCTGAAGAACGCGGAGATCACGCAATCGCCGGCCTGGCGCACCGGCTCTAGAGCCTCGTCGGCTAGATCGAGCTTCTGTCGCTTGATTTCGGGTGAGACGAATTCATCGTCGGCCTCGAGAATTTCCTTGCGGCTCGCGGTGGCCAACTGAATTCTTTTCTCTACCTTGTCTTGCCCGAGTACGCGCCTCGGTTCCTCGCGCCAGTGGAAATCGGCGAGCTGCCGCCGGGTCAGACCCACCAGCGAGTCGCCGTGTCTGAGGTTGTGATCGAGAAAGGTAAATGCATGCTCTCGCGCCAGCGTCGCCAGCCACAACGAGAGCTTCGCTAGATCGACGGCCATCGGATTGCGATCGACGCCATAGAGGCATCGCTGTGCAACGATCCGGCGTGCCAACAGGGTCTCGTCCTCGTCAGGCGGGATATAGGGTACCTGGTTGTGATTGTGCCAAGCGCGAACTAGCTCGTCGCCGAGTTGGCGGCAGGCTTCGACAAGGAAGGCGCCTGATCCGACCGCAGGATCGCAAATCTTGAGATCTAGGATCTGCCGCGGAGTCGGATTTTCGCCCAATTCTTCGAGGATGGGCTTGAGCGCACGCTCCACAATAGGCCCAGTGAACGAACGCGGCGTGTAATGAGAGCTGCTGCGACGACGTTCATCGGAAGGCTGGAGAACGACGGCGCCTTTCGGCACCGGATGAGGCGTCGCGTTCCGCGCGATCTTCTTTTCCAGTGCGACCAACAGATCGTCGATAGTACGCGCCTGCTTTAAGTCGTCGGCCAGTTTGCCTGTTAGCTTCTGATCGCCATGCGTAAGCAACCATTTGGCGCGATCGGCAGGCTTTTCGGCCAAGACCCTCTCGAGGTTTATCGCGGTCGGTGCGCCGTGCGCTTTTGCGGGCCTCACAGCGATGGTTGTGCCTTCGGCAAGCTCGATCTTGAACCCCATCATCCTCTCGTACACGCTGCCGATCTGCTCGACATCAAGCGTCCGGTACGAAAGTCGCTCACCATCGAGCATGAGCAGGTTGCGGAGAACTCTGAAGACGACGCCATCGGAGACGAGTGGCAATCCATGGGCGATGTCTGGACGTCCTTCGAGGAACGCATAACGATCGGGATCAAACAGATACCCCTTTCGCGCGGGCATCTTGAGCTTCGGATGCTTACTTCCAATGAAGACTGCACGGAACAAAGCAAGAAGCTGGGCCCACGCCCCATACCTATGATCGATGGTGTCCGGGTATCGTTCGTAATCGGCTCGAAGCCGCTCGAAGACCGTATGCACCGAATAGTTCTGCACATAGAGTCCCGTCTTCGGCATGATCTCGCGGTCTTCAGCGTAAAGGAGAAAGACGAGGCGCAA
>JBAUYI010000410.1:0-20385 GCA_049584715.1 Xanthobacteraceae bacterium
GGCGACAGCAGCTCAGCCGACAGCGAGCGCGGCACAGTCGCTATGGCGCCGGCGCGCGGCGGCTATTGCGGCTTTGATCGTGCTGACGCTGTTGCCGCTGTGTTTTTATCTGGTGCTCGGCTCGCCGAATATTCCGGGGCAACCGGCCTACGCCCGCGCCAAGGCCGCGCCCGGCGACCAGTCGGTCGACGCGCTGGTCGGCCAGGTCGAAGCGCATCTGGCGAAAAGCCCCAATGACGGCAACGGCTGGGAGGTGATCGCTCCGGTCTATCTGCGGCTCGGCCGCTTCGACGACGCGGTCATGGCACGGCGCAAAGCGCTGGCGCTCAAAGGCGAGACCGGAACGCGCGATGCCGATCTCGGCGAGGCCTTGGTCGCTGCCGCCAACGGCGTCGTGACCGATGAGGCCAAGCACGTTTTTGAAACTGCCGTGACGCGCGATCCGCACGAGGCCAAGGCGCGGTATTTTCTCGGTCTCGCCGACGAGCAGGACGGCAACCGCGCCGCCGCCGCCGCGCGCTGGCGCGCCATGCTCCAAGAGGCGCCAGCCGACGCGCCGTGGGTCGGGTTCGTGCGCTCAGCGCTCGGCCGCGTCAGCGGCGAGCCGGTTCCGGAAGCGGCGGGCCCGAGCGACGCGGACATCGCAGCCACGGCGAACATGAGCGACGAGCAGCGCGTCGAAATGATCCGCGGCATGGTCGGCCGCTTGTCCGATCGCCTGCACGCCCAGGGCGGCGACGTCGAAGGCTGGTTGCGCCTGGTGCGCGCCTATGCGGTACTCGGCGACCGCGACAAGGCCAAGGATGCCGCCGGCGATGCGCGGCACGCGCTGGCGGATCATCCCGACGACATCAAGCGGGTCGACGATCTCGTCAAAGGTCTCGGGCTGGAAGGTTGACGGCAGCATCATGCAGCAGAGCCGGATGTAAATGACACGCAAGCAACGACGCCTGGTTCTGATCGGCGGCGGGCTCGGCGTGCTGGCGGTTGCTGTCGCGCTGATGCTTAACGCGTTCCGCGATTCCATCGTGTTCTTCAGTTCGCCGAGCGATATTGCCGAAAAGCACATCGGGCCGGGCACGCGCATCCGGCTCGGCGGCCTGGTGAAGGACGGCAGCATCGTCCGCGGCAACGATCTGCGGGTGCGTTTCGAAGTCACCGACGGCAGGAGCGAGCTTCCGGTGAGCTATCAGGGCGTGCTGCCCGATCTGTTCCGCGAAGGGCAGGGCGTTGTCGCCGAGGGCACGCTCGATGGCGGCGGCACGTTCAATGCCGATACTATTCTCGCCAAGCACGACGAGACCTACATGCCCAAGGAAGTCGCCGATGCCTTGAAGAAGTCGGGGCATTGGAAGGACGATTATTCGCAGCGCGCCGCGATGCCGGTGACGGGAGCGAGCAAATGATTCCTGAGCTCGGCCATTACGCCTTGATGCTGGCGCTCGGTTTGGCACTGATCCAGGGCATCATGCCGATCGTCGGCACGCGCACGAACGATCCGGTGTTGATGAGCATCGCCGCGCCGGCGGCGCTGGCGCAGTTCGTCTTCGTCGCCATTGCATTTTTGGCGCTCGCCGAATGCTACGTCGTTTCCGACTTCTCGGTGCTCAATGTCTACGAGAATTCCAATTCGGCGATGCCGTTGATCTACCGGCTCACCAGCATCTGGGGCAACCACGAAGGCTCGATGATGCTGTGGGTGTCGATCCTGGCGTTCTTCGGCGCGCTCGTGGCGCTGTTCGGCAACAATCTGCCGGCCGTGCTCAAGGCCAATGCGCTCGCCGTGCAGGCCTGGATCGCCGCCGCCTTTCATCTGTTCATTCTAGTGACGTCGAATCCGTTCCTACGCGTCGCCGACGCGCCGTTCGAGGGACGCGATCTCAATCCGATCCTCCAGGACCCGGGCCTCGCGTTCCATCCACCGATGCTCTACCTCGGCTATGTCGGCTTCTCGATCGCGTTCTCCTTCGCCATTGCAGCCCTCATCGAAGGCCGCATCGACGCGGCCTGGGCGCGCTGGGTGCGACCATGGGTGCTCGGCGCCTGGATGTGCCTGACTCTCGGCATCGCCGGCGGCTCGTACTGGGCCTATTACGAGCTCGGCTGGGGCGGCTTCTGGTTCTGGGATCCGGTCGAGAATGCGTCGCTGATGCCGTGGCTCGCCGGCACGGCGCTGTTGCATTCCGCCGTGGTCATGGAAAAGCGCGGCGCGCTGAAAATCTGGACCATCCTGCTCGCCATCATCGCGTTCTCGCTGTCGCTGATCGGCACCTTCCTGGTGCGCTCCGGCGTGCTCACCTCGGTGCACGCTTTCGCCGTCGATCCGACGCGCGGCATTTTCATCCTTGCCATTCTCGTCGTCTTCATCGGCGGCGCGTTGGCGCTCTACGCCTGGCGCGCGCCGTTGCTCAAACAGGGCGGCTTGTTCGCGCCGATCTCGCGTGAGGGCGCGCTGGTCTTCAACAATCTGTTCCTGACATCGGCCTGTGCGACCGTCTTCGTCGGCACGCTCTATCCGCTGGTGCTCGAAGCCTTGACCGGCGACAAGATTTCCGTCGGCCCGCCGTTCTTCAACGCCACCTTCGGTCCGCTGTTCATCCCGCTGATGCTGGCGATGTCGTTCGGGCCGCTGCTCGGCTGGAAGCGCGGCGATATCGTCAGCGCGGCGCAGCGCCTGCTTGCCGCCGCGGTGCTCGCCGCCGTCGCCGTCGCCGCGGCCTTTGCCATCGAGCACGGCGGCCCGGTGCTGGCGCCGTTCGGGGTCGGCATCGCGGTGTTCGTCATGGCCGGCGCGGTGACCGACATTGCCGAGCGCACCATGATCCTGCGGCTGCCGATGCGCGCGACCTTGATGCGGGCGATCGGCCTGCCGCGCTCGGTATGGGGCACCGCGTTTGCCCATTTCGGCATCGGCGTGACGCTGCTCGGCATCGTCGCCGTGACCGCATGGGGCAGCGAGCGGATTGTCGCGGTCAAGCCGGGAGAGACGATCGACATTTCCCATTATCGGCTGACCTTCGACGGCGTATTCAACCGCCCGGGCCCGAACTACCGTGACGTCGTCGGCCACTTCACCGTGCGCCGCGCCAGCGGCGACGTGATCAGCGCCATGGAGCCGAGCCGCCGCACGTTCCCGGCGCGCAACATGGCGACGACAGAGGCTGCCCTAATGTCGCGCGGTTTCAGCCAGCTTTATCTGTCGCTCGGCGACCCGAACCCGGACGGCACCATTCCGGTGCGGCTCTTCTTCAAGCCGCAGGTGCTGATGATCTGGGTCGGCGCCATCATCATGTTCTTTGGCGGCGGCCTGTCGCTGTCAGATCGGCGGCTGCGCGTCGGTGCGCCGCGGCCGGCGAAGGCCAAAACCGCGCTGCAGGCGGCGGAGTGAAAGCCGTGAAATATCTGCACGCGCTGATGCTGCTGATCGCGCTGTTGGCGCCGACACGGCTCTGGGCGGTCGAGCCGAGTGAGATGCTGTCGGACCCGGCTTTGGAAGCGCGCGCCCGCGCGCTGTCCAAGGAATTGCGCTGCATGGTGTGCCAGAATGAGTCGATCGACGATTCCGGAGCGCCGCTCGCCCATGACCTGCGCGTGCTGGTGCGCGACCGCATCAAGTCAGGCGACAGCGACGCCCAGGTACTCGATTTCCTGGTCGCCCGTTACGGTGAATTCGTGCTGCTCAAGCCGCGCCTGTCATGGCACACGGCGGCGCTTTGGGGTCTGCCGCCCGCTGTCCTGCTGGTCGGGGCGGTGGTGATCCTGATGGATTTACGACGTCGCCGCAGCGGGCAGGCGGGGGTAGAGCAGGCCAACCTGACTGCGGCCGAAGAAGCCCGTTTGGCGGAACTTTTGCGCGATCGGTCGGCGACTTAGCTCCGGGATGCAGGTTTTGCGGAGCTGTTTTATTTCTACGCAGCGAAAATGCCTAAAGTAATTGTCTCAAGTATTTGATTTTGAAAGATAATTTTTCGTAGACAAACATTACAAAGTTTTAATCCCACCGACAGAAGCCGGTAAGGCTGGCCGTCCCATCCTAGGGCTCACATCTGAGGCCGGGGCGCCATCCGTCGCGGGGCGATGGAGCGATTTGGAGACGGTAATGCACGGCAACAGGCCAAGTTTAACATTGTCGGCTTCAACACTGTCGGCGCGGCGCTTGGCGCTGCTGGCGACCACGGTCGCCGGCTTTGGCGCGGCGGCGCTCGTGTTCGCGCCGCAGGCCGATCTGTTCGGTACTTCGGCGTTGGCGCAAAATCTCACCGACAAAGTCCAACAGCTTGCGCAACGGCCGGTCGGCTTTGCCGATATTGTCGAGAAGGTCAAACCCTCGGTGATCTCGGTCCGCGTCAAGTTGGAGCGCCCGGCCAATTCCGGTGTTACCGAAGATGACCTGCCGTTCCCGCCCGGCTCGCCGTTCGAGCGGTTCTTCCGCAAGTTCGGCGGCCCGAATACGCCGGGCGGCAAGGAGGTCGTCACCGGCCAGGGTTCGGGCTTCTTCATCTCGGCTGACGGCTACGCGGTGACCAACAACCACGTGGTGCAGAGCGCCGAGACCGTCACCGTCACCGCCGATGACGGCAAGACCTATACGGCGAAGGTTATCGGCACCGACTCGCGTTCAGACCTGGCGCTGATCAAAGTCGACGGCGCGAACTTTCCTTTCGTGAAATTGGCTGACGGCTCGCCACGGATCGGCGACTGGGTTCTCGCTGTCGGCAATCCGTTCGGCCTCGGCGGCACCGTGACCGCAGGCATCGTCTCGGCCCGCGGCCGCGATATCGGCGCCGGTCCCTATGACGATTTCATTCAGATCGATGCGCCGGTGAACAAGGGCAATTCCGGCGGCCCGACCTTTGACGTCGACGGCAACGTCATTGGCGTCAACACGGCGATCTTCTCGCCGTCCGGCGGTTCCGTCGGCATCGCTTTCGCTATTCCGGCAGACACCGTGAAAACCGTGGTTGCCCAACTGCGCGACAAGGGCAGCGTCACCCGCGGATGGATCGGCGTGCAAATCCAGCCGCTCACCGCCGACCTCGCCGACAGCATGGGCTTGAAGCAGACCACCGGCGCGCTGGTGTCGGAGCCGCAGCCCGACAGCCCGGCGGTCAAGGCCGGCATCCAGAGCGGCGACGTCATCACCTCGGTCGACGGCACCGCGGTCCACGATGCGCGCGAATTGGCGCGGCGGATCGGCACCATGGCGCCTGGTGCCTCCGTCAAGCTCGGGCTGATCCACCAGGGCCAGGAAAAAACGGTGACGCTGACGCTCGGCACCTTGCCGAACGAGAAGCAGGCCGACACCACGCCGCAAAACCAGCGCGAAGTGCCGGACAGCGACGTGCCGAAGCTCGGTCTGACGCTGGCGCCGGCCAGCAAGATCCAGGGCAGCGATGGCAACGGCGTCGTGGTCACCGCGGTCGCCGATGGCGGCGTCGCCGCCGATCACGGCTTCCAGGTTGGCGACATCATTCTCGACGTGGGCGGCAAGACGGTATCGACACCGGCCGACGTCCACAAAAGTCTTGCCGATGCGCGCAAGGAGGGCAAACGCGCTGTCTTATTCCGGGTGAAGTCGAGCCAGGGCACAAAATTCGTCGCCCTGCCGCTTGGCAACGCCTGAGTAATGGGGCGATCCGCTGGCATCCGTCGCCCCCGCTGGCGGGCGTACCCTGGGGACGGGCCGCAAGGCCCGTCCCCGCTAGATACCAACTCTGCCTCCCGGCATATGTCGCCCCCGCCGGAGTGGAGTCGGTAGAGGGGGTGGCGGGCACTGCTCGCCACCCCCTCACTATTTTGCGATATTAGCGATCGGGTGGTGGCGCGGCCGATCGCCGCTCCGCGCCCTGGTTCGCGTTTTGGATCGATATTGCCGAAAGTGCTTGAAACAATATGATTCGACGCGGGACCGGCATGGCTCCCTGACCGTGGCAGCACATCATGCGCCTTCTTATCATTGAGGACGACCGCGACGCGGCCGATTACTTGGTCAAGGCGTTCCGCGAGGTCGGCCATATCGCCGACCAGGCGACCGACGGCGAAGAAGGCCAGGCGCTGGCGCTCGACGGTCAATACGACGTGCTGATCATCGACCGCATGCTGCCAAAGCGCGACGGCCTGTCCATCATCCACACCTTGCGCAGCAAGGCGGTGGAAACGCCGGTGCTCATCCTCTCGGCGCTCGGCCAGGTCGACGACAGGGTCAAAGGGTTGCGCACCGGCGGCGATGATTATCTGGCAAAACCCTACGCGTTTTCCGAACTGTTGGCCCGCGTCGAGGCGCTCGCCCGCCGGCCGGGCAAGCGCGGCGAGGAGACGGTCTACCGGGTCGGCGATCTCGAGCTCAATCGCCTGTCGCACGAAGTCAGCCGCGCCGGGCAGGAGCTGCAATTGCAGCCGCGCGAATTCCGGCTGCTGGAATATCTGATGCGGCACGCGGGGCAAGTCGTCACCCGCACCATGTTGCTGGAGAATGTCTGGGATTATCATTTCGACCCGCAGACCAACGTGATCGACGTGCACATTTCGCGGCTGCGGTCGAAGATCGACAAAGGCTTTGCGCAGCCGCTCTTACACACGGTGCGTGGCGCGGGTTACATGATCCGCGAAGGCACGCGCTGACGGCGCAGAACTTTTTCATCCTGCTCGCGGGATCACGGGAGATCACATGAGCGCGAACGATGCGGCATCCTTCCTCGCGGCGCGCGAATTTTTGCTGCGCCATCGCGAGGACTATACGACGGCCTACCGCGATTTCCGCTGGCCGAAGCTCGACCGCTTCAACTGGGCGCTCGACTACTTCGATCCGATGGCGCGCGGCAATGCGCAGCCGGCGCTGTGGCTGGTCGATGAGGATGCGGGCGAGACCAAGCTCTCCTTCGCCGCATTGAGCGAGCGCTCGAACCGCGTCGCCAATGCGCTGCGCGGCCTCGGCGTCCGCCGCGGCGACCGCATCCTGCTGATGCTCGGCAACGTCGTGCCGCTGTGGGAATGCATGCTGGCGGCGATGAAGCTTGGCGCGGTGATCGTGCCCGCGACCATGCTACTCACCCGCAACGATCTCGCCGACCGCTTCGCCCGCGGCCGCGTTCGCCACGTCATCACCAGCTCGGACGTCGCCGCCAAATTCGCCGACCTGCCGGGCGATTATACGCGGATCGCCGTGGGCAGCGCCGTGCCGGGCTGGGAGGCTTACGAGAAAGTCTACGCGGCATCCGCCGACTTCACGCCCGACGGCGAGACGCAGGCGGACGATCCGATGCTGCTCTACTTCACGTCGGGCACCACGGCGACGCCAAAGCTCGTGCTGCACAGCCACCAGAGCTATCCGGTCGGGCATCTGTCGACCATCTACTGGATTGGGCTAAAACCCGGCGATATCCACCTCAATATTTCCTCGCCGGGCTGGGCCAAGCACGCCTGGAGCTGCTTTTTCTCGCCGTGGAGCGCGCAGGCGACGATCTTCATCGTCAACCAGCGCCGCTTCAACGCCAAAGGGCTGCTCGACACCATCGCGCGCTGCGGCGTCACCACGTTCTGCGCGCCGCCGACGGTGTGGCGCATGCTCATCCAAGAAGACTTGAGCGCCTGGAAGATCCACATGCGCGAATTGATCGGCGCCGGCGAGCCGCTTAATCCGGAAGTCATCGAGCGGGTCAAGGCGGCGTGGGGCATCACCATCCGCGACGGCTACGGCCAGACCGAAACCACGGCGCTGGCCGGCAATTCGCCGGGCCAGACCGTGAAGCCGGGCTCCATGGGCCGGCCGCTGCCGGGTTATAGGGTGGCGCTGCTCGATGTGAACGACAAAGCGCAAAAGGAAGGCGAGATCTGCCTGGTGCTGGAGCCGCGGCCGACCGGATTGATGCAAGGCTATCAGGCCGACGACGGCGGCATCCGTCCAATGGACGGCACCGTCTATCGCACCGGCGACGTCGCTTCGATCGACGACGATGGCTACCTGACCTATGTCGGCCGCGCCGACGATGTCTTTAAGTCTTCCGACTACCGCATCAGCCCGTTCGAGCTCGAAAGCGTCTTGATCGAGCATCCGGCCGTCGCCGAAGCCGCCGTCGTGCCGTCGCCCGATCCGATGCGGCTTGCGGTGCCGAAAGCATTTCTGGCGCTGGCGCCGGGCCACGCCGCGGATCGTGCCACGGCGCTGTCGATCTTCCAGCATTGCCGGGTGGCGCTGGCGCCATTCAAGCGGGTGCGGCGGCTCGAATTCGCCGAACTGCCGAAGACGATCTCGGGTAAAATCCGCAGGGTCGAGTTGCGGCGGGCCGAAGCTGACAACCAGCGGGGCGGCAAACGCGCTTCCGCCGAGTTCTGGGAAGAGGATTTTTCCGAGAACGAAATCGGCAAGCGATCCGAAAGAGCCTGACCCTTGACCGCACTCGGCAAGTTACTGCGCACCACGGCGTTCCAGCTGACGCTGGGTTATCTGGTGATCTTCATCGTCTTCGCGGCGTCGCTGCTCGGCTATTTCGCGCTCAACACGCGCCGTCTGATCACCGAGCAGATCACGACCACGGTCGACACGGAGATCGCCGGGCTGCGCGAACAGTACACTCAAGGCGGCATCAGGCGCCTGGTCATCGTCGTCGACCTGCGCTCGCGGCGGCCGGGTTCGAGCCTCTATCTGGTCACCACGGCGACGGGCGAAGGACTTGCCGGCAATGTCGGCTCGCTGGAGCCCGGCGTGCTCGATCATCCCGGCTGGCTCGAGACCAATTACCGCCGGCTCGAAGCGCCGGAGGGCAACGATCATCGCGCCCTGGTGCAGGTGGTGCAGTTGCCCGGCGGCTTCCGCCTTCTGGTCGGGCGCGACCTCGAGGAACGCGAGCGGCTGTTCGCCATCATCGCCAATGCCGGGCAATGGTCGCTGGCCCTGGTCATCGTGCTGGGGCTTGCCGGCGGTTTCTTCGTCAGCCGGCGCGTGCTCAACCGCATCGAGGCCATGACCGGAACGGCGCAGACCATCATGGCCGGCGATCTCGCCGGCCGCCTGCCGGTGGCCGGCACCGGCGATGAGCTCGATCGCCTCGCCGAGCATCTCAACGCCATGCTGGAGCGCATCGAGGCGCTGATGCGTGGACTGAAGGAAGTCTCCGACAATATCGCCCACGATTTGAAGACACCGCTGACGCGGCTGCGCAACCGCTGCGAACAGGCGCTGCGCGGCGCGGCCGGCGTCGACGACTATCGCGCGGCGCTGGAATCAACCATCGCCGAATCCGACGATCTCATCCGCACCTTTGATGCGCTGTTGATGATCGCGCGCGCGGAGGCCGGCCAGGCGCGCGACAACATGACCGAATTCGACGCGGCCGAAATCGCTCGCGACGTCGGCGAGCTCTACGAGCCGCTGGCCGACGAGAAAGGGATCGCGCTCACGGTCGATGCGCCTGCGGCGGCGCCGGTGCGCGGCAATCGCGAACTGGTCAGCCAGGCACTGGCCAACCTCATCGATAACGCCATCAAATATGCCGGGCCGAACGGCCAATTGAACGGCGCGCCGGCCGAGATTGTGGTCAAGGCCGGCAATGACGGCGAGCGCATTGCGCTCAGCGTCGCCGATCGCGGCCCGGGCATTGCCGAAGCCGATCGCGGCCGGGTGGTGGAACGCTTCGTGCGGCTCGAGCAGAGCCGCTCTGAGCCGGGCTCGGGATTGGGCTTGAGCCTCGCTGCCGCGGTGGCGCGCCTGCACGGCGGCGAATTGAAGCTTGAAGACAATCATCCCGGCCTGCGCACCACCATCGCGCTGCCGCGCGCCGGGCCGGCGGGGACGCCATGAGCCGGCCCCCGGTCAAGAAGCGGTCCGGGAAAAAACTTGACGAAGCGGCATTGATCCGGCGCCTCTCCGGCGCGCTGCCGCTGTCGTCCGCGGACGGAATCACGCGTGTCACCGCGTGGCTTGCCGAAATCAAAGCCAGCGCCGCCGGCAAGACGCTCGCGGCGCTGACTGTCGAGCATCCGGCGCTGGGCAGCCTCTTGGCGAGCATTGCCGAAACCGCGCCCTATCTGTGGGACCTCGTTCGGACCGATCCGGAACGCTTCGTCGGCCTGATCACAAGCGATCCCGATAGCGCGCTCGCTGCGTTGCTCGCCAACGCGCAACGCAGTGCCGCGGCGGCGCGCACCCAGCCCGTACTGATGCGGGTGCTGCGCCGCATGAAGGCGCAAGCGGCACTGCTGATCGCACTGGCCGATATCAGCGGCGTCTGGCCGGTGGCGCGGGTGACGCGGGCGCTTACCGACATGGCCGACATCGCGCTCCGCGCGGCGGTCGATCATCTGCTTCGCGACGCCGTGCGCCGCGGCAAGCTCGTGTCCGGCAAGAGTCATCCCGCGCAAAACTCCGGCTACATCGTGCTCGCCATGGGCAAGATGGGCGCTTGCGAGCTGAATTTTTCCAGCGACATCGATTTGATGATTTTTTTCAATCCGGAGGTCGCCAAGCTGGCGCCGAACCTCGAGCCGGTCGGCTTTTACGTGCGGCTCACGCGCGATTTGGTGAAGCTGTTGCAGGAGCGCACGGCCGACGGCTACGTGTTCCGCGTCGATCTGCGGCTTCGCCCCGATCCATCCTCGACCCAGATCGCGATCTCGACCGCAGCCGCGCTCGATTACTATGAGCGCCGCGGCCAGAACTGGGAGCGCGCCGCGCTGATCAAGGCGCGGCCGAGCGCCGGCGATCTTGCCGCGGGTGAAGCGCTCATGCGCGAGCTTTCCCCGTTCATCTGGCGCAAATACCTCGACTACGCCACCGTCGCCGACGTGCACGCGATGAAGCAGCAGATCCACGCCTATCGCGGCCACGGCGAAATCGCGGTGGAGGGGCACAACATAAAACTCGGCCGCGGCGGCATCCGTGAGATCGAGTTCTTCGTCCAGACCCAGCAGCTCATCGCCGGCGGCCGCCACCGTGAGCTGCGCGGCCGCGAGACGGTGGCCACGCTCGCGGCGCTCGCCGACGGCGGCTGGATCGATGCCGAAGCGCGCGACGCGCTCACCTCGGCTTACAACTTTTTGCGCCGCGTCGAGCATCGCCTGCAAATGATGGCCGACGAGCAAACCCATACCTTGCCGGCCGATAGCGCCGCGCTCGGTGAATTCGCGCGCTTTCTCGGTTTCAAGGACCGCGACGATTTTGCCGAGACCCTGCTGGTTCATCTGCACAAGGTCGAGCGGCACTATGTCAGGCTGTTCGAGCGCGCTCCCGCATTTCTCGGCCAGCAACAGAACCTCTCGTTCGTCGGCACCGACGTCGAGGGCGACACGCTCGACCGGCTGGCGATGTTGGGTTTCCGGCAACCGCAAGACGTCGCAGCCGCAGTGCGCCGCTGGCGGGCAGGGGAATACCGGGCGCTGCGCAGCGAGCAGGTGCGCAACAATGTCATCGAGCTCGTGCCATTGATCATCGAGCAATTTTCGCGTGCCGAAAATCCCGATGCGGCGTTTGCGACTTTCGATCGCTTCCTGGCCGGGCTTCGCTCCGGCGGCTTGTTCCTGCCGCTGTTGCGGCAAAACCCGGAGCTCATCCGTTTCATCGCCCTGATCCTCGGCGTTGCGCCGCGCTTTGCCGATATTCTGGCGCAGAGCCCGAATTTGATCGATCCGCTGATCGAGCCGAGTTTTTTCGGTGCCCTGCCCGACGAAACACAACTCGAAGCCGAGCTTGCGCGCAGACTGATCGACACCAAGGGCTACGAAGACGTGCTCGACGCCATCCGCCTGTTCGGTCAGGAGCACATGTTCCTGATCGGCGCGCGCATCCTGTCGGGCTCTGTGTCGGCCGAACAGGCCGGCGAGGTTTTTGCCCGCCTTGCCGATGTTCTCATCCGCGCGGTGCACCGCAAAGTCGAGGAGGATTTCGCCGCCACATACGGCCGCATCCGCGGCCAACAGACCGCGATCCTCGCGCTCGGCCGGCTCGGCGCCTGGGAAATGACCGCGAGCTCCGACCTCGACCTGATCGTGATCTACGATTTCGACCAGGACAATCCGAATTCCGACGGCAAGCGGCCGCTCTATGGCGCGCAATATTTCGCCCGGCTGACCCAGCGCCTGATCAGCGCGCTGACCGTGCACACCAATTACGGCGCGCTCTATCAGGTCGATATGCGGCTGCGGCCGTCGGGTCGTTCGGGCCCGCTGGCGACGCAGATCGGCGGCTTCGAAAGTTATCAGGATCGCGAGGCCTGGACCTGGGAGCACATGGCGCTCACGCGCGCGCGCGTCGTATCGTCGCCGCAACCTTTCGCCGCCCGTGTCGACGCAGTGATCGGTAACGTGCTCTGTCGCAAGCGCAACGCCCGCGCCATCGCCGCCGA
Source organism: Xanthobacteraceae bacterium (assembly GCA_049584715.1). Lineage (GTDB taxonomy): Bacteria > Pseudomonadota > Alphaproteobacteria > Rhizobiales > Xanthobacteraceae > BOG-931. The sequence goes on from JBAUYI010000410.1 coordinate 12,336, forward strand.
CGTCGTCGAGATGCGCGGCGCCATCGCCAAGGAAAAAGGCGACGCCAATCCTTGGGATCTCAAATATGCAGCCGGCGGCCTCGTCGACATCGAGTTCATCGCGCAATATCTGCAGCTCGTGCACGCCGCGGCGCTGCCGGAAATTCTCGACACCTCGACGGCGCGCATGCTGGACAAGGCCGCGCGGCTGGGCGTCCTGTCGCCCGAAGACGCCGCGGTGTTGCGGCCGGCGGTGCGGCTTTTTCACGATCTCACCCAGGTGCTCCGCCTGTGCCTTCCCGGCACGCTCGACCCGAAAGCGGCCGGCGCCGGCGTTCTCGCGCTGTTGGCACGCGCTGCCGACCTGCCGGACTTCCCGGCGCTCGCGGCCCATGTCGCGGAAACCCAGCGCCAAGTGCGCGAGTGCTTCGTGCGCATTCTCGGCAAGATGCCGTGAAATCTGTCGCGCGCCGGACTTTCTTGCGCCAGCGTCTGCAAAGCTTCATGGCAAGCGCCCCCGCTCTCGCGGCGCGTATTGGCGCCCGAGTTTTTCGGCGCGCGATCGGGAATGGATCGCGTGCTTGCAAAATTGTGGTCACGTCTAGCGCGAAACCGGTCCGGTCCAAGGCAAGGGCAGGGGTGGGGCCTGCCTTTCGGTCTTCCGTTACACAGTTTCGTCGTTTCGTAGCCTGGATTGAGCGCAGCGAAATCCGGGAACGAAGGTTCAGCCTCGTCGCCGCCCCCGGGTTTCGCTTCGCTCAACCCGGGCTACGAAATAAATGAAGGAAGCGGAACGCCGGCAAACGCCGGGTAACCACCGCCGCATCTTGCGATGCGGCGCGCGCTCAACGGAGCGCGCACGCTTGCCGGCGTTCCACCGCGGCTCTCACCTAAGGGAATTATTCCATCCCAAAGGCTCAGCTTCAGGCCAGGCTTCCTGGGACGCGGTCTGCACGGGCGTTACCCGCCTTCGCCTGTCCCAGTCCAGGGATGCACCTCCCGCCCCGGTCGTAATGCCGGGGGACTGATACCCAAGCCGCCCGGGAGCAGGCTGCAAACCCGCCCGCGGGCACCGCCCTCGCTCCCATGACACGGTGTGCCTCCGCGCCATGTCCTTCAAAGGAGCGAGGATTATGATGTAACAGTAATGGAGACGAATGTCAAGGCATTGTCTCTGAAAAAGATACGAAATTTCGACAAAAGCCGGCAAACCGTAGGCAGCTCCACCGGTCAAAATGTGGACAAGTCGGAGCAATAACGATTGAAAACGGACAAGAGATGGCATATTTGACCCTTAAAGGGTCACGGAGGACCAAGATGTTCCTGACAATGACAGGTGAACAGTTGCGGGCAGCACGGGCAATGGTTCGATGGGACCAGGAAGAACTAGCGCAGCGGGCCAATGTATCCGTCAAAACCATTAAACGGCTGGAGGCGGTTTCTGGGCCCCTCGACGCTCGGTCAAACTTCTCCATCAAAAACGCGCTTGAACTGGCTGGCATCGAATTTCTGGATGCCGACGACTATCGGAGCCGTGGTGATGGAGTCCGCTTTCACAAAGATAGGACCGCGACGCTTCGTCGGAAGCTTATTGAGGACGTTTCGAGGTGGCTGGAAGTCACGCTCAAAATGGCCGTCGAAAAGGACGAAGATTTATTTGAGCGGCCGGCCGGGCAAATTGTTGAAATTGTCTCGGAAGAAATTCATGACAAATTGACGAAGAGCATCGAGGACATCCTGCGTAAAGAGTCCTAGTTTCATTGGCGGCGATCTTTTGATCCGCACCCGCGAATAAACGCGTGGGGTACGGCGCTTCCCGCGATTGCCTGCCCTACGCTTGCTGCCGTACTGCGCTAAGCACATAAAAAAGGGCCTTGAGACGACGACGGTCTGCGCGATCAAAAATAGCACATGAGCAGAAGCACAGCAGAGCAGCAAAATAGCGACGGGAACCAGGGTCACCTCGCTGCGAACCATCCGCTGCTCTACCACTACACGAACGCCCACGCATTCCGCAGCATTGTAATGCGCAATTCCTTGTGGAGCACCTATTACGAGAATCTGAATGACGCGACAGAATTTCAGCGCATGCGTGAGCCGCTCGCCAAGGTGATGGCAGACCGCTTTCAGCCGATGATCGAGACGCTCGCGGATGCCAACCCAACCGCCAAGGAAGTAATCCGCAACGATGGCGGATCGCGGCGAGCCGCTGAACGTGTAGCGCAGATCATGGGCGACACCCTCTACAAGGTGACCTTCAAACAGGCGGAAAAGGAGCGCGAGCAGAATAGCTTCGTCACTTCGTTTTGCACACATCCCGCGAACAGTTACGAGTCGGAGAATGGCCTCCTGAGCCAATGGCGCGGTTATGCCCGCGATGGCGGGTACTGTCTCGTGTTCGACACCAAGAGGCTGGAATCGCTAATGGCGGAAGAACGGAGTGCCTATCTCTACTGGTACGTGGCTTTATCGGAAGTTCATTATTTCACGGACGCGCAGTCGCTGCCCCCGTCATTCTTCGAACTAGTCGACAAGTCGAAAGACGTCATCGACGCAGTGTTGCGGCGTGAGGACTTTTGTGTGACACAACTTTTCACACCCTTTGTGACCTCCGCGGTGAGCATTAAGCACCGTGGCTTCGCGGAAGAGCGCGAAGTCCGGCTCGTGGCGATGGTGGCAACGAAGTTAACCGACGATAAGATGAAGGGCACGCTTGGCTATGTCTCTCTGCTAATCAAGTACATCTTCACCTGCGAGCGCGACTCACGCAAAAAGCATCATATCTCTCTGTTCGGCCCCGAACGATCGAAGTTGCCGCTGGTAAAAGTCATCGTCGGCCCCGCCCGCGACCAAGAGAGAAATGCAGTCCTAGCGCGTCAGACGGTGGCCAAAGGGACAGAGGTGGTGCTGTCGAAGACACCGCTGGTGGGTTGAGGGCGAAAGATGACTGGCTAGGTGCGCAGTCGGCCGCTTGCCGGCCCCAGTACCGCAGATTTATGGGGGAAGAGACCGAACCGACCGTTGCTTGGGTCGCCTGTGAAGATTTCGACATTTCCAAGCGACTCGATGTTTGTCGGAAGATCTACATTTTCGACGATGATGATCTGGCCGAGCCCGGATATCGACGAAAGATGCGCGAAGAAGAATTCCTTAAGGGACGTGTTTTTGAGAGCTGCCTCGTCCGCTTCCAAGGGGCTGTCCGATTTGATTGGGTCTCGGTAAGTCAGCAGCGGCGTGTCGAGGACAATAAAGCCAGGATGGGGCAATTTTCGCTCTCGGCAGAACATCAGCAAGGCAACCTTGAACGCGGAATGGGTGACCGCGCGTACGCCCTTACCATTGTCGCGGCGATTTTTCCCGTCAATCTTCAAATCGTAGATGACATCGTCGAAGGAGACATGTCTGTTTCCCGGAAATTGCCACTCTCTCAGCACCCCGCTCACCGTTTGAGCGAAATCATGGAGCACCTGGCCGGGTATCCCTAGTTGGGGCCGGTCCGCTTTGCTTGTGGGCTTCAGCGCGGCCAATTCGTCTTTGCGTTTGATGAGCGAGGCCCGTTGCTCCAATAGCTCCAAACCACGCCGCACGTGATCGCGCACCGACAAGACCTCGTCTAGTCGCTGTCTTGAGGCTTGGGCCGCAGGAGCGAGCTCGCTTAACTCCGCCTCCAATGTCGCAAGTTCGCCTTCAAGCTCCTCAAGACTTCTCTCAATTTGCAAGCCCTCCGTGCCCAGTTGCGCCACGGTTAAGTCGAGTTCGCCTTGCTGCTTCCTGATCTTCTCTATCTCCACATTTGCAGCATCTGTGGCCTTCCTGATGTCGGCGATGCCATGGGAGTTGTGCTGGTCCTCTGGTGACGCGCCACACAAAGGGCATGGCTTATCGCCCGCGAGCGACAGAACGAATCCAGCCTCTTCAATCGCCTCTAGGCGGCTGACGTCTGATTTGTAGACGTCGCCAAGTTGTTCGAAACGGCCGAAGTTAATCTGAATTTCAGCGCGCCTTTGTCCGCGTTCAAAGATCAGGCTGGCCAAGCGGCTTTTCCTCGTGAGCTTTTCCCGGATCGATTGCTGGGCGAGGTTGGCTTCTTGCTGTGCCCGTTCCCAGCTAGCCTCCAGATTACTGCTTTGCTCTGCTAGCCCATCCGCGTCGGGAAAGTCCGCCGCAAGCTCGTTGTTGATATCGTTCAATAGGTCGTCAAGCACTTCTTGCTTAGCGATTGTTGATGTCTTGAAGGACTTACGATCCAGCACGGGAATGACCGCGCTATCGTCCTGCCCGGTTAGCAGGAGCTTGAAAACGCTTCTTTCGGCCGTGGTGCTGATCACCTGACCGGATTCGATGGGGGAGGACTCGCTCTGGATCGCAACTTCGTCCACGAGGCAAAATCGGACAAGATCGCGAAAACTAAGGGGCCGCTTCTTGCCGTTCACGTCGAAGGCAATCTCCCTGCCCGTCAATTTGAGTTCGCCGAGCAAGAACTGCGACACGTTTTCGGTATTTGTCGCGTCATTGCGCGCAGACAGCTTGCGGTTTGCTTTAGCGCCCGGGTTCGGCGTGGTTGTGTAGCCGGGAAACAGTTCGAACGCGCCACCTGCGAGCGCGCGCATCAAAGTCACCTCGCCGGCAGTCGGAAGATTGAGTCCGATCCATGCCCGTTCATATCCAATTCGGTCGCTAATATCCGGCAATGGACCTTTTGCGCCGAGCATGAAATCTATCGACTTGACGGTGAAGGTCTTGCCGGTATTGGAGGCGCCAAAAAGGACATTCAGGTCCTCCCTAAACGACACGCAGACTGGGCGCTGGTCCGTGCCCGTGAATGTCAGCCCATAGAGTGAAATTCTGGGAGCCAGTTCGCTCATGGGAACGGCCGCCCGGCTTCGCCTTGAAACTCAACCGCCCAGCGACCGATCCTCTCAGAGATCAGTGCTGCAAGTTGATCGTCGGAGCGCTCTTCCAGGTATGTGGCCAGCCACGCCGCGCGTTGCCGGAGCTGGGTCGCGTACTCCGACCGCAACGCCTCCACGAACGCCGACGATTCCTCGCTCGCCCGGAAGCGTATTCCCGTATCTCCAACTTCGGCGTTGATCATGTGAAGGCGCCGCATAAGGCTGACGCCCGCTTCGACTAGGCGGCGACGCACCAATAGCTCGCCAGTACGCTGCGGAATATCGGGGTGCAGGCTTTCAGGGCCGCCAATGTCCGCTGTATGGACGACAAGGTGGTCGCACCACGTCAGATGGCCGACGTCGAACGCGCGTGGGAAAACCGCATCAAGAACTACAACGGCGCGCACGCCGGTTTCCAACGGGCTGTTAAACAGCGCCGGCGCCCGCTCGTCGGGCGATTTGGCTACTTCTTTAGCCATAGTAGCCGACCTTCGTTCGCGAAATGATGACAGATTCCCTGTTTGACAGGAACGCGCGCATACCGGGACAACGCGCCAGAAGGCTGAACGTTCGCAGCTTGAGCCATGACGGCGTCACAGCGTGACAGCGAATCGTCATGATTGCCACGATGCACGTCAATTACGCCATGAAGCATGTCGTTATTGAGGACGTCGATTTCCTCACTCATGGTGTTGTCACGATAGAAGCGAGAGAACGCGTCAGCGTCGAAGAAGCGTTCTCGCTGCATCGCAAGGTGTGTACCGAACTCTGGGTGATCTTTTACCGCTTCATGGTCTTGGAAATCCTGCGCTTCGCGCTCGCCGTAAGCGTCGAGCAGTTGCCGCACGTAGGGCATCTCGCGCGTCTCTAGGGCGACGGGTGCCTTGCCGACCGGCGCCGCTCCGGGATCCTTGCCGAACCAATTCACCATCACCGCATGGCCGGCGGGATCGGCAAGCAGCCGGTCAACCGTAACGACGCTTACTTGCGAAAAATCCCATTGTTCAATGAGGGCCTTTAACTTCGCATCAATCGGGATATTTTGTTTGTCGACGATCTTCGTTGCACAATGCTCGTCCCACTTGGCGATGAGCGCGGCCCGCAGTTCGGACGGCTTCGAGATCAGGGCGCCCAACGTCCGAACAACATTTCGTGGCGCCACAAAGTAGAATTTCGTCGGAGGCGTGAACTCGCCGAGCGACGCATAGTAAAGAACTTTGCCAAGCTCGTTGAGGCCGAGACTGAGCGGAATAGGCTTTCCGTACTGCTTGCACTGATAGTTGTGCCAGGGGCCCTCGTGGCGTTGCTTCGTGAGATAGCCGACTACATCGCGACCCCGGTCGCCGGGACCGGTGAAACGCTCAATCTCGACGTAATCCTTCTTCTTCAATTCTACCCAGTCGCGCACGAACTGCTCCAGGTCCGTGTCGGTCAACGCGAGAATTTGCCGATCGGGCTGAAGTTGCTTCATGGCCGCGGGCTTGAATTGGTGGGTTGGGCAAAGACTATAATTATAGGCAACGAAGCTCACCCCGCCAGCACAGAAATGGCCGCACAGCGTATGGGAACCCATCTGAAGACGTAGTCCTGTTTCGGCCTTGGTGCCAAGCCTTTTCTGGAGTGTTGCACACAGGGTTGGGCGGCCATGGGCATCACCGAATATTCCGCCCCTTTAGCTTCATCGAATTCGGCGAACACCTGTGGGATGACCGACACATCGCGTATCACGTGGCCGCGCAGGCCGAAGCAAGCGTAGGGCAAGGCGGGAAGCGCCGTGCCTACCTCGTCTCGGGAAACTCGGTTGTCCCGATATCGGCGGCGCAAGATCGAAGGCGGAGCGCGTTTTTCTTCACGCTCGCGCTCGCCAACCGTGGCGGTGACTTATTGGTTCGTCACATCGGACGCCTGCCGCAAACAATTCCGCCAAGCCATCACTCGCTCACCCACCTGTTGCCGCTATACGCCGCATAGTAATCTTCCGCGACGCTGCATTTCGACGGGCAAACGAGTTCGGCGAACGGCGCATGCGGGCGGCAGGATCGGCATGACTGCGCGGGGATAAGCGCCGTCACGGCCGCGCCGTGGTGCCAATCGAGCGCCGGAACGGCAGGGATGGGGCAGGCACGTAATGCACAATCGCGCTTTGCGCGGGGACGCTCAGGCGGCGGCGACCGTGATGGTCCCGGCTTGCGGCATTTTTCCCTCGATCGGCAACCGCACGACGACGGTGGTGCCCTTGCCCAGGCGCGAACTGATGCGCATGGCGCCGCCGTGCAGCTCGATGAGCGACTTGGCGATGGCGAGGCCGAGGCCCGAGCCCTGGTAACGCTTGGTCAGCTGACTCTCGACCTGCTCGAACGGCCGGCCGAGCTTGTGCAGCGCGTCTTTGGGAATGCCGATGCCGGTGTCTTCGATGGCGATCGTGACTTTTCCGGCCCGCACATGGCCGCGCACGGTCACCGAACCGCCGTCCGGCGTGAATTTCACGGCGTTGGAGAGAAGGTTCAGTCCGATCTGCTTCACAGCGCGGTGGTCGGCCTTGAAACGGATCGCGGGAACGACGTGGGATTCCAGTTTGAGATGTTTCTCATTGGCGCGCTGCCACACCACGCGCAGGCAGTCGGCGAGAACCGAATCGAGATCGACCTCTTCGGGTGCCAGGCGGATGCCGCCAGCCTCGATCTTCGACATGTCGAGGATGTCGTTGATGACCTCGAGCAGATATTGGCCGCTTTCGCGGATATCGCGGGAATATTCGCTGTATTTTGCCGCGCCCAGCGGGCCGAACATGGCGGCTTCCATGATCTCGGAGAAGCCGATGATGGCATTGAGCGGCGTGCGCAGCTCGTGGCTCATATTGGCGAGGAATTTCGATTTGGCCTGGTTGGCTTCCTCGGCGCGGGTCTTTTCCTCGGCGTATTTTCCGGCGAGATCGGCGAGCTGATCGGTTTGCAGCTGCAGCGCTTCCTGGGATTTGCGCAGGTCGCTGATGGTCGCAGCCTGGCGCTTCTCGCCTTCGACCAGCTTCTGCTCGTGCAATTTGATCTTGGTGATATCGGTGCCGACCGAAACGTAGCCGCCGTCCTTGGTGCGCCGTTCGCTGATATGCATCCAGCGCCCGTCGTCGAGCTGGACTTCGAACGTGCCGGCGCCGGGCGGCTGGATGTCGTCGTGGGCCA
>JBAUYI010000411.1:0-5176 GCA_049584715.1 Xanthobacteraceae bacterium
GCGTGATGGCGCTCAGCCTCGGCGGCTATTACGCGCCGCGCGCGGCGTCGCTGGAGCAGCGCTTCGCCTGCTGCGTCGCCTGGGGCGCGCAATGGGACTATCACGAGATCTGGGCGCGGCGGCTCGATCTGCTCGATTCCGGCCGGGTGCTGTCGCTCTCGGTGCCGCCGGAGCATTTGCAGTGGGTGCTCGGCGTCAACGACCGCGCCTCGGCGCTCAAAAAGCTGGAAGATTTCAAGCTCGACGGCATCGTGCAGAAGATGACCTGCCCGTTCCTCTTGCTGCATGGCGCCGGCGACGAGCAAATTCCGATCGAGATCGCGGAGAAACTTTACGAGGCGGTCGGCTCCAAGCAGAAGGCGCTCAAAGTGTTCACCCGCGAGGAAGGCGGCTTCCATCATTGCCAGGTCGACGACGCCACCATCGGCGTTCATTATATGTGGGATTGGATTTCCGACATTCTCCACGCCGGCGAATGAAAGATGAGTTCATGACGACACATCGGCTGGATGCCGCTCCCGATACGGTGCATTGGGGTTATTTCGATGCAAAGCTCAAACCGCTGATCACGATTGATCCGGGCGATACCGTCGTGATTTCGACGGTGTCGGGCGGGCTCGGCCAACTGCCCGGCCCGGCTTCGGGGTTTAACGTACCGGCGGCGCTGCAAGAGATACACGCAAAGGTGCAGTCGAAGCTTGGCGGACCTCACATCCTCACCGGGCCGGTCGCGGTGCGCGGCGCCAAGGCCGGCCAGGTGCTCGAAGTTCGCATCAAGGCGATCGAGCTGCATTACGACTGGGGCTACAACATGATCCGGCCGCTCGCGGGCGCGCTGCCGGACGATTTCAAGGAGATGCGCCTCATTCACATTCCGCTCGACCGAGCGCGGATGATCGGGCGGCTGCCGTGGGGCCTCGAGCTGCCGTTGAAACCGTTCTTCGGGATCATGGCGGTAGCGCCACCCGCGGCCTGGGGCCCGGTTGCCTCGCCGCCGCCACGGCGCAACGGCGGCAACATGGACAACAAGGAACTGGTCGCCGGCACGACGCTCTATCTGCCGATCCATGTCGACGGCGCGCTGTTCTCGGCCGGCGACGGCCATGGCGCCCAGGGCGACGGCGAGGTCTGCATCACCGCCATCGAGACCGGCTTGATCGGCACTTTTGAATTGCACCTGCGCGACGACATGGCGCTGGAATGGCCGCTGGCCGAGACGCCGACCCACATGATCACCATGGCGTTCGATCCCGACCTCGACGACGCCGTGGTGATCGCGTTGCGCGACATGATCAAGCTGATCTGTGCACGCACCGGGATTTCGCGCGAGGACGCCTATACGCTGTGCAGCCTGGCCGCCGACCTGCGCGTGACCCAGGTGGTCAATGGCGCAAAAGGCATCCACGTGATGCTGGACAAGACGTATTTGAAGCGTTGATCCAGGACGAAAAAAGCGGGCTTGCCGTCAAAGCACGAAACGAGCCTCATAGTTGGTTTTGAGGAACTCGCGCATTTCCTGATAAACCAGCCGCTCGACCTCGGTCATGATGCGCACGCGCTCGGGCACGGTCGAGGCTTCGTCGAAATGATAGAGCAAGCGTCCGAGCCGCGCGCGGTACGCCGTATAGCGCTCGACCTCCCGTGTCGGCTGCAGACCCTCCTCGAACGTGCGCGCCGCCAGCGCAACGATGACGGTCCAGATGATCAGGACGTGAACCGACGTCCCGCGCATGAAGGCCAGCCCGTTGGCGATGGCCTCGGACGGCAGCAATCGAGACACCGAGGAGATCGAAACGGCAAAATGCGCAAAAAAGACCAGCAGGATGCAAATGAGGCTCACGCCGCTCAAAAGCGAGACTTGCTTGCGTGGGAAATTGAGACTGTCGCCGCCCAGCTTGAAATTCGCGTAGAGAATCTGGTGCCGAATTCGCAACAGCCTGTAGGCGGCAAACAGCTCCGTCAATAGCGGATCGCTAGCCGGAACGCCGTCCAAGGCGTCGCGGTCATGCAATTGAAATTGCTCCTCGGGGTCATCGTCCAACACCTCCTTCAGCTTGCCGGGCAGGTGATCGACATGCTCCATCTTGAACATTGAAAACCAACGTTCGCGCGCTTTGCCGAACTGCGCGTCGAAGTCCGGCGACGGGGCACAGCGCAGGATGGTCGGAATGCGGAACACCAGAGTCTGGAACTGAAACTGCCGCAGGCGCTCGGTCATCAGCCGGGCTTCCAGCCATCTGTTTTTGGAAGCCGAATGAAGGACGCCGAAAGTGCTGATGATGATGCTCAACAACCCGGCGAGCGCGGATACGACAACGATCGTGTTGGAAAAAAGCGGCGACAGTCTTTCGTAGAGGGGCTCGGTCGAAGCGCCAAGCAGCGCGATCACACCGAGCGCGATCGTCGTCAGCCCAGCCCTGCGCAGGTTCTTCTTCCAGCGGTTGGCCGACACATCGTAACCGTCGAAAACCTGCCGCAACTCGGGAAAGTCCAGCACGTGCATGAAGGTGGGAAAGCTGCGCGCGATCTCCTTGCGGTCGACATCCGACAGCAGCAAGTCATCGTTGAATGTTAGCGGTGGCGACGCCGGCATCGCGCTTCGGTCCTGCACCCGGGTATTTCGGTGGGAAGGTATGGAAAAGTCAGAATATACGTTCGCGCGGCCGCTACAATGCGACGCCGTGCATCAGGTCATTACGTCGCGCATCGCGGCTGCAAACGGCGAACCTATGTCGATGATCGGTGTGGCACGCGGCGGCGATGCCGCGACGGCGGCCGCTCGGGCACCCGCTCAGGCGGCGAGCAGCTTTTGCACTTCGTTGACCAGTTCGCGAAGATGGATCGGCTTCGACAGCACCTTGGCGTGCTTGGGGGCGCTCGAATCGGAATTGAGCGCCACCGCGGCGAAGCCGGTGATGAACATGATCTTGATATCGGGGTCCAGTTCGGCGGCACGGCGGGCGAGCTCGATGCCGTCCATCTCCGGCATGACGATGTCGGTGAGCAGCAATTCGAACGGTTCTTCCCGCAGCCGCTGGTAGGCGGATAGGCCGTTGTCGTAGGACACGACGTCGAAGCCGGCATTCTGCAGCGCCTTGACCAGGAACCGGCGCATGTCGACGTCGTCTTCCGCAAGCAAAATTTTGGACATGGCAACCCGAACCCGGCTTTGCGCCGGCCCCCTGCCGCTCCATAAGCCGCATGGCCGGTAAAGATGAAGTGAAAGGCGGCCCAAGAACCAGCCCAAGAACTGGCCAAGGACCGGCTCATGTAACCGCCCTTGAACCGCCCTTGGCAAGCGGCGACTCCTATGGACAATGGCCATTGGCGCACGCTAGGGATCGGTATCGGGTCGATTAAGTCCCAAAAGCCCCAGGCGACATGTTGGAAATTCAGGACGAATTTGATCCCCCGTTCGAGGCGGTCGAGCCTGAGCAATGCCGTGGCCCGGTCCTGTTCAACTCGCCGCATAGCGGGCGGATCTATCCGCGCGCCTTCCTGCTGACGTCGCGGCTCGATCTGGCGACGCTGCGCCGCTCCGAGGACAGTTTTGTCGACGACCTGATCGCCGGCATCGCCGCGCGCGGCCATCCGATCATGAAGGCGCATTTCCCGCGCTGCTATGTCGACGTCAACCGCGAGCCTTACGAGCTCGACCCGCGCATGTTCGACGGCCGCCTGCCCTCATTTGCCAATACCCGCTCGATGCGGGTCGCCGGCGGGCTCGGCACCGTGGCGCGCGTGGTCGGCGACGCCCAGGAAATCTACGATCAGCGCATTGCGGTCGGCGAAGCGCTGCGCCGCATCGACAGCCTCTACAAGCCCTATCACCGCGCCTTGCGGCGCCTGTTCATGCGGCTGCATCGCGATTTCGGCGCCGCCATGCTGATCGATTGCCACTCCATGCCGTCGACCACCGGCGCCAGAGACGAGCGGCCGCGCGCCGATCTCGTGCTCGGCGACCGCTACGGCACGAGCTGCGTTCCGATCGTCGCCGAGACCATCGAAGAAACCATGCGCGGCTTCGGCTATGCGGTCAGCCGCAACAAGCCCTATGCCGGCGGCTTCATCACCGAGCACTATGGCAATCCGGCAACCGGGCTGCACGCGATCCAGCTGGAGATCAACCGGGCCCTGTATATGGACGAGCGCCGCTACGAGCGGTCGGCCTCGTTCGCGCGCTTGGCGGGCGAGTTCGAACTGCTTTCGGATCGCCTTGCCGAGATCCCGCTAGAGGAGTTGCGGCCCTACAGGGCGGCGGCGGAATAGGTCCGGCGACAAACTGCCAGCGCGCGAGACACCGAAGACCGAAAGACAAGACCAAAAGAAAGGGGCCGCTCACCTTGCGGGAGCGGCCCAAGTCTAGGGAGGAAACGCCCAAGGAGGGCGACGGTAGCGCGAGGAAGCCTCTCGCTACCGCACTGCAATAAGATACACCGCGCCGCACAAAACGCAAGTCCTGTTGACCTATTCGGCTGGAACTTTCCCCATGGATTCTGCAGGGCAGCGTCTTGGGCTCGTTGTGGCTGTTGTAACTCCTGAAATAGATGTTTGATTTCAGCCCTTTAGAACGAGACCTGACCTTGCTCAAAAATACGCCAGACGAGACCGACTGCCGCTATTTCCGGCTCCGTGAAGCATTTCGCGACCGGGCGTGACCGATCGGCAACGCGCCGATTGCCGTTGCCGGAACTCTCCGCTACCTCGGAGCACGAGGCCTTCATGACCGCAATCGACTTTGCCGCCTTCGTGGACGAGCTTGCCGCCGTCTCCGGCGAGACCATAAGGCCGTTCTTCCGCAGCGCGCTCGGCGTCGAGAACAAGAGCCGCTCCGGCGGCTTCGATCCGGTGACCGCGGCCGACCGCGCCGCCGAATCAGCCATGCGGGCGCTAATCAAGCGGACTTTTCCGGAGCATGGCATCGTCGGCGAAGAGCTCGGCGCCGACCGCCCGGACGCCGAATATGTCTGGGTGCTCGACCCGATCGATGGCACCAAATCCTTCATCTGCGGCCTGCCGACCTGGGGCACATTGATCGCGCTGACGCGCGGCGGCGTGCCGATCTACGGCATGATGCACCAGCCGTTCACCCGGGAGCATTTTTCCGGCGACGGCCGCGGCGCGCGCTATCGCGGGCCGGCCGGCGACCGCGCGCTGCAGGTGCGGCCCTGCGCTG
>JBAUYI010000412.1:0-7374 GCA_049584715.1 Xanthobacteraceae bacterium
CCCTGAACGCCTGCGACTTCGGCGACCTGCTGCTGCACAACCTGACGATCTTCACGACCCACCACGACGTGCTGGCCGAGTTTCACCGCCGGTTCCGCTACATCCTGGTCGACGAGTACCAGGACACCAACACCGCCCAGTACCTCTGGCTGCGCCTGCTGACCGGGCCGGCCCGCAACGTCTGCTGCGTCGGCGATGACGACCAGTCGATCTACGGCTGGCGCGGCGCCGAGGTCGACAACATTCTGCGCTTCGAGCACGACTTTCCCGGCGCCAAAGTGATCCGGCTGGAGCGCAATTACCGCTCGACCGGCCACATCCTCGCCGCCGCCTCGCACATCATCGCCCACAACGAAGGCCGGCTCGGCAAGACGCTGCGCACCGACGACGAATTGGGCGAAAAGGTCACCGTCACCGGCTCGTGGGATTCCGAGGAAGAAGCCCGCACCATCGGCGAGGAGATCGAGCAGCTGCAGCGCGGCGGCCAATCGGGCGCGCCGCATGCGCTCAACGAAATGGCGATCCTGGTGCGCGCCTCGTTCCAGATGCGCGAATTCGAAGACCGCTTCGTCACGCTCGGGCTACCCTACCGGGTGATCGGCGGGCCGCGTTTCTATGAGCGCGCCGAAATCCGCGACGCGCTGGCCTATCTGCGCGTGGTGAACTCGCCGGCCGACGACCTCGCCTTTGAGCGCATCGTCAATGTGCCCAAGCGCGGGCTGGGCGATGCAACGGTGCAGGTGCTACACGACCACGCCCGCAAGCGCAGGGTGCCGCTCACCGAAGCCGCGCGCGCCATCGTCGAGACCGACGAGCTGAAACCGAAACCGCGCGGCGCATTGCGCGGCGTGCTCGAAGCCTTCGACCGCTGGCGCAAGCAGCGCGATGCCCTGCCGCACAACGAGCTGGCCGAGATCATCCTCGACGAATCCGGCTACACCGAGATGTGGCAGAAGGACCGCTCCGCCGACGCCGCCGGCCGCCTGGAAAACCTCAAGGAGCTGGTCCGCTCCATGGAAGAGTTCGAGAACTTGCAAGGTTTTTTGGAGCACATCTCGCTGGTGATGGACAAAGACAAGAGCGCCGACGCCGACGCCGTCAACATCATGACGCTGCACTCGGCCAAGGGCCTGGAATTCAACACCGTGTTCCTGCCCGGCTGGGAGGAAGGCCTGTTCCCGCACCAGCGCACGCTCGACGACCAGGGCCGCGCCGGCCTGGAAGAAGAGCGCCGCCTCGCGCATGTGGGACTCACGCGCGCGCGCAGGCGTGCAAAAATCTATTTCGCCACCAACCGCCGCATGCACGGGTTGTGGCAGACCAACATCCCGTCGCGTTTTCTGGACGAATTGCCCGAAGTCCACGTCGAAGTGACCGAGTCCCAAGGCGGCTTCGGCGGCTATGGCGGCTACGGCGCCTCACGCTTCGACGCCACCACCGCGTTCGGCTCCAACTACACGACGCCGGGCTGGCAGCGCGCCCAGGCAAAAAAAGGCGGCGGCTTTTCCGAGACCGGCTCGCGCTACGCCGCACACGACGACAGCGACGGCTTCGACGACGCCTCATCCCCCTCCCCCTGGCGCGCCCGCGAGGACAGCCCCCGCCGCCTGCCGCTCACCATCGAAGGCGAGCTGGTGGCCAAATCCACCGGCACCGTCTCCGCCTTCACGCTGGGCGACCGCGTGTTTCATCAGAAATTCGGGAATGGGAATGTGACGGCGATCGATGGGAATAAGCTGACGATTCAGTTCGATCGGGCGGGGGAGAAGCGGGTGGTGGATAGTTTTGTTGAGCGGGTGTGAGCGCTCTCAATGATCGAGTTAGCTGCCGATACTTTAACTCAGTTGGTGACCTCTCTGGCACCGTATCTAAATTCAAATTTTGTCACATCACTCGCGGGTGCCGGCGCCGGCGCCTGGGCCGGCGCTTACGCCGCCCAAAGGATTGCAGCGCGAACCCTTGAAAGAAATGAGCTTCTTAGCGAAATTCGGAATATGGCTACGAGCTTCAACTTGGCGGTTCTTATTTGCAACGTAATTCTCGGCCTAAAGGGGCAGCACATTGAACGTTTAAAGACCGCGTATGATCGCAAGAAAGGAGAACTTCAAGAAATCATTCGTCGGCGTGACGCAGGTGAGTTGCCAGCAGATTTTCAATGGGAGTTTGCGGCAGACTTTCAGACGCTGACCCCAATATTAACCCCAGTCGATAAACTACAAAATTTGGTGTTTGAGAAACTGACCAGCAAGAGACGCGCAATTATCTTCGCGTCAATGCTTTCTCAAACCATTCACTCGCTCAATGATGCGTTTGCCGAAAGGACCCGCCTAATCGAGGAATTTAGACAATCAGGCCCTCATTCACAGGCACAGCTCTTTCAATTCTATTTTGCATTACCTGACCAACGAGGAACGATCGACGATCGCTATGGCACGATTTTAACGGCGATTCATAGATATGCGGACGATTGTATCTATTTTAGCAAATCAATTGCTGATGACTTAAGCGCGAGTGGAAAGACACTCGAGCGCCTTTTTGAGAAAAAATTCCGAAGCAAGGCTCCGTCGGTCGGAGTTATGAAAATAGAAAAAGAAGAGTACCTCAATCTTTTTCCTGACGCGAGAGAATATTCGAGTTGGGACGGACTTGCGTAAGAAAGACCGGATGTGAATTCTTCGCCGCTGAAAGCTATCGGCCTTTACATCGACGCCGACGCCCGCCCGGTGAAGCAGGAGATCTATCGCGCCGCCGAGCGCTACGCGCTCAAAGGCACCGCAATCTAAGTCCTCGTCGTCACCAACAGCACGATCGCGGTGCCGCGCGATCCGCTGATCGAGCGCGTGGTCGTCGGCGCCTAAGTTGACATCTATACCCCATTGGGGTACTATCCGTCCATGCTTCGCCGTCCGGTATCGGTGATCGAACTCCCCGGCTACCGGCGGCGCGCGGATGAATTGCTCAGCAGCACAGAGCAAGACGCAATCATCGACCTGATCGCCTATGAGCCGACCTGCGGCGATCTAATTCCCGGGACCGGAGGGCTCCGCAAGGTTCGCGTCGGGCGCGGTGGCAGCGGCAAACGAGGCGGTGCGCGGGTGATCTACTATTTCTACAACACGGACTTCCCAGTCCTTGTCATGGCGCTCTATGCCAAGAGCGAAAAGGCTAATTTGAGCGCGCGCGAGCAAAAAGAATTTACAGGCTACGCAAAGGAAGCAGTGACGCAATGGCGAAAAAAGTGAAAAAGGGCAGAGCGAAGCCTAGCCTCGCCGACGATATTCGCGCCAGCTGGCAGGAGGCGCTGAAATATGCGCGTGGCGAGAAGGCTGATGTGATCGTCCATCGCGTCGTGCCGAGCGACACCGACGCGCGCGAAGCCCGGCACAAGCTCGGACTGTCGCAGCGGGAATTCGCCGCTATCATCGGGACCGGTGTTGGCACAGTGCGCAAGTGGGAACTTGGCACGCGCCGTCCGTCTGGCGCCGCGCGTACATTGATCGAGGTCATCAAGGCCGAGCCGAAGGCCGTCCGCCGGGCGATCGCCAAGAGCAATTCGGCGGCGTGAAGCTAATCGACGCCGACGCCTGTCCCGTAAAGCAGGAGATTTATCGCATCGCCGAGCGCCGACGCCGTCGAAATATGGACACGTTCGCCAATAGCTCCGTCAGCGCCGCTACCGCTGATAAGGATAATACGACACGCCGCGGGCCGGTTGTCTGCCGGGCGGCGGCGGCGGCGGCTGATTATAACCGGGTGAGCCGAACCAGCCGCCGAAATGCCCGAAGAGCCCGCCGTCATCGCGTGCGATGTTCACCTTGGGCGACGGCGCGCGGGTGATGAAGCCGCCCTGCGGCTGGTTGTTCAACACCGCGACGAATTCGGTGCGATAGTTGGTCTCGCTCGACAACGGCTCGTCCGAGATGATGATCGAGGACAGCGGCACCGCCGTCGGCGCGATCTTGTCGAGCACTGCCTGCGGGAAGGTGATGCGGTCGAGCGCGTCCTTGGCGTTGTCGCCGTTGTCGATCGAAACCTCGGTCCAGCGCAGGCCGCCGCCGTCGCGCGACACCGCGGTGAAGATGTGCGTGCCAATCGGCTTGTCCGGGTCCTTGATGGTGACCGGGAACTCCTGGCTGAAATCGTACAGCTCGCCGCCGTCCGACCATTTCTTGTGGGTGGCGCGCCGCACGTAAAGCTTCTGCGTCGCACGGCTGATGTAGATCGACACCGGGGCGCCGGCGAGCTTCGCGGCCGTTGCGGCGCTGGCGGTTGCGACCCGCTTCGCCTCGGTGGCCTTGGCGGCGGCTTCGGCGGCTGTGGCAGCATCCTGCTTCGCTTTCAGGTCGGCCTTGGCGGCGTCGAGCTGTTCACCCAGCGCCTGCGCTTTGGCGGCGGCTTTCTGCTGCGCGTCTTGCGCCGCAGCCTGCGCCGCGGTTTTGGCCTGATCGGTCATTTTCGGGTTGGCGGTGGCGGCGGCGAGCACCTTCTCGGCATGGGCGAGCTCGGCATCGGCGCGGGTTTTGAGCGGCGTCAGATTGCGCACCGCCGCAAGCGCCGCGGCAGCGGCACGCTTGGCCGGCGCGACAGCGGCCTTCGCCGCGACTGCCGCCTTGGCGGCATCGTCCGCGTCGCGGGCAGCCGCTGCGGCGAGCCCCGGCGCCGCGTCGATCGCATCCTGCTTTGGCACGAACAGGGCCGGATCGGAAAACGCCACCGGCTCGGAATCGGTCGGCGAAATAATCACCCGCATCCCCATCGGCGCCTTATCGAACACCTTGGCGGCGAAATCGAACGGCATGCGTATGCAGCCATGCGAGGCGGCGTAGCCGGGCAGCGGGCCGCCGTGCAGCGCGACGCCGTTCCAGGTGATGCGCAGCATGTTCGGCATCGAAGCGTCGTCATAGAGGCTCGAGTGGTGCTCCTTGTTCTTCTCGAGGACGGCGAACACGCCGGCCGGCGTCTCGCGTCCGGTGGTGCCGGTCGAGACCGGCGCCCGCAGGATCCAGCCGTCGGCGTCGTAGAAGGTCACCTGCTGGCTCTTGATCGACACGATGGCCATGATCGGGTCTGCCGCCGGACGCGGGGCCGTCATCTGGGTCGGGTGCGCGGCGGCCGCCTGCTTGGCTGCGGCCGGCGGCGCGGCCAATGCGGTTAGCGCGGCCATAGCCGAAAGCGCCGCAATGGCGGCAGATGCGCGTAAACCCGCGGCGCGAACCCGCGTGGATCGCGCCGGCATTGCTCGATTGGTCATTCCATTCCTCGGTTGCAGCGGGAATCCCGGACGATGCCCAAAGGCTGACCCCAAAATCTTAACATAAGTTAGACGTTCTGACGGCTTGCTGAAAGCAACCCGCGCCCAATGGTTTGGTTGCGTGCAAGTCCGATTCGGTTCGAGTCGGCAAATAACATATGACATATGGTAGCAGAATAAGATGATCGCCCTCTTCATCGACGCCGACGCCTGCCCGGTGAAACAGGAGATTTATCGCGTCGCCGAGCGCCATGCGCTCAAAGGCACGGACCTCAAGGTCTTCGTCGTCAGCAACTCCACCATCGCCGTACCACGCGATCCGCTGATCGAGCGTGTGGTCGTCGGCTCGGGCATGGATGAGGCGGACAATTGGATCGCGGAGCGTGCGGGCGCCGGCGCTATCGTGATCACGGCGGATGTGCCGCTGGCGAGCCGGGCCGTGAAGGCGGGCGCCGAGGCGATTGCGCCGAACGGCCGCGCCTTCACCGCGGATTCGATCGGCATGACGTTAGCGACGCGCAACCTGATGGATTCGCTGCGCAGCGCCGGCGAGATCACCGGCGGCCCAAAACCATTTTCGCCGCGCGACCGGTCGAGCTTTCTCGCGGCGCTGGATCAAGCCATCGTGCGGCTCAAGCGCGCCGGGTTCGGCCAGGCGGAGGGTTAGCACTTTCCCCTCCCCCTTGTGGGGAGGGGTAGGGGTGGGGGTCGTGAGGTTTTGCGCTAGCGTCGAGATCGCGCGTTACCTCCCGACCCCCCACCCCGCCCTCCCCCACAAGGGGGGAGGGAGCAGCCGCACCGCCAAATCTGCTATAAGGTCGGCAGAGGTAGCCATGGCCGGACAGCGAAAAGACATTGTGGCCGATCTGGCGCCCGGAGACGAGCCGGTGCGCGCCGAATACGAGCGCGACTTCTATTCCTGGCTGATGGAGCAGGCGCGGCATTTGCGCGAGGGCCGCTACGAGGCGCTCGATCGCGACAATCTGGCCGAGGAGATCGAAGCCTTGGGGCGCGAGCAGTTCAACAAGCTCGTCAGCGCGCTGCGGGTGCTGATGCTGCACATGCTGAAGTGGGATCACCAGACGGCCTTGCGCTCGCGCAGCTGGGTGCTCTCGATCGAAGAGCAGCGCCTGGAAATCGCCGATGTGCTGGCCGACAACCCGGGTCTGCGGCCGCGTATTGCCGAGGCCATTGTGCGCGCTTACCGCCGGGCGCGCATCGAGGCGGCGAAAGAAACCGGCCTTGACGAGACCGTGTTTCCGCCGGCTTGCCCCTATTCGTTCGACGACGTCATGTCGCGGGTATTCTCGCGATAATTGGGATGCGACGATGTTCGATCAATTCATGTATCGATCGTGTGACGTGCTCGGACATGTACTCTGCGAATTGGCATTCAAGACTGACTGCCGCGGCCCTTTCGCTTGGGCTTATCGCTTGGGCTGTTGGTTCTACGGCCAAGCGACGGATGCTGGAGTTCGGTGCGGCAAACTCGTGGAGAATTCGGCATTTCGCCGCGGATCCTACGAACCGCTCTACGTTCGCCATCCGCGGTGAAGTAGGGCGCTAGCGCCCGCGTCGTGAGGCAACCGCATGATCCGCAAGCTGCCGTCCGGCAAATACCGGCTTTATTCGCGCAAGAAGAACCCGAAAACCGGGCGTCGCCGCAATCTGGGCACCTTCGCCAGCCGCGCCGCCGCCGAGAAGCATGAGCGTGCGGTGCAGTATTTCAAACGGCACTAGACGCCGCTCAACAATCCCGCCGCAATCCGTTCACTATTTTGCCGGGCGGCGGCTTTAGGCTCTTGATTTGAACCATTCGCCCGCGAGACACTTCTAATAACTGGGCTCTTTGCGTTTCATCGGGTGTCAACGATGCGTGCCGTCACTCTCCTCCCCGCCGCGCTCATCGCGGTGGCGCTGGCGTTACCGTTTGCCTCTGCCGCGCGCGCCAACATCGACATCACCATCGACAAGGCCACGCAGCAGATGTCGGTCGCGGTCGATGGCGCGCAGCGCTACACGTGGCCGGTGTCGACCGGCCGGCCGGGCTACGACACGCCGAACGGCACCTTCAAGGTCAACCGCATGGATGCCAACCACTTCTCCCAGGAGTGGGACAATGC
>JBAUYI010000413.1:0-8145 GCA_049584715.1 Xanthobacteraceae bacterium
CGCCGCAGCAGGTTTGGGTATCGCCGGGACTGCGCCGCACGCTGGCGCGGCTCGACGACTTGACCGGCGGCGCGTTGGCGCTGGTCTCGGGCCGCTCGCTCGCCGACATCGATCTGATCTTTTCGCCGTTGCAGCTCGCCGCGATCGGCGGCCACGGCGCGGAGTTGCGCGTCGCCGCCGACGCCGAACCGCTGCTGCGCGCGGGGCCGCTGAGCGCGACTTTGAAGCGCAAGCTCGCCAGCGTCACCGAGATCGGCCCCGGCATCCTCGCCGAGAACAAGGGTTACTCGCTGGCGATTCACTATCGCCTGGCGCCGGACAAGGAAGACGAAGTGCGTGCGGCGGTCGAGGCGATCTGCGCCAGCGCGCCGCCGGGCTCGGTCGAGATCCTGCCCGGCAAATTGGTCGTCGAGATCAAGCCGGCCGGCATCAACAAAGGCGACGCGGTGTGCGAGCTGATGAGCTTTTCGCCGTTCGCCGACCGCAATCCGATCTTCATCGGCGATGACACCACCGACGAGCCCGTCTTTGGCATCATTTCCCGATTCGGTGGCCTGGGCTTTTCCGTCGGCCGCGCCTTTGCCGATACCAACGGCCATTTCGACAAGCCGGAATCCGTGCGCGCGTGGCTTGAGCGCATCGCGGCCGAAGGCACAGGCACGGCGGCATGACAGATCACGGGCTTGATCTCGCCGTCATCGGCAACGGCCGCACGGCCGCATTGGTCGATCCGCACTCGCGCCTCGTCTGGTGGTGCTATCCGCGCTTCGACGGCGACCCGATCTTCTGCCGGCTGGTATCGGGAAAAGAGGAGAAGGGATTTTCCGACGTCGTGCTCGACGACATCGCGGAGTTCCAGTCCGAATACGTCCGCAACACCGCGATCGTTTCGACCGTGTTGACCGACCACAACGGCGGCAAGGTGAAGATCACCGACTTTGCCCCGCGCTTTCGCCAATTCGGCCGCGTGTTCCGGCCGCCGCAATTGTTCCGCATCATCGAGCCGATCGCCGGCCTGCCGCGCATCACCATCCGGATGCGGCCGACCTGCGACTACGGCAAGCCGCTGCCCAATCATTCGCTCGGCAGCAATCACATCCGCTATTCCACCGACGCGACCGTGATCCGCCTGACAACGGATGCGCCGCTGTCGCTGATCGAAAGCGAATCTCCGTTCGTGCTGACGCGGCCGTTGCACCTGGTGTTCGGGCCCGATGAGCCGTATTCCGGCGATCTGCAACAGACTTGCCGCGAATTTGCCGAGCGCACCCACGATTATTGGATGGAATGGGTGCGCCGCCTGTCGATCTCGTACGACTGGCAGGAAGCGATCATCCGCGCCGCGATCACGCTGAAACTGTCCAATTTCGACGAGACCGGCGGCATCATCGCCGCGCACACCACGTCGATCCCCGAGGCGCCGTCGTCGGGCCGCACCTGGGATTACCGCTATTGCTGGCTGCGCGATGCTTATTTCGTCGTCCAGGCGCTCAACCGCATCGGCGCCACGCGGACCATGGAAGAGTTCATTTCGTTCACGCTGTCGATCGCGTCGAAGTCGGACCATGAGTTGCGTCCGGTCTACAGCGTCGTGCAGACGACCAGCATCGACGAACGCACCGCGCCCGATCTCGAAGGCTATCGCGGCGATGGGCCGGTGCGCATCGGCAACGCCGCGGTCGATCAGATCCAGCACGACACCTATGGCAGCGTCATTCTCGCCGCCATGCCGATGTTCTTCGACCGCCGCCTGCCGCGGCCGGGCGACGAAGGCCTGTTTCATCTCTTGGAATCGCTCGGCGACCGCGCTGCCCAGAAGGCGCTCGAACCCGACGCCGGCATCTGGGAATATCGCGGCCGCTCGCGCATCCACACCCATTCGGCGGCGATGTGCTGGGCCGGCTGTCAGCGGCTGGCGGCGATCGCCAACCGCATCGGGCTTACGGATCGCGCCAAATATTGGAATTCGATCGCCGAGCCGATCCACGCCGCCCTGATCGACGGCGCCTGGAACGAGAAGCGCGGCGCATTCACCGCCGCCTTCGGCTCCGAAGATCTCGATGCCAGCGTGCTGTTGCTCGCCGATCTCGGCGTCGTCGAGGTCGACGATCCGCGCTTCGCCTCGACCGTCGCCGCCATGGAGCGCGAATTGATGCGCGAGAAGCACGTCATGCGCTACGCCAATCCCGACGATTTCGGCCTGCCGGTCACCGCGTTCCTAATCTGCCGGTTCTGGCTGATCGACGCGCTGTGGTCGCTCGGCCGGCGCGAGGCGGCGAAAGACCTGTTCACCGATGCGCTCGCCCATCGCAACCGCTACGGACTGTTGTCCGAAGACGTCGATCCGCAGACCGGCGCGCTGTGGGGCAATTTCCCGCAGACCTATTCGATGGCGGGATTGATCCTCTCGGCGATGCGGCTATCGCGCAGCTGGGAAGACCGTTATTGGCGCGGGTGAGTCGCGGCTAGCGGATGAAACGCCGAGTGCGTATGCTTGGCGGCATGACAAACGACAAAGACAAAGCGTCCGCCGGCCGCGCGACGCGAGAGAGCGAGATTTTTCGCGATCCGCCGGGCAGCGGCAATTATTCGAGCAGCATCGGCGCGGCGCAAGGCATTGAGCTGTTCGGCGACCGCGGCCGGACGCGCCGCGCTCGCCCCGCCAAGACGATTTCCGAACCGGCGCGCAGCACTCCAGTCTTCGCCGAAACCGACGTGCTTGTGGTCGGCGGCGGTCCTGCCGGAACGGCGGCGGCAATCGCTGCGGCGCGGCTCGGCGCCGACGTGATGTTGGTCGAGCGCTACAATCATCTCGGCGGCCTTTCGACCGGCGGCCTCGTCATCTGGATCGACCGCATGACCGACTGGTCCGGCCGGCCGATCATCCGCGGCCTCGCCGAGGAATTCATGGATCGGCTGCCACAGGATGCCATCCAGGGACCGCCACGCGCAGACTGGGGTCGCCGCGACGCCGCCACCGCTGCCTACTGGGCGCAGCGCACCGCGGCCTATCATGGCATCGTCACATGGTCGCCGACTATCGATCCCGAAGCGCTCAAGACGCTGTCGATGGGCATGACGACCGAAGCCAAGGTGCGGCTGTTGCTGCACGCTTGGTGCGTGGCGCCGATCGGCGACGGCAACGTCATCAAGGGCGCGATCTTCGAAAGCAAGGAAGGCCGCCACGCGGTGCTCGCCAAAATCACCGTCGACACCACCGGCGACGCCGATCTGATCGCAGGCTCCGGTGCGCCCTGCGAAACCGACATCGACGAAGGCGACATCCACCATTGCATGAACACCGCTTTCCTGATCGGCGGCGTCGACATGGAGCGCTGGCTCAAATTCCGCCACGAAGAGCCCGACGCCTTTGCCGCCTTCATGACCCGCGGCCGCGAGCAGCTGCAATTCTTTGAAAAGCCGTTCGTGTCATGGCGCAACGACGTCGCCTTGTTCATGGGACCGCGGCTCGCCGGCTACAGCGCCGTCCACGTCGAGGATTTGACGGCAGTCGAATTGCGCTCGCGCGCGCTTGCCGTCGGCCATCTCGAAGTCTACCGCAAGACGGCGCCCGGCTTTGCCGATGCGTTTCTTATGCTCGGCGCGCCGCAGATCGGCGTCCGCCACAGCCGGCGCCTTGCCGGGGCGCGCAAGGTGACACGGGCGCAATGGGACAGTGGTCACATTTGGGACGACGAGATCGGCGTGTCGACGTCGCTTGCGCCAAAATTCCAAAATATCTCGACGCCCTACGGGGCGCTGCTGCCCGAAGGGGTCGACAATATATTGGGCGCCGGCCGCCACGTCGGCTGCGATGCGAGCTCCCACACTTTCTTGCGCGAAATTCCGCAATGCTGGATGACCGGCCAGGCCGCCGGTGTCGCAGCCGCACTTGCCGCCGCGACCGGCACGCGGCCGCGCGATCTCGACGTGCGGACGATCCAGCGCGAGTTGTTGCGCCAAGGCGTGTATTTGTCATCCGCCGTCGAAGCTGCGCTCGCGCCGGCTTCGGCGGCTGAGTGATCAGCCGGTCGGCGGCGCGATCTCGTCGAGGCTCTTCTGCCGCGCTTCGGGGCCGAGTTGCGTCACCGACACGGCGGCGACGAACAGGAGCGTCGCCAGGCAGCCGAACACCGTGGTCAGACCCCAGTTGGCCTGCACCCACCCGATGGCCGGCAGGATGAAAGCGGTCGCCAGACGGCCGACGCCTGACGCCAAGCCGAAGCCCGGCACGCTGTGGGGCAATTTCCCGCAGACCCATTCGATGGCGGGATTGATCCTCTCGGCGGTGCGGCTGTCGCGCAGCTGGGAAGACCGTTATTGGCGCGGGTGAACGCCCATGTCCCACCGTTGCGCTTAAGGGCGCGTTGCGGCGGCCCATCAAAGTTTCGGCCGGCACCGCCATCACGGGCCGGCCGAAGCTTTTTGCCGACGTTGTCCGCGGCTGTCAGCTCGCCGTCTGGGACGCTGGGCTGCGCGAACCGTTGACGAAGAACGAGACGATCAGCAGCACGATCCCAACCCACAGCAGATAGGGTTGGTAAATCAACTGCCCGGCCGCTGCCGGCACGGCGGCGGCGGTGGCGCACTGATCCGTCGTGTAGAACAGGCAGGCGACGGAATTGCCCGGATCTTTCAGCACGTTGACGTAGAAATAGATCCACCAGAACAGCGCCAGCCCGGTCAGCACTCCGCCGCTCAGGCGCAGCCAGAAGGCATGGCCCGCCTCGACCAATTTGTTGGTCGGCGGCTCGATCTCGTCGAGCCCTCTCTGCTTGGCCTCGGGGCCGAGCTGGGTGACGGAAATCGCGGCAATGAACAACAGCGTCGCCAGGCACACGAACACGGTCGTCAGGCCCCAGGTCTTCTGCACCAGCAATATCGACGGCATGATCACGGCGGTCATCAGCCGACCGACGCCCGAGGCCCAGCCGAAGCCCGACGCGCGCGCGTTGGTCGGGAACACTTCGGACGTGAAAATCTGCATCGAATTGCCGGCGACCTGGACGAAGAAGATCATGACGAAGCCGATAACGATCAGCTCGGTCCCGGTCTCGGCATGGCCGAACGCAATCGCCATCGCGCCGGCGAGGATGAAGGTGCAGATCGCCGTGATCTTGCGGCCGAATTTGTCGAGCGCGTACATCATGAAGATGCTGGCGCACGGCACCGCGAAGTTCATCGCCAGCGTGTATTGCAGCGACTTGGTGATGCCGAAGCCCTTCTCCGCCATGATGTTCGGCAGCCAGGCGCCGAGCCCGATGGCGATGCCGAAGAACGCCGTGAAGCAGATCATGCCGGCGATGACGCGCCTCGGGAACATCTTGAACACGACAGCGAACGGATCGCTCTTGGTGTTGCTGGCGACATCGGTCGACAGCGGCTCGGTCGGGCCGGCAATGCCGAGGTCATTGAGAATCTTGATCGCTTCGTCGCCGCGGCCGTGGGTCGCCAGATAGCGCGGCGATTCCGGCAGCGTGAAGCGGAACACCCAGACGATCAAAGCAAGGATGCCAATGAGAATCCACACGCCGCGCCACACATAGCTGGCCGAGACCGGATCCGTCCCCGAAGCAAAGATCGCGGCGAACCCGAGCACAAGCCCGGTGCCGATCGGCCATACCATGGCGCCGCCGATGAAATGCACGATCGCCAGGATGCGGCCGCGGATGCGCTTGGGCGCCCATTCACCCGCATAGGCGAAGGCGAGCGGCTGCTCGGCGCCCAGGCTGATGCCGGCCAAGAAGCGGCAGATCATCAGCACTGTAAAGTTCGGCGCGAATGCGCCGAGGATGGTGAGCAGGCCGAAGAACAGCAGATTGAACTGATAGACGAACCTGCGGCCGAACCGGTCCGAGAATTCGCCCTGGCCGGCGGTGCCGATGGCGAGGCCGACGATCGTGGCGCTGCCGATCAACGCGGCGTCCGCCGCGCTAAACCCCGACTTGATGATGAAAAAAACGAGCGAGCCATACACCGTATAATCGATGACGTCGCAGAAATATCCCGCCGCGATCAGAGCGATGACCCGGCGATGCAGCGGTGAAATTTTGGCGTCGTCCAACGCGGTATCGACGAAGCCTTCTATGGTCTGTGCCATCCGTCCCCTCCCCTAAGGCCGCTTTAAGCGGCTCTGAACGGGGTACTGTGGTAGGGCAAGGTCCCACTGTCAATGTGGATGCGGCACAGCGGCGCCGCGTCACGCCGGCGCGTTCACGCGCCCTCGAACTGCAAGATGTACAAACCGGCGTTGGAATCGGTGACATACATCCGCGCTTCCGCATCGACGAAACAATCGCAGGATTGGATCACCTGCGGCCGGTTCGGCCGCGGATCGAACATGCGCTCGGGCGGCGGCGGCACGAAAGAACCGACCTCGCGCGGCTGGAACGGATTGGCGATGTCGTAGGCGCGCACGCCGGCATTGTGCAGGGTCGCGAAAATGAAGCGCGAGCTCTGGAAGGCACCGGGCCGGTTCTCCCACAGATTATGCGGGCCGAAATGGCCGCCCTTCTTGCAGTAGTCGATCTCGTCCGGGACCGGCATGGTGGCGATGCTCACCGGATTGGACGGCACGCGGACGTCGAACATCCAGATATAGCGCAGGCCCAGGCTGCAATTGGCGAAGTTGGCCTCGTCGGCGACGACCAGGAGATCGCGGTCCGGCAGCGGCAGCGGCGAATGGGTGCCGCCGCCGAATGGCGGATCCCAATTGCGGTGGCAGACGAGTTTTGGTTTTGCCGGATCGCCGACGTCGACGATGGCCAGCCCGCCGTCGCGCCACGCCGTATAGGCGAGATTGCCGGCGACCAGCCCGTGATGCAGCGCATAGCGCCGGCCCTTCGGCCAGGTCGGCGTCTCGCCGCCGCCGGTCCACATCCCGGGCAGCCAGAATTTGCCGACCACTTCCGGCTTCGTTGGCTCCTTCATGTCAACGATGACCAGGATATGGTCGGAGAATTCCGGCAGATGCACCGAGACATAGGCGTAGCGCTCGCCCACATACCAGATGCGATGGGGCCCCAAGCCGCCGAGCGGCAGGAAGGCGATCTCGCGCGGCGCCTCCGGCTTCGCCAGATCGTAGACGCGCAGTCCGCTGGTGAACTGCTGCCCTTTGAGCGCATCGCCCGAGGTGCCGGCAAAATAGGCCTCCTGGCTCACCTGCATGGTCCAGACACTCGGGCCATTGACCGCCAGCAACAGGTCGCCGTGGGTCTGGATGTGGTGCGCGCGGGTGTTCGGCGGGCAGGCCAAAAAATTGACCGTCTTCGGATTCTTGGCGTCGCGCACGTCGATGACGGTGATGCCGTTGGAAAAGCCGTGGCCGATATAGGCAAAGCCGCGATTGACCATGACCTGGACGCCGTCGCCGCGGCCGCCCTGGTCGCTGTGGCTGAGGAATTTGATGTTGCGGCTGGAAACGGCATTCATCGATCGATCCTCTCCAGAACGGTGCGCCGGACACCTCGCAAATCGGCTGGAGGTCCACCGCCGCTTTTTTATATGTTCGGCGAACTAATAACCCCGGGACTCTTCGTTACGCAACACGCTGGCCAAAGATATTCTCGTCGGTTACACTGTTGCAGCCTTTAAGGTCCAGCAACGCCTGCGGCAAGCAGCAGATGCTCCCGACCACGCTAGAAACTCTCGTTGCGTTCTTTGGCAGACTGCGAGTCCAAGATATCGACCCATCCATATGGACTGACCTAAGTCGACATTTGCCTCCAGGTGTTCGGACCACATCTACCGGCCAATATCTTGAAACACGAATTCAACGGGCCTTCGTCGCTGTCCCCGCAGAGGTCTATGCTTTTTTGGAGGCCGTGAAGCACCTTGAACAACGGAATGAGTATGCGGCGTCGCTGGTGAAATACGATGAATGGTGGGCCGGCTTTAGATCGAAAACTGCCATTGCTAAATTGATGTATGCAGCAGAGCAATATGATTTGGTCAACCAACTCTTTCTTCGGAACACCGAACGTGACTCGGACTTGCGCACAGAACTGTCAATTTGGTTCGACGCGATTTCCAGAATGGGCACTTATAATTTCACCAGCGACGCCGCATACTCATTCCGTTGTTCAAGGTGCTTCACGGCCTCCAAAAAAGCATAGACCTCTGCGGGGACAGCGACGAAGGCCCGTT
>JBAUYI010000414.1:0-3984 GCA_049584715.1 Xanthobacteraceae bacterium
CGATGGCCGCAAGGAGCCCTATCCCGACGTGCCGACGCTGGCCGCGGCAGCGGGCCTGCAAAACTTCGACGACATTTCCATCTGGCTCGGCCTGGTCGCGCCCAAGGCCACGCCGCAACCGATCATCGACAAGCTCAACCGCGAAGTCGTGCACATTCTTTCGCAGCCCGACGTGCGCGAGAAATTCAACCAGACCGGCAATTTTGCCGCGACCAGCACGCCCGAGGAGTTTGCCGCGTTCATCCGCAACGAGGCGGCGCGGTGGGAAAAGGTGCTGAAGGAGACGGGGATTCGGTACGATTAGGAGACTACGACACCTTCAGCAACACATCCGCCAGCCATTGCGGCTGATCGATCATCACGTCGTGACCGGTGTCGTCGTTGACGAAGGTCTGCCAGGTCGGATCGGCCTTGCATTCCGCCAGCGCCTTGTCGAACGCGGTTTGCGGATATTTCGGCGCGCGAATGTAGGTCTTCTTCGCGATGGTCTCGCGCTTGCCGGTGAGCACGATCGGTTGGGTGGCGACACCGTTCGGCTGCAGCGTCAGCTTGGAATCGATCCAGGCGTAATCCTTTTCGCTCTGCGAGAACGTCTTCGCCGGCGGCCCCTTGCGGCCCGGCTCGCCCTTGGCCACCGCCTCCTCCAGTGCCTTGCGGCTGAACTCCGACGCGAAATCGGTGCCCTTCTGGCCGTTCTCCGGCTTGAACGCGTCGAGCCAGACGATTGCCGCGACGCGGTCGTGGATCTGTTCGAGCACGCCCGAGGCCGGCCAGCCGCCATAGGAATGGGCGACGAGACAGATGCCGTTGAGGTCTTCCCATTTCACCAGGTTGACGATGTCGGCGATGTGGGTGTCGAGGATCACGTCCTTGCTCAGAAGATGCGAGCGATCGCCGTTGCCGGTCAGCGACGGCGCATAAACCTTATGGCCGCGCCGTTCGAGACTGTCGGCGACGCGCCGCCAGCACCAGCCGCCATGCCAGGCGCCGTGAACCAGCACGAACGTTTT
This sequence comes from Xanthobacteraceae bacterium, assembly GCA_049584715.1. GTDB lineage: Bacteria > Pseudomonadota > Alphaproteobacteria > Rhizobiales > Xanthobacteraceae > BOG-931. The sequence goes on from JBAUYI010000414.1 coordinate 1,011, forward strand.
CCGCGTGTCCGCCTGTGCCATCGCCTGCGTCGCTCCGAGCGCCGCCACGCCGACCGCCGCTGCGCCCAGCGCCGCGCGGCGCGTGACCGAATGATCCGGCATTTAATCCTCCCGTATGGTTTGTTGCGCACATCATAGTGGCAATGCGACCGTGGCGAATGGCGTTCGCAGTCCGGCCGAGATCGAACAGCGCGCCAAACCCGCGAAAGGCGTAACAGGCAAGCTCGAATTGCGCGTCGCGCTTAGGACTCAGTCGACATCACCTATACCACGACCGTAGTGGCGGGTCCGCTGATCGAGGAGCGTGCGCTCGCCAAGCTCGACGGCCGCAAGGGGCCCTATCCCGACGTATCGACGCTAGCCGCAGCGGCGAGCTTGCAGCATTTGGATGACATATCGATCTGGCTCGGCCCGGTCGCGCCCAAGGCCACGCCGGCTCCAATCATCGACAAGCTCAACCGTGAAGTGGGGCACATTCTTTCTTTCGTAGCCCAACGTGCGGGAGAAGTTCAACCAGACCGGCAATTTTGCAGTGACCAGCCGCCGGGGGAGTTTTCTGCGTTCGTCCGCAACGACGCGGCGCGGTGCGAGAAAGTGCTGTGGGAGGTGGAGATTAGGTACGATTGAGGGGCGTATGAACTCCCTCTATTGCAGAGTGCGTAATTGTTAGTACAATTATATATTGAACTTATAGCCACCACGACGCTTACGTGCAGAATAAGGATAACTTCGAATTATGCGTTGGGCGAGGACTGGCAAGTTCGTCCCGCCGTGGCAGTGGGGCATCTTTCGTTGGAAGTCATGTACAGGGTTGCATCATGACACCAGTGTACCTGAGAACGCTTCAATAACAGCGATTTACGAGGCGCTGAAAGGTTCAGGCTTTAAAGAAACATACTGGCAGTTTATATATCCTGGTCAGATTGGCGGACTTATACAAAACGCCGGAGGTACGCTGATAGAAATTCACGTTCGCTTCTTTAAGAATGGGCTGATCTACGCCGAAATGGAAATAGGTCGAACGGCTTCACTTCACTTAATTGACCGAAGGCTGTATGCTAATCACTATCTCGTCAGAAAGATGAGTTCGAATCTGACCAAGACGGATTTGGATTATTTGCGGAACGCTACGGAAAAATCAAAGTTGATGTATCCTAGAAAGTGGTCGGAATGGAGCCCTCGAAATCGGTTCATGACACCTAGCCTAAAGAGAAAAATTCGACTTCTCGCCATTTTAGGGGACTGGCGCACGCTTGCGCTGGTCATGATGGCGAGCATTGTCTCAAGCATCGCTGACCGCTCAGTCGTAATTCCACTGCTCACAGCGCTAATGATTTTTGTGTATGTCCTGGCACCAAAACGAACTCAATAGCCATTTTCTGAGTAATGGTTGAGTAGTCTTTTCATTTCCTCGTCAGCCCATATAAGTCTCTCCCGAAAGCTCTCGTTGCTGTCGGAAATCTTGGCAATATTCAATTTATTCTCGATCGAATTGAGCTCGTTATAGAGAGTGAATGCTAGACGCTTCTTCGCCCCAGGGTTCAACATTGCCTCTACGCTAGCTAAGAACGTCACGGCTATAGCGATGAGGGATGAAGTAAAGCTATCGATGAGCTGCTTATCCAAAACGATGGAAACCATATTTACCGCGACAAGGAGCGCCGCAGTTGGAACAAATAGCTTGCAGGTCATAAAAACAAAAACGTTCAGCCAACGGTACCAGACCGTGGCTGATCGCCACTTATCAATCTTCTTCAACAACTTCTCATGTTCGAGCAAAAGCTCGCCGTGCGCGTCCATCCTGTCTCCAGGTTTCATGATAATTCGAAGTTATGTGTCGCTGCGTGGATACAGCCATCTGCGCTAGAAAATTCGATTGATGACAACATTCCAGGAACTAACCCAATAGTCCCAATCAACCCGAGCCAAGCAGACCGAGAACGTCTGCGCGCTCGAGCGTTACTCTCAATGCCTCATCAGACACGTGGGTGTAAATTTCTGTGGTAGCGATACTTGAATGACCTAAGAGCCGCTGTACAAATCGAATATCCACCCCCGTCTCGATGAGAAGCGTCGCCGCGGTATGCCTCAGCATGTGTGGCGTAACCCGACGAACCAGACCAGCTTCCTTCGCGAGCCTGCGCAACTTGGAGCGCACGGATTGCGGCCGCATTTGAGAGCCATAACGATTTACGAAGAGCGCACCCGCGCCAATTTGCGATTTACGGCGAAGCGCAATGAGCCGGTGCAAATCCGTCCGCAAGCCCGGGTCGGTGACATAAGCGATGCGATCCCGCGCGCCTTTGCCTTGTATGCGCACGGTCGAGCAATCCGGCGACATATCTTCTAACTTGAGCTTGCACAATTCGCCGACCCGCATCCCGGTGGCAACCATCAGCCGGACGATGGTCCGGAAAGCTCGCTCTCCGTCATCGGCCCGTTCAATATCCGCGTTCCGGGATGACAGCAGGAAGGCAGCTTCGCCGCGCGACAAGGTGCGCGGCAGCCGCTTGCGGCGCGGCAATAGCGGGCGCCAATTCGCAAACGGGTCCGGGCAATCGGTTTTCTCGCAAGCGCGTCGAAAAAACGCGCGCAGACAGGCAAATCTTCGCCGAACGGTTGCGACGGTCAGCCTGCGCGACCCGACCATGTCCTCGAGATATTCCTTCAACAAGGCCAAAGACACGTCGCCAATGGCGACGTCGGCTTTGAGCCATTTCCGAAAATCCTTCAGATCGGCCGCATAGGCCTGCACGCTATGCCCCGAAAGCTGCCGCTCCAGGGCACAGAACCGTAAGAACTCACCGACCGCCACGCCGAACTGCATTTCGCTCTCCTGTTACCGGACGGCGAGAGTGTGCGGCGGCGGCAGTGCGGAGGCCATAGCTCAGTTGATGCAACTATCGGACGAGGCTTTCACGCACTCGCCTGCGTCAACCTGCGCCCGACCGAGCTGCAAATAACTCGGAATTAT
>JBAUYI010000415.1:0-5080 GCA_049584715.1 Xanthobacteraceae bacterium
TGACAAGGTCAAATTCCTGAACCTGCAAACAGTCTGGCAGGAGCACGATTTCTTTCCGGGGTCGCTGGTCGATCCGGTTCATTTTTCCAATGACGGCCATAAGCTGGTGACGGCATATTTGAGCGACTGGCTTTTGCCCTTCGTCCAGGATCGCTGCGCGCAGATCCTGGCCGCCAAAGCCGCTCCCGCGCAGCATGCCAATTAGCCAACGCCCATCCGTATCGTTTCGGTCGCGCAATCCGATCATGGGCATTTCGCGAGGGGGGTACGCTTTTTGGCCGTTTTCGGGCCCGGCGACCTCAATTTATGCCTACGCGCCACAGCCTATTCACCGTCTGGAAACTCTTCCCCGCTAGCGTCTGCGGGTTCCTCAGGGGGAGGGGCTTCCATGCCTGGTCTTCGACGTTATTGCGCGCCTTGCATTGCCGCGGCGTGCGTCTTGATCACCATGATCGGCGCCGCGCAAGCGGCCGGCGCCTTTGCGGTCGGCGTCTGCGGCGCCTACGGCTACGGCTTCGATTTCCGCAACGTCACCGAGGCCCGCGTCGCGGCGATGAAGAAATGCACCGGCAGCACCTGCAAGCTGATCGGCGACATGCGCAAGGGCTGCGCGGCGATCGCGGTCGACGCCAAGAATCCATGCGGCAGCTTCGGCTGGGCCATCGAATCCCATCTCGGCCGGGCGGAAAACGCCTCGATGCGCCGCTGTTCCGAATTCGGCGGCCACGAATGCGTGGTGCGCGCCTGGGCCTGCGACGAGAAGGGCTAGGTTCGTAGCCCGGATTGAGCGTCAGCGAAATCCGGGAAAGAACTTTCGGTTTGGACGCCGCCCCCGGATTGCGCGGAGCCTGTCATCGGGCCGGCCACTTCGGGCCGGACCCGTTGGCTCCATCCGGGCTACGTTTCACTTCACCGGGCCGATCTGCGCCAAGATAGGTGCCCAGGTTGCTTGCTCGCGTTGGATGAACGCCAGGGTCTCATCAGGCGACAGCGGTGAGTCTTCGCGGCCGAGAGCGGTCAGCCGTTTCTTCACGTCGTCCAAAGCTAGCGCCTTGATCAGATCGGCATTGACCTTTTTGACGATGGCGTCAGGCGTGCCCACCGGCGCCACCAGCATCTGCCAACCCTCGGACTGAAAACCGGGCAGCGTCTCGGCGACCGTCGGCAAGTCGGGAAACATGGTCATGCGCTTGGGCGCCGCCACCGCGAGCGGGATGGCGTTTTTCGCTTCCACAGCGCCAGCGATGCCCGAATAGGAATCGAAGGCCAGCGCGACGCGCTTGCCCATCATGTCGTTGAGCACCTGCGGCGTGCCGCCGGAATAGGGCACCATCAGGAGCTTTATGCCGGCGCGGCTTTGCAACAATTCGCCGGTGAGGTGCGTGAGCCGGCCCGGCCCGTTGGTGCCATAGGCCAGCTCGCCCGGCCGCTGCTTGGCCAGCGCGATCAGGTCCGGCAACGTCTTTACGTCGAGCCACGGCGCCGCGGTGATGAACATCGGCGCGCCGCCGAGGCTGCCGACGGGGGTGAAATCGTGCGGCACCTGAACCGGCAAGTTGTCGGCGGTGCCGGGCAGCGTGACGAAATCCGACAATGCGAACATGCCGAAGGTGTAACCGTCGGGCGCCGCCTGTGACACCGCGCGCACCCCGATGGCGCCGCCGGCGCCCGGCTGATTGATCAACACCGCATTGCCGCGCCAGACCCGGCCGATGCCGTCGACAATGACCCGCATGGTGACGTCGATGGCGCTGCCGGGCGCCGAATCCGAAATGAAGCGCACCGGGCGCGTCGGATAATCTTCCGCCCGCGCCGCGGTCGTGATGCCGCCGAGGACGAGAATTGCCGCGATGAAGCAGCGCCGTATGCTGTGCATAATCTTCCCTGTACTGATGGTTATGATTTCTTGGTGAAGCGGAAGTCGCAATGGCTGGCGCCTTCCATCACGGTTTGCGTGCGCGTGAGCTTTAGATCCGGATTGAAGCCGTCGATCATGGCGTGGTCGCGATTGCAGTGCACGAGATAACCCAGATCGGCAAGGCCGAGCTCCTTGTAGAACTCGGCATAGCGGCAGCGCGTGACATTGAAGTCGAGCCGCTCGTCGCCGGCCGCGACCATGTCGATATCGAGACTGCCACCGCCGGCCCAGACTTTCTCCGCGACGCTTTTGAGCGCATGCATGTCGCGGCCGAAAGCTTCGGCCCACCGCGCGCCGTCTTCAACAGCGAGACGCCGGATGGTGGCGACGACCAGTTCCTTGGTCGCGGCATCGCCGAATTTTTCCCGGCACGCCGCAATGAACGGAATCAGCACGCGGCTTTCGATGCGGCGCCGCTGCAGATGACTGATCGGCACCTCGTCCGTGACGTCCGCCATTGAAATGACCGGCTTTGTCCTTCGCGCGTTGCCAGCGTAGCAGAGTTTTGCCGTCGGCAGCGAATGCCGCGTCCAAGACAAAAAGTCACCGTTGCAAGGGGCAGGGAGCCGCCCTCTTGACTATGACTGACTGGTCAGTCATATTTCTATCCATGGCAAAAGCGGCAAAACGGCCGGCCAGGGAGGCCCTGACTCGCCCGGACAAAATCGGCCCCGGTCAATCCAGCGGCAGCGCGGTGCGGACCATTGCGGCGACGCGCCAGGACGCGCGCAGCGCCAAGGCGGCGGCGCGGCGCGACGCCATCCTCGACGCGGCGCTCGACGAGTTCTCGGCGAAGGGATTTGCGTCCGCGCGGTTAGAGGATGTCGCAAGGCGCGCCGGCATCGCCAAAGGCACGATCTATCTGTACTTCACCGACAAGGAGAGCCTGTTCCAGGAGCTGATCCGGGCCAAAATGGTTCCGGTGGTCGGCTCGCTCGAGTTGGCGCTCGCCACCAACTTGCCGCTGCGCACGATCGTCGAGCAGGCGGTCGAGATTTTCGTCCGCGAGGTCTACGGCACCCGGCGCAAGCTGGTGATCCGGCTCATGATCAGCGAAGGGCCGCGCTTCCCGGCGCTGGCCGAGTTCTACTATCGCGAGGTGCTGTCGCGCCTGCTCAAGGCGCTGCGCGGCATGCTGCGCAACGCCCACGAGCGCGGCGAGCTTGCCGGCGACGCGCTGGTGCGCTTTCCGATGCTGCTCGGCGCGCCCGGCATTATCGCCATCGTCTGGAGCGGATTGTTCGAGCGCTTCGAGCCGCTCGACGTGCGCGCCATGATGCGCGCCTATTTCGACAATCTGTTCGGCGCGGGGAGGGCGGCATGAGCACGCGTTCCCTTGTCGCCGCGGCTTGCCTGCTCGCGTTGACGCTCGCGGCTTGCAACAAGGCCGACACCACCTATCAGGGCTGGATCGAGGCCAATCTCATTTTCGTCGCGCCCGACGAAGTGGGGCGGGTGCAGGCGCTGTCGGTGCAGGAAGGCGATACGGTCAAGACCGGCGAGCCGTTGTTCACGGTCGACGACGATCTGCAGCAAGCCGACATCGCCCAGGTCAAAGCCTCGCTGACCAATGCGCAGCAGACCTTCGACCGCGCCTCGCAACTGGCCAAGACCGGCGCCGGCACGCAAAAGGATCTCGACCAGGCGACGGCGGTGCTGCGCGACGCGCAGGCACGATTGAATTCGTCGCAGACCCGGCTGACGCGGCGCAAGGTTTTCAGTCCGGTCGATGGCACGGTGCAAGAGGTCTACTACCGGCCGGGCGAAATGGTGCCGGCGGGCCGGCCGGTGCTGGCGCTGCTGCCGCCCGGCAATATCAAGGTGCGCTTCTACGTGCCGGAGACGGCGCTGCAGAAGGTCGCCTATGGCGACACTATCAAAATAGGCTGCGACGGCTGCGCCAACGATCTCACCGCGCGGGTGAGTTTTATCGCCAAGCAGTCCGAGTTCACGCCGCCGGTGATCTATAGCGTCGAAGAGCGCTCAAAACTCGTATTCCTGGTCGAGGCGCTGCCGGACAAGCCGGGCGCGTTGCGCGTCGGCCAGCCGGTCGACGTATCGGTGGTTCAGCCGACATCGACCGTGCAAGCGCCAAATCTTGTTGGGTCACATCCGCAGGCCTCGCGATGAGCGCCGCCGCCGCCGCCGTCGAAGCGGTCCACGGCACGCCGCCGGACATCGTCATCGACGTGCACGGGCTGACCAAATCGTTCGGCGGCCGCGTCGTGGTGCGCGACCTCTCGATGCAGGTCAAACGCGGCACCATTTTCGGCTTTCTCGGGCCCAACGGCTCCGGCAAGACCACGACCATCCGCATGCTGTGCGGGCTGCTCACGCCCGATCAGGGCAGCGGCACTTGTCTCGGCTACGATATCCGCACCGAAGTGGCGAAAATCAAAACCCGCGTCGGCTACATGACGCAGCGCTTCAGCCTCTACGAGGACCTTTCGGTGCGCGAGAATCTCGAATTCATCGCCCGCATCTACGGCCTGCCGCACCCGGTCGCCGCCGCCAAAGCGATGATCGAGCGGCTCGGCCTGCAAGGCCGCGAGGAGCAGGTCGCCGGCAAGCTGTCGGGTGGCTGGAAGCAGCGGCTGGCGCTCGGCGCCTGCACCTTGCCCAATCCGCAGCTTTTGTTGCTCGACGAGCCGACCGCCGGCGTCGATCCAAAAGCGCGGCGCGATTTTTGGGGCGAGATTCACAAGCTCGCCGCCGATGGGCTCACCGTGCTGGTCTCCACCCATTACATGGACGAAGCCGAGCGCTGTCATGAGATCGCGTATATCGCCTTTGGCGAAGTCTTGACCCGCGGCACGGTTCACGACGTGATCGCGCGTTCGCACCTGACCACGTTCACCGTGAACACGACCGACGGCCAAAATCTCACCGCGCTGGCCGACGAGCTCAAAAAGGATCCCGGCGTCGAGATGGTCGCGCCGTTTGGAACGAGCCTGCACGTCTCCGGCCGCGACGAAGTGGCGCTCGAAGCGGCGATTGCCCCTTACCGCGGCCGGCCGGGTTTGGATTGGGAACGCGGTTCGCCGTCACTGGAAGACGTGTTCATCGATCTGATGGGTAGCGCCAAGGATAATTTCCAATGACTGCGCTCTTGCTTTCTTTTCCCTCCCCCCTTGTGGGGGAGGGTAGGGTGGGGGGTCGGGA
>JBAUYI010000416.1:0-9791 GCA_049584715.1 Xanthobacteraceae bacterium
TGCTCGGCCTGATCAAGCCGGACTCCGGCGACGTGCTGATCCACGGCAAGAAGATCAGCGGGCCCGGCACCGACCGCGCCATGGTGTTTCAGGAATTTGGCCTGCTGCCGTGGCGCACCGCGCAGAACAATATCGAGCTCGGGCTTGAGCTGAAGAAAGTGCCGGCGGAAAAACGCCACGCCGTTGCCGGGCGCCTGATCGATCTGGTCGGGCTCTCCGGCTTCGAAGGCCATTATCCCCATGAGCTCTCGGGCGGCATGAAGCAGCGCGTTGGCCTCGCCCGGGCGCTGGCGACCGATCCGGAAGTGCTGCTGATGGACGAGCCGTTCGCGGCGCTCGACGCCCAAACCCGCGATCTGATGCAAGCCGAATTGCTGCGGGTGTGGCGCGAAGCGCGCAAGACCGTGCTGTTCGTCACCCATCAGATCGACGAGGCGATCTATCTGTCAGACCGCGTCATGGTCATGAGCAAGCGGCCGGGCCGCGCCAAGAAGATTTTCGGCATTCCGCTGCCGCGGCCGCGCGAATACGAGATGCGGGTGACGCCGCAATTCAACGAGCTCAAGCTCGAAATCTGGAATACGCTCAAGGACGAGATCACGGTCTAGCCGATGGCAGAGGACGTCGCACCACATCAAAACTTTGTCGAGCGTTACCGCAAGCCGCTGCTCGGCGCCTTTGCCGTGGCGATATTCTTCGCCGCCTGGCAGGCGATCTTCCTGGTCGTGCCGTTCAACCCGCTGTTTATCAGCAAGCCGAGCCTGATCTTCGAGGGTTATGTCGATCTGATCGAAAGCGGCGACCTTGTTCACGACCTCGCTGTCAGCGCCGTGCCGTTCCTCTACGGCTTCGTTGCCGCCGTGATCGTCGGCGTGCCGCTCGGCATCGTCATGGGCTGGCGGCCAAGGGTCGGCTATGCGCTCGATCCGCTGATGACGGTGTTTTACGCGAGCCCCTTGGTCGCGCTGTCGCCGCTGGTGGTGATCTTTTTCGGCGTCGGCGTCGGCGGCAAGGCGGTGATCATCTTCTTCCTCTCGGTGTTTCCGTTCGTCTTCAACGCCTGTGCCGGCGTGCGCGCGGTCGATCCGCTGCTGATCAATGTGGTGCGCTCGCTCGGCGGCGGCGAGTGGGACCTTTATCGGAAAGTGATCTTCCCCAGCGTGCTGCCCTATATCGTCGCCGCAAGCCGCATCGCCGTCGGTCGCGCCCTGATCGGCGTGCTGGTCGGCGAGTTTTTCGCCGCCTCCGAAGGCATCGGTTACGCCATCTCGCGGTTCGGCGACATCTTCTCGCTCGACCGCATGTTCGCCTGCATCATCACCGTGATGGTGATCGCCGTGGTGCTGACCGAAGGTATCCGCTGGGCGGAGCGCGCCGCCTTCCCGTGGCGCAGCGGGCGCTGAACCATGACCGAAATCCAAGCCACGGATGTGATCCTCGCTTCAACCGTTGCGGCCGGCGACGACGCCGCGCCGCGCAAGAGCGCATGGCAGCGTTTCGAGCCGACCATCCTCGGCACCGGCACGATCGTTTTGCTGCTGCTGGTCTGGCAATTCCTGCCGGATTTCGTGCCGATGAAGGCCGGCACAAAACTATTCTTCACGGTGCCGAGCCATATCGCCGGCACGCTATGGACCATGTTCGCGACCGGTTCGATCTGGAAACCGCTCGGGGTCAGCGCATCGGCTTTTGCGATTGGTCTTTTGCTGGCCATCGCCGCCGGCCTGCCGCTCGGCGTCTTGCTCGGCCGTTCGCCGACGCTCAATGCCATGATCGATCCGTTCATCACCGCCTTCAACGCGACGCCGCGGCTGGTTTTTTTGCCGCTGTTGATGCTGTGGTTCGGCATCGGCATCTGGTCGAAGGTCGCGGTGGTGTTCCTCGGTGCGCTGTTCCCGCTTTTGATCAACACCTATGAGGGCGTGCGCAACGCCGACCGGCTTCTGATCAACGTGGTGCGCTCGTTCGGCGCCGGCGAATGGGATATTGCGCGCCTCGTCGTGGTGCCGAATTCGCTGCCTTTCATCATCGTCGGCTTGCGCTTGGCCATCGGCCGCGCCGTGCTCGGCGTCGTGGTGGCGGAATTCTTCGGCTCGCAGGAAGGTCTCGGCGTCGTCATGGTGCGCGCCGCGAGCCAGTTCAAGGTCGATATTGTGTTCGCCGGCCTGATCGTGTTTGCCGCTCTGTCGTTGATCATGACCGGGCTGGTCAAGCTCATCGAAGACCGCCTGACCCGCTGGCGTCCGCAGCACAGCAATGCCGGCTGAATAACCGACGGCCATCGGGCTGGGCTCGCTCGCCGGGCTACGGCACTACCGCGGCAGCGGCAACCGCGGTAGCGACGGAACCGTCGGACCGGGCACACCGCCCGGTAGCGGCTGCGACGGCGGCGACAGGTTAGGCGGCCCGAGCGGCGGCACCGTATCGGGCCCTTGCTGCGGCGTCGGCGTATTCGGCGGAAGCGTTGCCGGCAGCGTGGGCTGCGGCTGCAGCAGCGTCGGTCCGATCGAGGGGCCGGGCGGCAACAGGTTCAATCGCTGTCGCTGCCCGGGCGGCGCAAGCGGCGCCGGCGTGGGGCCGTTCTGCCGCAGCAGGTTTTGTCGATTCTGCCGCTGCAAGTTGAGCTGCCGGCCCAGCCGCTGCGCGGCGTAGGCTTGGCGTACGAGGGCGAAATCGCGGTCGGACTCGGAAGCGGAAATCGGCACGGCCACGGCGGTAAATCCGCCGCCCGGCGCGGCGCGCACGGCAAAGCCGGTGACGGCGCGACTAAGCACGCCGAGCGGCCTGCCGTCACGGCCGAACACGTCGATCCGCCCGACCCGGCCGTCAGCATCGGGATAGAGCTTGATGATGCTCTGACTGACGGCGCCCGCCGCGCCGGCCGCGGGGACCTCGATGACGCCGGTTGTGCCGCGAATACCGATTGTTGCCGTCGGGGTGACGATCTTCATATCGCCGGTCTTGGCGACCGCGCTGGCGACGAATGCAATCGTGCCGCGGACGACGTCGAACGCGGCGATGTTGTTGGCCCCACGTTCCCGATAGACGAATTCGTCCACCGCGATGCGCGAATTCGGCCGCAATGAAAAAGTCGTCGCGTCGTCGAAGATGATGCCGAGCGTGCCGTTCACGGCGGTCTGCAACACGTCGCCCTTGAATACGGCGTCCTTTACCTTCAGCGCGTTGGTCGCCGAACTGCGCGTAACCGACGCACCGCCCTGCAAGGTGGCGACGGTGCCGATCGGGTTGGCGGATGTGGGCGCAGGCTGCGCCACCGCCGGTGCCGGCGCTTGCGCCACGCGGAATCGCCCCGCGGTATCCGGGCCCGCGGGCGCGCCACCGCCCCAAAGCACCATGCCCCCCAGGGCAAGCACCGTGATTGCTTTGCGAAAGTCAAACATGCGCTGAGTGGAAGACTAAAGACCGGACCGAACGCCTATTCTGCCCACCCCGTTTCGCTCACGGAACGAACGACGTGAGTATATCAATTTTTCGGCCGACGCCTCTAATCCCTCACGCCGTAATCGCGGCGTCGGGCTGTTCTACCGGCACGCCCACAGGAACGGAAGTATTCTCCAGTTCATCCAGCCGCTGATCGATTTGGCCGATGACGTGCCGTGAGAACGGCCCGAGGTGCAGATACAAGGCCGTCAGCAGGACGATGATCCGCGCCCATTGCGGATTGGTCGATGCGCATTCAAGGATCGCGCGCCTGAAAATGTCCTGTGCGCCCGGCAGCCTGGACACGACCCGGTGGACGACCTCCAGCCCGCCGAGCTTGCTCCTGGAATCGTTGGCGCGCTTTTGCCGGTTTGGGTTGGAGCTGCCGAGCAGACGCGACAGCCGTTGCAGGCGCTTGGCGTAGGCCGCGGGCTCGTAGACTTTTTCCAGGACGCGCTTGTAGTCGGTCAGGATTTCGCTGCGCGGCCGCAGCGTGTCGAAATTCAAGCCTTGCGTGCACTGATCCATGCCGACGACGCCGTCCGATAAAAGCGCGGCGTGCAGGCGGCCCTCGGTCGCGAGCCGGCGCGTCAGTTGGGTGTTCGGCAGGGCATAAAGCAGGCCGACCATGGCGACCGGAATGGCGGCGTCCTCGATAAGCGTGACGATGGCGTCGGCGATCGATCCGCGCTCGCTGTCGAAGCCGACGATGAACCCCGCCGTCACATAGAGCCCTGCCGCGTAGATCTTATGGACGCTCTGGACGATGTCGCGCCGGGTATTCTGCTTTTTGCGCATCGCGATCAGCGTGTCACTGTCCGGGCTCTCGATGCCGATGAAGACGCCGATGAAGTTGGCCGCGTTCAAGAGCCGGAGCAGTTCCCCATCGTCGGCCAAGTTGAGCGACGCTTCGGTGGTGAACTCGAATGGATAGTCATGCTGTTCGAGCCAAGTCTTCAGCTCGGGCAGGAACGCCTTGACCGCCTTCTTGTTGCCGATGAGGTTGTCGTCGACGAAGTCGACGTGACCGCGATAGCCGAGACGATACAGCGTCTCCAGCTCGTGCAGCATCTGGGCGTTGGTCTTGGCGCGCGGCACCCGCCCGTAAAGCTCGATGATGTCGCAGAACTCGCAGGTGAACGGGCAGCCGCGCGAAAATTGCACGCCGACGTAAAGATAATTCTCGACCTTCAAAAGATCGAATCGCGGAACCGGGGTCTTGGTGACATCGATGGTGAACTTTTCGGCCTCGAAGACGCCGTCGCGGGCACCCGCGTCCCACGCCTCGATGAACTTGTCGATAATGCCCTCGGCTTCGCCGAGCACCTGGAAATTTGCTTTGCTGAAAAGGGCTGGAACCGAGGTCACGCCGGGCCCACCGACCACAACCGGCTTACCCCGCGCCCGGCACAGATCGATGATCGCGATAGTGTCGAAATATTGCGGCAGCATGCCGCCGGTCATGACCATATCCGCCCAGTCAAGATCGCCGTCGGCCAGCGTCTCGGCGTTGCGATCGACCAGCCGGATGTTCCACTGCGGTGGCAGGAGCGCCGCCACGGTGATGAGGCCGAGCGGCGTCGTCGGGTATTTCGCGTTGAACAGCTCGCAGGCCGCCGCGAAGTTCCAAAACGTTTCCGCACTGAAGCGGGGGTAGATCATCAGCACGTTGCACGGAGACGATGACGACATTAGCCCTCGCGGCACGGCTCAAACCATGCCCATTGCCCGCTAGATTGATGACAGACGGCGCACCATAGTGATGTTCGGCTTCACTTGGAAGCGACTTGTGACGCCTACGGCGTCACTTGGAAGCGACTTGTGACGCCACTCCGCGCCGGGAACCGATGTAATCCTTCAATTGCCCTTGGCCGGCGCCTCGATATTGGTCGGAACGTAGCCCATTTCCTTCAATGTCGGGTCAAGCAGATCGCGGGCCAAAAAGCCTTCGGGATCCGGCAGCGGCTTGTCCTGCGGCCATTGCCGCGCCGCGATCATGGTGAGGCGGCGCGATTCGAAGATTTCGCGGAACAGATTCTTCGGCACCTCGGCGCCGAACGTATTGTGCACCTGGTCCCAGATCAGACCGGCCTCCGCGTCCGACTGGATACTGCCGATATGGTGCCGCAACACCGCAATAGCGCCTTGCTTGTTGTCGCGGAAATAGGTCACCGCCGCGGCGATGGCGCGGATGACCTTCTTCACCGTCTCAGGATTCTTTTGCACGAACTCGGCCGAGCACCAGATGGTGCCGCCGGCGCGCGGGATGTAATCGCCGGTGCGCAGCAGCACTTTCAAACCGGCCTGGGCGGCGACCGCCGCATGCGGCACGGTGAGACCCGCGGCCTGGATATTGTTGTTGACCAGCGCCGCGATACGCTCCGGCTGACCCTGGAACGCGATCACCTTATAGTCCTTGCCGGCCTCCATCTGAAAGAAGCGGTGCAGCACGGCTTGAATCTCATCGTGGTCCGAGCTGCCGGGATGGCCATAGCCGATCGTCAGGCCCTTGAGGTCCTCCACGGTATTGATGTCGCTGCGCGCGACGATGGTCCATTGCGATTTGAGCGATTGACCGACGATGTAGGTGATCTTGGCGCCGCTCAATGCGGCCTGCGCCCCGCCCGAGGGGATCGGCGCACAATCGAGATTGCCGGACAGAACCGCGGTTACCTGAATTTTCGGGTCGAGTTCGACGAGACTTGCGTCGAGGCCCTCGGCTTTGAAGAAGCCGCGATCCATCGCCACATAGCTCGGAAGGTGAAAGCCGTCGCCGCCGATCACCTTGCCGATGGTGACGTGCTGCGCGGCGGCAGTCGCAGCGAACGACACCGCCAATGCCGCCGACACAATGAGAACAAGCAAGTGCCGGGACATGACCCTTCCCATTTGTCGCATCCGCTCAATTGCCCTTGGCCGGCGCCTCGATATTGGTCGGCACGTAGCCCATTTCCTTCAATGTCGGGTCGAGTAGGTCGCGGGCCAAAAAACCTTCCGGATCAGGCAGCGGCTTATCCTCGGGCCATTGCCGCGCCGCGATCATGGTGAGGCGGCGCGATTCGAAGATTTCGCGGAACAGGTCCTTCGGCACCTCGGCGCCGAACGTATTGTGCAGCTGATCCCAGATCAGGCCGGCTTCCTCGTCGGTGTTGATGCTGCCGACGTGGTGCCGCAGCACCGCGATGGAACCTTCCTTGTTGGTGCGGAAATACATCACCGCCTTGGCGATGGCGCGGATGATCTTCTTCACGGTCTCCGGATTCTTCTGCACGAAATCGGCCGAGCACCAGATGGTGCCGCCGGCGCGCGGGATGTAATCGCCGGTGCGCAACAGCACTTTCAAGCCCGCTTGCTCGGCGACGGCAGCATGCGGGATCGACAGCGAGGCGCCCTGGATGTCGTTGTTGGACATGGCGGCGATGCGCTCCGGCTCGCCCTGGAACGAAATGACCTTGTAGTCCTTGCCCACGTCCATGTGGAAGAAACGGTGCAGCACCGCTTGCGCCTCGTCGTAATCGGCGCCGCCTTGGCGGCCATAGCCGAGCACCTTGCCTCTGAGGTCTTCCGGCTTGTTGATCTCCTGGCGCGTGGTAATGGTCCACTGCGATTTGAGCGATTCACCGACGATGTACATGATCTTGGCGCCGCTCAGCGCCGCTTGCGCGCCGCCTGACGGAATCGGCGCACAATCGAGATTGCCCGAGATAACGCCGGTGACCTGCGACCGCGGGTCGAGCTCGAGGAGACTGCCGTCGAGGCCTTCGGCTTTGAAAAAGCCCTGGTCGAGTGCAACATAGGTCGGCACGTGAAAACCGTCGCCGCCGATCACCTTGCCGATAGTGACTTTGGTCTGCTGCGCATGGGCGCTTACGGCGAGCGGAAGGGTCAACATCACTATTGCGGCAGGCACGAGCAAACACCGGAGCGTCCGCATAAAATAGTCCTCCCTCTTCGCCAATCGCGTCAGCAGCAGCGATACTACGCTTTCGCGGCGTCGATGGAACGGGGCGCTGGCGATGGCCGGGCGCGGCCATGTGCCACGCGCCGGTCGGGCGACCATTTCCCCGCCGGCAGCCGACGGTGTAGGATTTCGCCGCGACTACATCTGCATTGGGACCGATGGGGAGGAACCAAATGCAAGGAGACAGTCGAGCGCGCTTGGCCGCGATTCTCATCGCTGTGATCGCATTAGCGCTGATGGGCACTGCGGCGTGGCCGCAAAGTAGCCGAACGATAAAAATCATCCTGCCGTTCGCGCCCGGCGGGCCCGCTTACAATGCGATCCGCATTCTCGGCCAACAGATCGCCAGCACCGGCGGCCCGACCATTGTGGTCGAGCCGCATCCCGGCGCCGGCACCGCGATCGGCACCGAATTGGTCTCAACCGCCACTCCCGACGGCAACACGCTCGGCGTCATCTCGAATTCATTCGTGTTGTTGCCGCAAACCCGCAAGGTGAATTACGATCCGCTGACGGACTTTGCGCCGATCTGCAATCTCGTCGACTTTCCGCCGCTGATCGTCGTCAACAGTGAATCGGCTTATCATACGCTGGGCGATTTCATCGCTGCGGCCCGCGCCCAGCCTGGCATCCTGACGCTCGCCAGCATTGGACCGGCGACGGTATCGCACCTCACGGTCGAGAGGCTGAAACTTCGCACCAAGGCCGACATCATCTTCGTGCCCTATCCCGGTTATTCGCCGGGGATCGAGGCGCTGTTAGGTTCGCATGTGACGGCGGCGCTGGCCGATTATTCGAGCCTGGTGGAGCACATCAAGGCCGGCAAGCTGCGGGCGCTGGCCACGACCATGCCGGCGCGGATCGACCAGCTGCCGGATGTCCCGACCGTGGCCGAGTCCGGCTACAAGGATTTTGTCGCCGAATTCTTCGTGGGCTTGATTGCGCCGGCAAAAACGCCCAAGGACACGGTCTCGCAAATTGGCGCCATGTTCACGACCGCGATGCAGCCGTCAGACATCAAGGCAAAGCTCGCCGCGCTTGGCCTGTTCCCCAACGGCACCTGCGGCGCCGACTTCGCCGCCATTTTGCGCAAGGACTATGAGGAGTATGGTCGCGTCATCCGTGAAGCCAATATAAAAATGGAATGACCACTCGCGATGTCCGCTCCTGACACCAAGACTATCCTCGCCGGCCTTCTGCGCACCGCGGGCCTTGACGACGCCGCGCTGGGCGACATCAGCCTCAGCGGCAGTGAGCCGGTGCTGCCCTCCTCCTTCGCCACCGGCACCGCCGCGCAAGCGACGGTCGCCGCTTCCGCACTGGCGGCCGCAAATTTGTGGCGGCTGCGCACCGGCAAGCGTCAACACATCAGCGTCGATATGCGCCATGCGGCCGTTGAATTCCGCAGCGAGCGTTATCTGCAGATCGACGGCAGGCCGTACAAGGAATACCACGACGATATCGCCGGCCTCTATCGCTGCGGCGACGGCCGCTGGGTGCGGCTGCACACCAACCTGCCGCACCATTGCAGCGGCCTCTTGGCGCTGCTGCAATGCCCGCACGATAAAGCTGCCGTGCAGCGTGCCCTCGACGGCTGGCAAGGCGAGGCGCTGGAGACTGCCGCCGCCGAGGCCGGCCTCGTCGTCACGGCCTGCCGGTCGTTCGACGAATGGGATCGCCATCCGCAAGGCCGCGCGGTTGCGGGCCTGCCGCTGTTCACCATCGAGAAAATTGGCGACGCGACGGCAGAACCGCTTGCCGCGGCCGAGCGGCCGCTGAGCGGCATCAAGGTGGTCGATCTGACCCGCATCATTGCCGGGCCGGTGTGCGGGCGCACGCTCGCCGCCCACGGCGCCGACGTCATGCTGGTCACCGCGGCGCATCTGCCGTCGTTGTTTCCGCTGGTGGTCGATACCGGCCGGGGCAAATTGTCGGCCTCGCTCGATTTGCGCGCGGCCGACGCGCGCGAGACGTTGGCGGCGCTGGTGCGTGACGCCGATATTTTCGTGCAAGGCTATCGGCCCGGCGCCATCGCCGGGCATGGTTTTGGCCCGCAGGATATTGCGCGTCTGCGGCCGGGCATCATCTATGTCTCGCTTTGCGCCTATAGCCACGCCGGACCGTGGACGAACCGCCGCGGTTTTGACTCGCTGGTGCAGACCGCAAGTGGCTTGAACGCCGCGGAAGCCGAAGCGTTCGGACAGAGCGAGCCGAAGGCGCTTCCCGCGCAAGAGCTCGACCACGCCACCGGCTATTTGCTGGCATTCGCCGCCATGGCGGCGCTGGCGCACCGCGCCAAGGAAGGCGGCTCTTGGCATGTGCGCTGCTCGTTGGCGCAGACGTGCCATTGGTTTCGCCATCTCGGCCGCATCGACGGCATGACCTGTCC
>JBAUYI010000417.1:0-5516 GCA_049584715.1 Xanthobacteraceae bacterium
GCGGGCCTGCGCGGCGGTCGGATTGTCCTATGGCGCCCATTCGAACCTGTGCGTCAACCAGATCCGCAGGAACGGCAGCGACGACCAGCGGCGCCGTTATTTGCCAAAACTCATTTCCGGCGAGCATGTCGGCGCGCTGGCGATGTCGGAGTCCGGCTCGGGCTCTGACGTTGTCTCGATGCGCACCCGCGCCGACCGCAAGGGCGACCGCTACATCCTCAACGGATCGAAAATGTGGATCACCAACGGCCCGCTCGCCGACACGCTGGTGGTCTATGCCAAGACCGACCGCACCGCAGGCGCCCGCGGCATCACCGCGTTCCTGGTCGAGAACACGTTTCCGGGTTTTTCCACGGGGCAAAAACTCGACAAGCTCGGCATGCGCGGTTCCGACACCAGCGAGATCGTGTTCCAGGATTGCGAGGTGCCTGAAGGAAACGTGCTCGGCGTCGTCGGCAACGGCGTCAACATTTTGATGTCCGGCCTCGATTACGAGCGCGCCGTGCTGGCAGCAGGCCCGGTCGGCGTGATGCAGGCCTGCCTCGACCTGGTCATCCCTTATGTCCACCAGCGCTCCCAATTCGGCCAACCGATCGGCCGCTTCCAGCTCATCCAGGCAAAACTCGCCGACATGTACGTGACACTCAACGCCTCGAAGTCCTACGTCTATGCCGTGGCGCGCGCCTGCGATCGCGGCGAGACCACCCGCGAAGACGCCGCCGGCGCCATCCTCTACGCCGCCGAGCGCGCCACCTGGATGGCGCTCGAAACCATCCAATGCCTCGGTGGCAACGGCTACATCAACGATTATCCCGCCGGCCGGCTGCTGCGCGACGCAAAACTTTATGAAATCGGCGCCGGCACCAGCGAAATCCGCCGCATGCTGATCGGGCGAGAGATTTTCGAGAAGACGCGGTAGTTCGTTCAGCCCAAACGACGATCGAACTCCAACACCGCATTGAGCAGAACCTGCGCGCCGGCCGCGCATTCGTCAAAGCTCGTCGATTCCGCCTCGTTGTGCGAAATGCCGCCGGCGCAGGGCACGAAGATCATCGTCGTTGGCGCCACGCGGGCGATGTAGGCGGCGTCGTGGCCGGCGCCGGAGATCATGTCGCGCGATTGGAAGCCGGCTTTCTCGGCGCCGATGCGCACGCATTCGATCAGTTCGGGCGCGAATTTTACGGGGGGTGACTGCCAAATCCGCGTCTCGGTGTAAGTCAACTGCAGCGGCGGCATTACGTCGGCCAGCGCTGTGCGGAATTTCACCTCCATGGCGTCGAGAATTTTTTCATCCGGATGGCGGAAATCGACGCTGAAGAAAACCTCTCCGGGAATGACATTGCGGCTGTTCGGCTTGTTCTCGATCAAGCCGACGGCACCGACCGCGTCGGGCGCGTGCTCGCGGGCGATGGCGTCGATGCGCTCGATCATGCGCGCTGAGCCGATCAGCGCATTTTTGCGCAAGGGCATCGGCGTCGTGCCGGTGTGCGCTGCCTCTCCCGTGACGGTGACTTCGTACCAGCGTATGCCCTGCACGCCCTGTACCGCACCGATCATGCGGCCTTCGGCTTCGAGGATCGGGCCTTGCTCGATGTGCAATTCGAACATCGCGGAAAATTTGCGCGCGCCGGCTTTTTCATCGCCCTTGTAGCCGATGCGTTGCAATTCATCGCCAAAAGTTTTGCCGTCGCGGTCGGTGCGCGCGTACGCATAGTCAGGCGAAAACACGCCGGCGAAAACGCCCGACGCCAACATGGCCGGCGCGAAACGCGCGCCCTCTTCGTTGGTCCAATTGACGATCTCGATCGGCGCATTGGTCTCGTAGCCGGTCTCGTGCAGCGTGCGCATGGCCTCGAGAGCGCCAAGGACGCCGAGCACACCGTCGAATTTTCCGCCGGTCGGCTGAGTGTCGAGATGCGAGCCCATGGCGATTGGGGGAAGATTCGGGTTTTTGCCCGGGCGGCGCGCGAACATGGTGCCGACTTCGTCGACCGCGACGGCGCAGCCGAGCGCCTCGCATTGCGCCTTGAACCAGTCGCGCACCTGGCGGTCGAGGTCGGTGAGCGTTAGGCGGCAAATTCCGCCCTTCGGCGTCGCGCCGATCTGTGCGGTGTGCATCAGCGTGTCCCAGAGCCGCTGGCCGTCGATTTGCAGGTTCTGCACGTCGGAAAATTCCAGGTGCCGGTAGCGAGTCCATCTTCCGCGGAATTCGCGCTTGAACCAAGCTTCATGCCGGACGGACATGCCACGAACGCCCAGCCAGCGGCCGAGTAAGTCATTGAACTACTCGTTCGCTGAGGTGGCGGCAACCGCCTGCGGCGTACTAACTCATTGAATCTGCGACGAATCAGCTATGATGCGCGCTGCCGGCAAACCCGGAGCGAGCGCCATGCTGCGCGTGCGACTGAAGGCCGACGGACGCTTGGTCGAAATCCTCCCGGATGGCAGCGAGCGGGCCATTCCAACCGATCCGCGTTCCATCGCAACGGCGGCGCACCAGGCGGCGCGTTCGGTGGATGCGCGCTCGCTCGACGCGACCTACG
Organism: Xanthobacteraceae bacterium; assembly: GCA_049584715.1. Classification (GTDB taxonomy): domain Bacteria; phylum Pseudomonadota; class Alphaproteobacteria; order Rhizobiales; family Xanthobacteraceae; genus BOG-931. Next base: position 2,544 of record JBAUYI010000417.1, read on the forward strand.
CCCGCAATGTGCGCGGACAGACCGGGCTGACTCAGGCCGCTTTCGCCGCCCGCATCGGCGTGCCGGTCGAGACCGTGCGCAATTGGGAGCAAGGCAAGCGCTCGCCGCGCGGCCCCGCCCGCGCGCTTCTCAAAGTCATCGAGCAGGCCCCCGACGCGGCCTTTGCGGTGCTCGCCAAGGCGAATTCCCGCTAGCGGCGGAACAGTCCGGTCGTCGTCCGCATTGCACTGGCATTCATGCCGCCAATAGCCGATCCTTGGTCCTTAAGGCGAAGCCGCGCGAGTTCGGGAGTAGCGGATGGACGTTATCGAAAGTCATGGCGCTCGGATTCCGGTCATCGGGTTCGGCACCATGACGCTGAAGGACGGTCTGTGCGTCGAACTGGTCGAGGCGGCGCTGCATCTCGGTTACCGGCATCTCGATACTGCGCAGAACTACGGCAACGAGCGCGAAGTCGGCGAAGGTTTTCGCGCTGCCGGCGTGCCGCGCGAGGACGTGTTCATCACTACAAAAGTCTGGTTCAACCGCTTGGCGCCGGGCGACCTCGAGCGCTCGGTCGATGAAAGCCTGGAGCGGCTCAAGTTGCCATGGGTCGATCTTTTGTTGATCCACTGGCCCAACGCGCAAATCCCGCTGGCGGGATCGATCGAAGCTTTATGCAAGGTCAAGCGGGCCGGGCTTGCCAAGCATATCGGGGTCGCCAACTTCACCGTCGCCATGCTCGACGAGGCGACGCAGGCGGCGAGCGAGCCGCTCGCGGCCTTGCAGATCGAAACCCATCCCTATCTCGACCAGACCAAGGTTTTGGCCGCGGCGCACCGGCTTGGCTTGGCGGTGGTCGGCTATTGCCCGCTGGCGCGCGGCAAGGTGCCGGCCGACGCGGTGCTGCAACACATCGGCCGCGCCCACAATAAATCGCCGGCGCAAGTGTCGCTGCGCTTCCTCGAGCAGGAAAAGATCATTCCGATTCCGCGCACGTCCAAGCGCGAGCGGCTTGCGGAAAATCTCGGCAGCCTCGAAATCAAGCTGACGGACGCCGAGATGGCGGAGATCGCCATGCTGGCGCGGCCGGGTTCGCGCATCGTCAGCCCGCCGCAGGCGCCGCAATGGGATAGCTAGGTAGGGAATGAGCGCGAGCGCAGCCGTACCGATCGTCGAGGCCAATGGGGCGCGGATTCCGCTGCTTGGGCTCGGCACCTGGGAATTGCGCGGCCGCACCTGCGCCCGCGTGGTCGAGCAGGCGCTGCGGCTCGGTTATCGCCATCTCGATACGGCGGAGCTTTACGAAAACGAGCGCGAGGTCGGCGAAGGTTTTCGCGCCTCGGGCGCCAAACGCAACGACGTTTTCGTGACCACGAAAATCTGGCCGAATCATTTCGCCCCGCGCGAGCTCGAGCGCGCGGCGCGCGACTGCCTGGTACGGCTGCGGCTGAGCGAGGTCGATCTGCTGCTGCTGCACTGGCCCAATCCGCAAATCCCGTTGTCCGACACCATCGGCGCGCTGTGCAAGGTCAAGCGCGATGGGCTGTCGCGCCATATCGGCGTGTCCAACTTCACCGTGGCGCTCATCGACGAGGCGTTGGCGGCGGCGAGTGAACCTTTGGTGTGCGATCAAGTCGAGTGCCATCCATTCCTCGACCAGTCGAAAGTGCTCAAGGCCTGCCGCGCCCACGGCATGGCCGTGGTCGCCTATAGCCCGATCGCGCGCGGCGACGCACGCGGCAACGCCGTGCTTACCCGCATCGGCTCCGCGCACAAGAAGACCGCCGTGCAGGTCTGCCTGCGCTTTCTGGTGCAGCAGGACATCGTCGTCATCCCCCGCACCAGCAAAGTGGAGCGGCTTTCGGAAAATGCAGCGATCTTCGATTTCGAGCTGAGCCGGCAGGAGATGACAGAGATTGCCGGCCTCGGCAGCCGCGACGGCAGGCTCGTCGATTGGGCGTTTTCCGGCCGGCCGAAGTGGGACTAGCGCAAAACCCCTCCCCCTTGTGGGGAGGGGCAGGGGTGGGAGTCGAGAGGTTAAGCGCGATCGTCGACGGGCTTTACGCGCGTGTCCTCGAAAGAAACTTCCCTCCCGCCCCCCCTCCCCACCCTCCCCCACAAGGGGGGAGGGAGTTCAGTCAGAACTCGACGTCGAGCTCCTCCAGTTCATCCGGCTCGACCTTGGCGGCGGCGATCCAGTCCTGCATCTGCGGCAGCGCCATGATGGTGCGGCAGTATTGCGCCGAGACCGGATCGATGGCGACGTCGTAGGTGAGGAAACGCGCGCAGACCGGCGCGTACATGGCGTCCGCGGCGCACGGCTTTGCCCCGAACAGATAAGGGCCTTTGTACTTGGCGATGCAGTCCTGCCAGATCGCGGTGACGCGATCGATATCGGCGCGCGCGCCGGCCCACGATTTGAAGCCGGGGAAATGCGCCTTCAGATTCATCGGCAGCGCCGAGCGCAGATTGCTGAAGCCGGAATGCATCTCGCCGCAGATGGCGCGGCAATGGGCGCGCTGCGCCTGGTCGGCCGGCAATAGCCCGGCTTCGGGCTTGATCTCATGCAGGTACTCGGCGATCGCCAGGGTGTCCCAGACCTTGAGCCCGTCGTGGGTGAGGCCCGGCACCAAGAACGACGGCGACAGCAGCAGCAATTCGGCCCGCGTCGAGGGATCGTCGGTGCCGACATGCTTCTCCTCGAAATCGAGGTCGACCATTTTGCATAGCAACCAGCCGCGCAGCGACCAGGAGCCGTAATTCTTGCTGGCGATGGTGAGAGTGGCCTTCGACATCCCGCGCGCTCGTCTTTTAAAGCTTTTAAAGGTAGTGAGAACTCAAACACTTATGACGCGTTTGGGCATAGCGAGCAATGCCGGCGCGCGGTTTCGATTGTCGCAAGTCCGCGCGCCATTTCCCGACTGCACAGGATGTTCACATTCTTGTCGCAGTGCAACAAGAAATGCACTAGCTTTCCCATTGTTGGGGGGT
>JBAUYI010000418.1:0-2369 GCA_049584715.1 Xanthobacteraceae bacterium
GCACCCTGCTTGATGGCATTGATGGTATCGCCGCCGGCATTGGCGAGCCCGATGATTTTGGCTTTGGATTGCTGGGCCTGCAGCAAAAACGACGAGAAGTCCTGGTTGTTCAGCGGATGGCTGACGCTGCCGAGGATGCGGCCGCCGTTGGCCTTAACCACCGCAGTGGTGTCGCGCTCGAGCGCATGGCCGAACGCGTAGTCGGAGGTCAGGAAGAACCAAGTGTCGCCGCCGCCCTTCACCACCGATTTTCCGGTCGAGTTGGCGAGCATCCAGGTGTCGTAGGTCCAATGCACGGTATTGGGCGAGCATTTCGGCCCGGTGAGATCGGAAATCGCCGCGCCGGAGACCAGGAACACTTTATTTTTCTCGCGCACCACCTCGTTGACCGCCAGCGCCACGCCGGAATTGGGCACGTCGAGGATGGCATCGACATGATCGACGTCGAACCATTGCCGCGCGATGTTGGAGCCGACGTCCGGCTTGTTGAGATGGTCGGCACTGACGATCTCGACCTTCATGCCGTGGGCCGCGGGATTGAAGTCCTGCACCGCCATCTTGGCGGCAAGCACGGAGCCCGGGCCGGTATTGTCGGCATAGAGGCTCGACATATCGGTGAGCACGCCGAGCTTGACGGTGATGTCCTCGGCCTGCGCCGCGGTGCCGAGCAATGCGGCGGTGGCAAAGGCCAGCGTACTTGCAAACCTTCTTGCAAACGTACTTGCAAATCTCATGACAACCTCCCTCTGTCTCCCTTGGTGCGGGCTTTTCGCCCTAAAACCTATCAGACGCCGAGATAGTCGTGCAGCTTCTCCATGTTGTTCTTTAGTTGAGCATTGGAGAAGTGATCGACGATGCGGCCGTGTTCCATGACGTAGAAACGGTCGGCAACGGTCGCGGCGAAGCGGAAATTCTGCTCGACGAGCAGAATGGTGAAACCTTGGGCCTTGAGCGTGCCGATGGTGTGGCCGATCTGTTGAATGATGACCGGGGCCAGGCCTTCGGTCGGCTCGTCGAGCAGCAAGAGCCGCGCGCCGGTGCGAAGAATGCGGCCGATCGCCAGCATCTGCTGCTCGCCGCCGGACAGTTTGGTGCCCTGGCTTTTGAGCCGTTCGCGCACGTTGGGAAACAGCGCAAAAATGCGCTCGAGACCGAGGCCGCCGGGCCGCACTTGCGGCGGCAGCAACAGATTCTCCTTGACGTCGAGACTGGAAAAAATGCCCCGCTCCTCGGGGCAGAAGGCGATGCCGGCGCGGGCGATCACGTTGGAGGCGAGCTTGGTCAGCTCGCGGTCCTCGAAGCGCACCGAGCCGGTGCGGTTCTCGACGATGCCCATGATCGCCTTCAGCGTCGTGGTTTTGCCGACGCCGTTGCGGCCGAGCAGCGTCACCACCTCGCCGGCCTGCACGTCGAAGGTTACGCCGTGCAGCACGTGGGACTCGCCGTACCAGGCTTCGAGATTGTTGACGGCAAGGAGCGGATGCGGCTCAGCCATGACTGGTCTCAAGATGGCCGGTCCCGAGATAGGCTTCGCGCACCGCGGGATCCTCCGACACCGTCTTGTAGTCGCCCTCGGCCAGCACATTGCCGCGGGTCAGCACGGTGATGCAGTCGCACAGATTGGCGACAACGCTGAGATTGTGCTCGACCATCAGCACGGTGCGCTTGTCGGTGAGCGATTTGATCAACGCGCTGATGCGGGCGATGTCGTCGTGGCCCATGCCGGCCATCGGCTCGTCGAGCAGCAACATTTGCGGCTCGAGCGCGAGCGTGGTGGCGATTTCCAGAAGCCGCTTCCTGCCATAGGGCAGTTCGACGGCAAGCGAATTCACGTAGGGCGCCAGCCCGACGTCGCCGATCAGCGCCGTAGCCTCATCGTCAAGCGCATGCAGCACGCGCTTCGACCGCCAGAAATCGAACGAGCCGCCGCGCCGGCGTTGCAGCGCGATGCGCACGTTTTCGAGCACGGTGAGATGGGGGAACACCGCCGAGATCTGAAACGAGCGAACCAGCCCGAGGCGGGCCACCTCGGCGGGCTTAAGCGCGGTGATGTCGCGGCCGTCGAAGGTGATGCGGCCGCGGGTCGGGATCAAGAATTTGCTTAAGAGGTTGAAGCAGGTGGTCTTGCCGGCGCCGTTCGGGCCGATCAACGCGTGAATGGTGCCGCGCACGACGCGCAGATTGACCGCGCGGACCGCGACGAACCCGGCAAATTCCTTGGTCAGGTCCTCAGTTTCGAGGACGATCTCGCTACGCACCACATTCCCCCACGCCGGCCATTGTCGACGTGTTCCGGCAGGCCGTAAAGAGAAACCCCCAGCCCCGCGACTCTTTTCCCGGCTGCGCGAATTTGGCCGATCGGGCGGTTC
>JBAUYI010000419.1:0-3915 GCA_049584715.1 Xanthobacteraceae bacterium
CTGGAGGACGATGGAGCGGGAGTTTTGCAACGCCCTAGGAGGCGAATATGGCAAACAAAACCTTGACGCTTCGTGCCGCCACAATCGGACTGACCACTGCGCTCTCACTCGCTGCTGTGACGACGGGAGACGCCGAGCCGCGATGGGGCGCCGGTGCCGCGATCGGGGCCGGGCTTGCCGGCGTCGCGGTCGGCGCCGCAATCGCGGCGTCGCCCAATTACGGCTACGGCTATTACGATTACGCCCCTGGTGCCGTGGCGCCCATGGCCGACTCCTATGACGCCTTCGGTCAGGCCTATTCCTGGCGCAACCCGAGCGATTGCCGCTTCTCCATCCATAATTGCTAGAGGCGCAGGCGAGCGTCGAGCTCGCCGGAAAACGTCGAGAGAAACTTGCGGAAGCGACGTCAGCACGGCGCGGCCTGCGCCAAACGGTCGAGCGCGCCCTGCAGGATGTAGGTCGCGGCGTGCTGATCGATCACAGCCTTGCGCCGGGCGCGGCTCATGTCGGCGGCGATCAGTGCGCGCTCGACCGCCGCGGTCGACAGCCGCTCGTCCCACAGCGCGATCGGCAGCGCGGTGAGTTTGGCAAGATTGCGGGCAAAGGCGCGGGTCGATTGGGCGCGCGCGCCTTCCGTGCCGTCCATGTTGATCGGCAGCCCAAGCACAAAACCGATGGCACGCCGTTCGGCGGCGAGATCGAGCAGGCGTTGCGCATCGAGGCTGAAGCGTTTTCTCGTGACGGTCTCGACCGGCGTCGCCAGACGCCGATCCGGGTCGCTCGACGCGACGCCGATGGTTTTGGTGCCGAGATCGAGACCGATCAGCGCGCCGCGCGCCGGCAACAACGCTGCAGCATCCATGAGTGGAAGAACCGGCATGGCCGCGGGTTAGCACGCTTGGGCCGCAGCCGCCAACGCCACCTTTCCGGCGACGCCGCGGCTGACTATGTTTGCTGCCATGTCTGAATCCGTTAAAGCGGCTGACATCAAAGTGATCAGCGGCGGCGCCTTCAAGCAGGTGCTCAACGCACTCGCTGAGCAATATGAGAGAGCGAGCGGCAACAAACTCGACCTGACCTATCGGACCGTCGGCCAGCATTTGCAGCTGATCAAAAGCGGCGAGGAGGAATTCGACGTCGCCGTGCTGACGCCCGATGCGATCGACGGCCTGATTAAAGAAGGCAAGGTGGTAGCCGGCAGTCGCGCCGATCTGGCCAAGACCGGCGTCGGGGTCGTGGTCAAAGCCGGCGCGCCGTTGCCCGACGTCAGTTCGGTCGATGCCTTCAGGCGGACGCTGCTGGCGGCAAAATCGGTGGCCTATATCGATCCGGCGGCCGGCGGCTCGAGCGGCATCTATCTCGGCAAATTGCTCGAGCGGCTCGGCATCGCGGCCGCCGTCAATGCCAAGGCGAAATTGATCCATGGCGGCGCGGTCGCCGATCACATCGCCGAAGGCGAGGCCGAGATCGGCATTCATCAGATCAGCGAGATCCTGCCCGTAAAGGGCGTCGTGCTGGTCGGTCCGCTGCCGACGGACATCCAGAATTTCACGGTCTATGCGGCCGGCGTCGGCACCGCGGCCAAGGATGGGGCAAGGGACGGAGCAAGCGCGCTGGTCAAATTTCTAGCCGGGCCGCACGCTGGCCCGATCATCAAGGCCAAGGGCATGGAACCGGCTCTATAAAAAGCCAGCGCCCGCACGAGGCGGGCGCTGGTTTGGGACGTGAAGTCCGGTCGCTTTAAGCTTTCGCATGCTCCCAGGCGAGCCGCGGGATGTCCGAACGGGTGATGCCGATATCGGCCAGTTCGCGGTCGTTGAGGCTCGAAAGTTCCCTCACCGCAGCGCCGTAGCGCTTCCAGGCGTGGAGGAAGTGGATTGCCGACAAAAGCATTTTGGGATCGTTTCCTCATTTGTCGTTGAATCGCAGTTAGATATAGGGAGCGCCTGCTGCGTCGCAAAATGGAAATGGTGCAGTGCAGCTAAGATAATTTTGCATATATCAGGCAATAATTTCTCAAGAATCAGATCGCTGATGGTTGAATTTGGCAGATTTTCCCGCAAAGACACGGATGGCATCATGTTGATGGCGCAATGCTGCAGAGAGGGCATTCCGTCGGGCTTTTTCAACGCCGATCGACCGCTGGCGTGAGAGGCCGGGCACGCCGAATCAATGAGCCGGCTTCCGGACGTGTCGGTGCCGAGCGCTCAAGCTCCGGCGGAGCTCGTTCTTCGCCCGACGCAGGTTCCCTATGCGTCAAGTTTTAGCCATCCGACGATCCCGTCCGTGCCGCAGTCGCCCTGTCATAATCGGCGCAGCGTTGTGTCAGTCAGGTCGGGTGTCATGTCATGGGGACAACGGATCACCGCAAGTGTGCGGAAGAATGCGTGGCGATGGCGCGGTTGGCCGACGCCGAAAGCGACAAGGCGCTGTGGCTGACCTTGGCGCAGTCCTGGGTGCGCCTGGCCGAGCATGTCGCGCACATGGAAGAGCGCGCGAGCGCTGCCGAGACGAGCGAAGAGATCGTCGCTTAGGGCTGCTTCGTAGCGCGCGGCCCGTTCGTCACTGGCCGTGGCTGGCCAGCACTTGCTGACAAGAGCTGCTGATCTTGCCGCGATTGGTCTGCAGGCAGCCGAGGATGCCGAACACGTCGTCCTGGCCATCGTCGTGGATAAACTGTTTGCAATAGCGGATCACGTCCGGATGGCAGGCGGCGCGTTCCTGATCGGTGCCTTGCTGGATGGAATTTTTCACCGGCGGCGGCTGCGGCGGTAATTGCGCAAGTGCTGCCGGCCCGGCGACAAGCAGTGCAGCGATCGTCACAACCGTTATGCGTAGCATACTACCCCCTGAGGGCATCCGGCCCATGCTTGTTGTCGCAAAACTATCTCACAATTTTCCGACCGGCGTCAGTGCGCGGGTAGTGGCGGAAAATCTTTTTTGGGCCCCTGAGGCCGATTTGCTACATGCGGGGCAAGCGTGTGGAATGCGCATAGAATAAGGCAAAAGTCGCTCGCTGGGCTGGCGAAGCTTGGTGGGCGGTGACGGACTCGAACCGCCGACATTCTGCGTGTAAAGCAGACGCTCTACCAACTGAGCTAACCGCCCATGCAAACCCACGATGGCACGATTTATCGCCTCGGTGCGGTGACGCGCAAGCCCACCGCTGCGGCGCCGCAGCAAGACTAGCAAGCTCAAGCTGCAAACATGACACCGCCCGCCTGCGCGCTGTTGGCATGGCAGCGAGCAGACGGGCGGCGAATGCTGCGGGACCCGTTGCCGGGTCCGCTACCGATGGAACCTGATTGTCAGATCGCTTCCTTGAGTTCCTTGGAGGCGCGGAAGGCGACCTTCTTGCTGGCCTTGATCTGGATGGCTTCGCCGGTGGCCGGATTGCGACCCATGCGCGCGGCGCGCTTGCGCACCTGCAAGATGCCGAGCCCGCCGATGCGGATGCGCTCGCCCTTCTTGAGGTGCTTGACGATATTGCCGACCAGGCCGCCAAGGATGGCCTCAGCCTGCTTTTTCGACAGTTCGTTATCCTCCGCAAGGCTCGCCGCCAGGTGCTTCAATGTCACGGTCGTGGATGTTGTCTTGGCTGCCATTAGGTCCTCCTCGATGAACGGTAGCGCGCGAAAAGCGCCGCTCACTGCGAAGCAGTTAGACGATTCGGCTGCGGCTGACCACGCTTGTTTTGCCGGTTTCACCGATGTTTTCGCGCTTCCGGGGCTATCTGCGGGCGCTCTGTGACCGCAATAAGACCGGCGGAAAAGGCCGATTTTCGGCCAAAACCTTGACTTGGGCGAAGGCGGGCCTTAACTGCCGACCGCGCCCGCGGGGGCGTAGCTCAGTTGGTTAGAGCGTCGGCCTGTCACGCCGAAGGTCGCGGGTTCGAGTCCCGTCGCTCCCGCCAGT
>JBAUYI010000420.1:0-4983 GCA_049584715.1 Xanthobacteraceae bacterium
CGGTGGGGTTGTCGACGGCGGCCAATATTTTCGTCGGCCAGGTCGAGGCGCCGCTGTTCATCCGGCCGTATCTGGCAAAGCTGTCGCGCGCGGAAATGTTTGTGGTGATGACCGGCGGCATGGCCGGAATAGCCGGCACGGTATTCGTGCTCTATGCCACCATCCTCGCCAACGCCATCCCCGATGCCGCCGGCCATATCGTGGTCTGCTCGGTGCTCGGCGCGCCGGCGGCGATCCTGATCAGTTTCATCATGGTGCCCGATCCGGACGAGCGGCACACCGGCGGCGCGCTGGGAGAGGTCGAGCAGGTCGCATCGAGCACCATGGACGCCATCGTCAAAGGCACCGGCGCGGGGCTCGAGCTTTTGCTCAACATCGTCGCCATGCTGATCGTGTTCATCGCGCTGGTGTATCTCGCCAACGCCGTGCTCGGGCTGTTGCCGGATCTGTTCGGCGCGCCGGTCACCTTGCAGCGCACGCTCGGCTGGGTGATGGCGCCGGTGTGCTGGCTGATGGGCATTCCGTGGACGCAAGCGGTGACCGCGGGCGGCCTGATGGGAATCAAGACCATCTTGAATGAGCTCGTCGCCTATCTGCAGCTCGCGGCGCTGCCGGCCGATGCGCTGGATCCTCGCTCGCGCCTGATCATGCTCTACGCCATGTGCGGCTTCGCCAATTTCGGCTCGCTCGGCATCATGATTGCGGGGCTCTCCACCATGTGCCCGGAGAAGCGCGACGAGGTGGTGTCGCTGGGCTTGAAGTCGATCGTGTCGGGGACGCTGACGACGTGTCTGCTGGGGGCGATTGTTGGGGTGCTGACGCCGTAGCCCGGATTGAGCGCAGCGAAATCCGGGGTTCTGACTCCTGGATTTCGCTGCGCTCAATCCAGGCTACGAAGGCAGCGGCGCCGGCGCGACGCCGAGCGCTTTCCATTCGGCGTACCAGCGCTCAAAACGATCGCCGCCGTCCTCGCCCTGTCCCGGCCGCCACATCGCGTACGCCGCGCCCTCCTCCGCGATCATCACCACCGCATCCATGCCTTTCGAGCGCCGCAGCGTCTCGACGGCTTGCGCCGGGGTTTGCGCGATCGGGCCGGCAACGTTGAACGAGGTGTTGACCGCGACCTCTTCGCCGTTCCGGCGGCCGAGCGCCTTGAGATAAGCGTGCGTCAGGGGATCGGTCTGTTCGCGCACGATCTGCAGGCGGCCGGTACCGTCGGCGTGGATCACGGCGGGAATGCGCGCCTGAGCGTCCGGCTTCGCCTGCGCGGTCAGGACCATGTAGTTGTAGCCGTTGTAGTCGGCGTCGGCGGCGCCGTCCGACAGCTCGAACCACTTCAACGCCGCCTCGCGCGTCATCATCGGCGCCAGCGGGCGGATCGCTTCGCGGTATTTGACCCGGGCATTCAAAAACTCACGCGTGCGCGGATTGCGCGGATTGGCGAGAATGGAGCGATGCCCGAGCGCGCGCGGCCCGGTTTCGGCCGCACCTTGGTAGAGTGCGATGATGCCGTCCTGCGCCGTCATGTAAGCCATGAGATCGGCGATCGCCTCGCGGCCCGCGGCGCTGGTCACATTGCCGATCGGGGTCCAGGCCACATCGGGCGCTGAGGCGAAGGCGTCGCGGATCGCGGCATCGCTCGGCGCCGCGCCGCAATAGAACGCGTGGTCGAGCGGTTCGCCGACGCCCGCGCCGGCAAGATAGGCCCCCATGAAGGCCGCGCCCATGGCCACGCCGGCGTCATTCGGCGTCGGCGGCACCCATAGATGCAAGCGCGCGCGGCGGCCGAACTGGCGCTGGTAATAAGTCTCGTCGAAATGCTCGAGTAGCCGCATGCTGGCGACAGCGTTGAGCGCGGTGCCGCCGGTCAGCACCAATTGGTCGCTGCCGGTTAAGCGGATCAGATGGTCGACGATGTGAATCAGCGCATCCTCGAACACCATCTGGGTGGCGGCGGCCTTGTCGAGCCGTTCCTGGGTGTCCTCCTTGTGCCGGATGTCCTCGACGCGGAGCATCGCGTCCGGATTCCACATGTTCTTGAGCGCAATCGGCTCGCCCAGGATGCGGATCAATTCCTTGGTGTAAGGTTTTGCAAAATCGCGCGGCCAATTCGCCAAGTCGCGATTGACGTGCACTCGGCCGTCGGGCGCCAGCTGCAGGATCGCGCGCAGCGGCGCATAGAACGGATTGGTCTTGCGGTCGTAATTGCCCCAGGCCGCCGCGCCCATGTAGCGGCCCTCGCTGGAGAGCAGCGTCCAGCCGCCTTGGGTCGAGGAGATGACCGCATAGAAGACGCCGAGCGAGTCGAACATGCTGTCGTTGCAGAACAGCTCGCGCATCACGCCGCCGTTGCAGACATAAAGCGTGATCGCGCCGCGATCGCCGAATCCGTCGATGGCCGCGACCATCACCGGGCGTTCGCTCTTGGCGAACGGCGACACCGCAAACGAGAACCAGGCGTGATTGTCGTGATGCGCCGTGGCGATCACGGGCGCCGCGCAGCCGAGGCGGCGGCCCAGCCGGCGCGCCATGCGCATGCCGCCGTCGATGGCGCGCATGCTCAGCGCCGGCAACTCGGTGGTGCGCAACAGGCCAAAACTTGCCGGCGCTTCTTCCACCACCGTGCGCGCGATCATGGCGACGAACGCGGCGCTGTCCCAGGCGGAGAACCAGGCGTCGATGCGCTCGGGCCCAAGGCCTGAGCGCCGCAGCATCGCGATCAGCTCGTCGATCGACTGATCGGGGAATTTGGTGGTGTGCCGTTCGCCGGAAAAGCGCTCTTCTTCGTTGTTGCAGATCAGCTTCGGGCCGCGCTCGCGCGTCACCTCGATCAGCGCCACGCCGGAATTGTGCGTCCCCGAAGCGCAGATGCCCCCGAGATAGAGGGTCTCGCCGCGGTCGAGTTTTGCCCGCAGCGCTTTGAAGCGCTCCGCCGCAAACGCGCTATTGGCGCGAAAAATCCCGCGGCGGGCGCAAAAGCCTTCGAGCAGCGGCAGCGTCAGCCGAAAGGCCGCTCTGCCAAGCCGCGGGTGACGGGGGCCGGTGCGCATGCGGGATGTGTACGACGGAGGACTGACGACGGACAACAGACGACGGAAAAGCGCCAAACCGGGACGCCGCGATCCGCCCTCTGTCGTCCGTCGTCCGTCTTCCGCTAATGCAGCCTGAATTCGCCGTCGATGGCGCGAATTTCCGCCGGCTTGATCAGCCGCGCGTGCGCCACCGTCACCGAATGCAGCGGGCCCTCGAGTTTTTCCAGCCAGAAATTGAGGAATTTGTTCAGCGCCGGGAAGTTCGGGCAGAGATCGTAGTCCTGCCAGACATAGGTTTGCAGGAGCCAGGGATGGTCCGGCCGCCGGTACAGGATGTTGGCGGTGGTCAGGCCGTAGCCCTGGAGCTGCCGGCGAAAATCGTCGGAAACGCGACCTTGTTGCGAAACTGAAGCCCCTTTCGACACCATGGTGCCCTCCAATCCCCGTCACGGGAATGTTTCGAGACTCGCCGCTCCATTACAAGCCTCAAGTTTAAATAAGTTGTTTATTATCAAGGCACTAGCAGCATCCTTGTCTCTGTGCTAACAGCTTGGCTCCGCTTTGTCCTGACGCGATAGCAACGGAACTTGCGGCCGAGAAGTTTCCTCGTCCGGCCGATCTATATTTTTGTAATTGCTAGGGAACCGGCGCCGTTAACCTTTTGCAAAGAGTTGTTGGCAATCGCTGGCGGCGAGTGCTAAAAAATTTTCAGGGACCTCTTGTGGGCAAAAATTCGCGCCCCATGTCGTTGCCAGGGGCATGAAAGTGCTCGCCATCAGGCGGTCGTTTGCGGCTTTCCGCGGATGACCGCTCCAACCACAAACCGCGTTGTTTCAATAACTTAGGAGGACACCATGAAGTTTCGTCCGCTTCACGACCGCGTCGTCGTCAGGCGCCTGGATGCCGAAGAGAAGACCGCCGGCGGCATCATCATCCCGGACACCGCCAAGGAGAAACCCTCCCAGGGCGAAATCACCGCCGTCGGCCCTGGTGGCCGCGACGAAGCCGGCAAGCTCATCCCCATCGACCTGAAGGTCGGCGACCGCGTGCTGTTCGGCAAATGGTCGGGCACCGAGGTCAAGATCGACGGCCAGGATCTCCTGATCATGAAGGAGTCCGACATCATGGGCGTGCTCGACGAGCCGGTCGCCAAGAAGAAGGCCGCGTAACCCTTTGTTGTTCGTCATGGCCGGGCCTGACCCGGCCATCCATCTTGCCTTCGCGAAGAAGAAAGATGGATCACCGGGTCAAGCCCGGTGATGACGAGCCGAGAAACAAACCAATCAAACGGAGTGAATTGAAATGTCTGCCAAGGAAGTCAGATTCTCAGTCGATGCGCGCGACAAGATGTTGCGCGGCGTCGACATCCTCGCCAATGCGGTGAGGGTGACGTTGGGCCCGAAGGGCCGCAACGTCGTGCTCGATAAGTCGTTCGGCGCGCCCCGCATCACCAAGGACGGCGTCACGGTCGCCAAGGAAATCGAGCTCGAAGACAAGTTCGAGAACATGGGCGCCCAGATGGTACGCGAGGTTGCTTCAAAGACCTCCGACATCGCCGGTGACGGCACCACGACCGCGACCGTACTCTCGGCTGCGATCGTCAAGGAAGGGTCCAAGGCGGTTGCCGCCGGCATGAACCCGATGGACCTCAAGCGCGGCATCGATCTCGCGGTCGAGACCGTCGTCGAGGAGCTCAAGAAGAACTCCAAGAAGGTCACTTCGAACGCCGAAATCGCCCAGGTCGGCACCATGTCCGCCAACGGCGACAAGGAGATCGGCGACTACCTGGCCAAGGCCATGGAAAAGGTCGGCAACGAAGGCGTCATCACGGTCGAAGAGGCCAAGAGCCTCGAGACCGAGCTCGACGTGGTCGAGGGCATGCAGTTCGACCGCGGCTATATCTCGCCGTACTTCATCACCAACGCCGACAAGATGCGCGTGGAGATGGAAG
>JBAUYI010000421.1:0-3476 GCA_049584715.1 Xanthobacteraceae bacterium
CGCCACCGGGGATTCAGGTCGCCCCAGCCGAAGCCCAGAACGAAGGGCTCAAGAGCGTGCAGCAGGCCTGCACGCTCAACGATTTCGTGGCGCATTGTTCCTGGATCGCGCCGAACAATCCCGAAATTCTGCAATGCCTGAAGGCCAATGCGGCCGATCTCTCACCTAATTGCCAAGCTGCGGTGCAATCGCTTCCGGCCGCGCCGCCGGCCGCCGCCACGGCACCCGCTGAGCCGGCGCGCGAGGCGGCACCGGCCAAAAAGCCTACAGAGGCAAAGGCTCCAGAGCCGGTACGCGCCAACGCTCCGCCGCCGGCCGCGACGGCGTCGCCAACGGCGCAGCAGAAAGCCGCCATCCGCGCCGCGTGCCGGTCCGATTTCATGTCCCATTGCTCGGGCGTGCAGCCCGGCGGCGCCGAAGCGTTGCAATGCCTCAAGGGCGACGAGGCCCAACTCTCGGCAGCATGCCGCAGCGCCGTAGCCGCGATCGGCGGCGGCGCGCCTGCGGCGGCACCATCCGGAGCACCGGCGGCAGCGGCTGCGCCCGCGGTCGCGCCCATCGGACCGATGCCGATGCTGCGCCCGCGCGAGGCGCTGGCGGTCGTGCAAATTTGCGGCGTCGAAGTGCGGTCGCTCTGTGCCGGCGTGCCGTTCGGCGGCGGCCGTATCATCAGCTGCCTGGCCGCAAACGCATCGAGCCTGTCGCCGGGCTGTTACAGCGCGTTGAGCGCGGCGGCGGGCAGATAGCGGCGAACCGGGAACGGGCACAAGCATAAGCCGCGCTCACCCATCCGCCTCCAGGCCGCTCGCTCTGATATAGTCTCTCCCACGGACACACTGATTCCGTGCATCATTTTCCGGCGGGGGCTTCTATCATGTGCAAGATCGCTTTGCTGCTCACCCTGGTTTGCTTGTCGCCGGCCGCGCCGGCGCAGGCGCAATTGATGCAAACCTTCGTCTCCGGAACAGGCAGCGACAGCAATCCGTGCACCATCACCCAACCCTGCCAGCATTTTCAGGCCGCAGTGAACGCGACCGCCGTGGGGGGTGAGGTCGATGCGCTTGATCCGGCCGACTACGGCGCGTTCACCATCAGCCACGCCATCACCATCGAGGGCAAAGGTCGGGCCTACGTAGCGCCGCCAGCCACCGGACCAGGTAACCCGACGGCAATCACCATCAATGCCGGCGCCGGCGACACGATCAGGATCCGCGGCGTACGGCTCGATGGGTTCAACGTCCCCGGCGGCATCGGCGTCCTTTTCAACTCCGGTGGCCGACTGGAAATCACCGACAGCGTGGTCGGCAACTTCAATAGTAACGAAATCATAGTCTACTCGGCGGCTGCGATGTCGCTCCTGATTTCAAATACGATCGTCCGGGGCCCCGGCGTGGGCATCTCTCTCAACGCGAATGCGTCGGGGGCGACCATCACCGGCGTCCTGGACAACGTCGCGCTCGACGGCGCCAGCGTTTATGCCGGCGCCTTCTACGCGGCACTTAATCTGTCGATCTCAAACAGCTACATCGACAACGTCGGCAACACGAGCATACCGGTTTATTTAGGTGGATCGAGTCCCAGCGCGATAAGCACCGTGTTTCTGAAAAACGTGACTTTGAATCGGGACACCTATGGTGTTTACCTGCTTGGAAATACGAATGTTTATCTCTCCCACGTAACCCAGACCGCTCCCGCAGGATCCGCCAGCGCTTCTGGAGTTGATTTTTTGAGCGCTAACACCGCCGCATTCAGCGATGGGACCAATTATTTCTCGGGCCCGATCGTCGGCGGAACCCTTTCGTCATGGCCACCGCAGTGACACCGGCTGCGAACTTTGAGGATCGTTGCTGCGTTGATCCCGCAATTGACCGATCCGCGTCCTAGGTCGGCTGACCCGCCATATAGGCCGGCAGCCAGTTCTCGAACGACTCTTTGAGCTGCGCAACGGCAATCGGCCGTTCGCCGGCAACCGCCAAAGCCTTGCCGCCGGTCGCGCCGAGCCGCGTCACCGGCACGCCGGCTGCTTTGGCGCGCTCGGCGATGAGATCGGCGTTCTTGCCGGTGAGGACGTAACGGCCCTGGTCTTCGCCGAACCAGAACGCGTGGGCGGGAAGCGCCGAAGAGCCTTCGAGCACCGCGCCGATTCCGGACGCCATCGCCATTTCGGCAAGCGCGACCAGAAGGCCGCCATCGGAAATGTCGTGCGCGGCGGTGACGAGACCGTCGCGGATCAGGCTCCTGACAAAATCGCCATGGCGCTTCTCCGCGGCGAGATCAACCGGCGGCGGTGCACCCTCCTCGCGGCCGCAGACGTCCCGCAAATAGACCGACTGGCCGAGCCAGCCTTGGGTTTCGCCGATCAGCAGAATGGCCTCGCCCTCGGCTTTGAAGCGGAGCGTCATCGATGTGGTGAAGTCGTCGAGCACGCCGACGCCACCGATGGTCGGCGTCGGCAGGATCGCCCGCCCGTTGGTCTCGTTGTAGAGCGAGACGTTGCCCGACACGATCGGGAAATCGAGCGCGCGCGCGGCCTCGCCGATGCCGCGAATGCAGCCGACCAGCTGGCCCATGATCTCCGGCCGTTCCGGATTGCCGAAATTGAGATTGTCGGTGAGCGCCAATGGCTTGGCGCCGACGGCGGAGAGATTACGCCAAGCTTCCGCCACCGCCTGCTTGCCGCCCTCGAACGGATCAGCCTCGCAATAGCGCGGCGTCACGTCGGAGGTGAGCGCCAGCGCTTTCGGGCCGTCGTTGATGCGCACCACGGCGGCGTCGCCGCCCGGCCGCTGCACCGTGTTGCCGATGATGACGTGGTCGTACTGTTCCCACACCCAGCGCCGCGAACACAGGTCCGGCGAGCCGATCAGCTTTTCCAGCGCGGCGGCGATCGGCATCGGCGGCACCACGTCCGCCGCCTGCACGATTTTTCGTTTCTCGGTTTCGGCAAAAGGCCGATCATAGAGCGGCGCCTCGTCGCCGAGCTCCTTGATCGGCAGGTCGGCCATGACCGCGCCGCCATGTTTGACGATGAAGCGTTTCGTCGGCGTGGTTTCGCCGACCACGGCGAAGTCGAGGCCCCACTTGCGGAAGATCGCCTCGGCTTCCTGTTCCTTCTCCGGCTTGAGCACCATGAGCATGCGCTCCTGGCTCTCCGACAGCATCATCTCGTAGGCGCTCATGCCGGTCTCGCGGCACGGCACTTTGTCGAGGTTCAGCGTGACGCCGAGATCGCCTTTGGCGCCCATCTCGACCGCGGAGCAGGTCAGCCCGGCCGCGCCCATGTCCTGGATGGCGATGACGCAGCCCTTGGCCATGATCTCGATGCAGGCTTCGAGCAGAAGCTTTTCCGAGAACGGATCGCCGACCTGCACGGTCGGGCGTTTTTCCTCGGCGTCGGCGCCGAATTCGGCCGACGCCATGCTGGCGCCGTGGATGCCGTCGCGGCCGGTTTTCGAGCCGAGATAGACGATCGGCAT
>JBAUYI010000422.1:0-13509 GCA_049584715.1 Xanthobacteraceae bacterium
TCGCGGATGGCGTCGAGCGTGGTGTGGTTACTGCCGACGCAGGAATAGAACTTCAGCGAAATGCCCAGCGTCTCGAAGCGCTCGCCGAGGCCTGAGCTCAGCTCTTCGTGGTTGAAGCGGTCGTCCGAACGCGAGAACGTGGTGCAGAAGCCGCCATAGGGCGCCTCGAACACGTCGACGATGCCGGTAAAACCGTCCTTCGCCAAGAGCGCGCCATAAAGCCCGCTCTGCGCGGCGCGGCCGGCATGCATGCGCTTGACCATGGCGCCGTATTGCGCCGCCATCAGGCCGGACGATTGGGTGCCGGCAATGCCGAGCGCGTGCACGGTTTTTTCGACATCGAGCTTGAGCCCCCGCGCCGCGCCGGCGGCGGCCGAGAAAATCCCGACCGTGGCGCCGGAATGCCAGCCCTGGCCGATATGCTCCTGGCCCATGCACAAGCCGACGCGCGGACCGATCTCGTAGCCGGCGACGGCTGAGGTGAGGAGATCGCGGCCGGACAGTTGCGCATGGCTCTCGGCGACTGCAAGCAGCGCGGGCAGCGTCACGGCGCCGACGTGCAGCACGGCCTTGCGGTGCACGTCGTCGAGCTCAAATCCTTGCACCTGGGTGCCGTTGAGCAACGCCGCATGCGGCGAAGAGAGTTTGCGATCGGTGCCCCAGATCGAGGTCGTGCGCGTTGCATCGAGCGCTTCGAGCGTGCCGCGCAGGATGCGGCACCATTCGAGATTGGCACCGTAGACCGCGCAGCCGAGCGAATCGAGAATGAGAAGCTTGATCCGCTCGCGGACTTCGCTTGGGATTTGCTCGTAGGTCAGGCCCGAAACGAACTCGGCGATCTTGCGGGTGTGGACGTTCGTGGTGATCATGGAGATGCGTATAATACGGCCATACTGGCTTGCGATAGAGGGGCGCCGCGCCGTCCGGCAACGCCAAGAGCTGGCCTTGAGCCGATGATCAACTCCAGAGCGCAACCCTGCGACGAAGCCGCGATCCGCGCCACCGCCGCGGCGGGATATTGTGCGGCCAACGCCAAGCCGTGGGTCCTGGCGGCGACGATCCTCGCCTCGAGCATCGCCTTTATCGACGAATCCGTTGTCAACGTCGCGCTGCCGGCGATCGAGACCGATCTCGCAACCTCGGTTGCGGTGATCCAATGGCTGGTCAATGCCTACACGCTGTGCCTGTCGGCGTTTGTCTTGACCGGCGGCGCGGCGGGCGACCTGTTCGGCCGCCGCCGCATCTTCGTCCTCGGCATCGCGATCTTTGCCGCCGCGTCGATCTGGTGCGGCTTGTCGCCGAGCATCGCGCAATTGATCCTGGCGCGTGCCATTCAGGGTGTCGGCGCCGCGCTGTTGATCCCGTGCTCGCTCGCCATCATCGGCGCGACCTTCGACGACGCCGAGCGCGGCAAGGCGATCGGCACCTGGGCCGGTTTTTCCGCCATAGCCGCCGCCGTCGGCCCGCTGCTGGGCGGCTGGATCGTCGACCACGTGACGTGGCGCTGGATTTTCCTGATCAACCCGCTGCTCGCGCTCCCGACCCTATGGATCGCGATACGCAAGGTCCCCGAAAGCCACGACGTCGACGCCAAAGGCGGCCTGGATTGGCGGGGCTCGCTGCTGGCGCTGGCCGGGCTCGGCAGCGTGGCCTTTGGTTTGATCTCCGCGCCGATCTCCGGCTGGAGCAATGCCGTCGTCGTGGGCGCTCTGCTGATCGGAGGCTTGCTGCTGGCCGCTTTTGTTGCGGAGGAGGCACGCAGCCACGCGCCGATGTTGCCGCTTCGGCTGTTTCGCTCGCGCGCCTTCAGCGCCGTCAATGTCTTGACGCTGCTGCTTTACGCAGCGCTTGGCGGCGCATTCTTCTTCCTGCCTTTCGCGCTCATCCAGGTGGGCGGATATTCTGCCTTGCTTGCCGGTACGGCTTTCCTGCCGTTCACATTGATCATGGGCGCGCTGTCGCGCTGGGCAGGCGGTTTAGTCGACCGCTACGGGGCGCGGGGGCCTTTGGTCATCGGTCCCGCCATCGCCGCGCTCGGCTTCGGGCTGATGGCGTGGCCCGTCGGCGGCGGATCGTACGTCGCTTTTCTTGTTCCCATATCGATCCTGGCACTTGGCATGGTGATCAGCGTCGCGCCGCTCACCACCGTTGTGATCAGCGCGGTGCCCGACCACGAGACCGGCGTTGCCGCCGGAATCAACAACGCCGTTGCCTCGGTGGCGAACCTGCTGGCCGTCGCCATCTTCGGTGTCTTGGCGCTTGGGTTATACGATCGTGCGTTGGATGAGAGCATCAAAACCAGGCCAGTGTCCGGCGAGGTCAGGCAGGCGATCGAGAGCGCCCACGGGCAATTCGTCACCGCGCCGACGTTGGCCGCGGTTCAAGGCGACGATCGCGACGTCGCTGCGGGCATCATCAAGGAATCGCTGGCGCACAGTATCCGGGTTGTCATGCTGTCCTGCGCGGCGCTGGCTTTGGCGGGAGCGGCGAGTGGCGCACTGCTGCCAGGCCGCGCCGCGAAGCCGCCGGATCGTTGATCGATTTATTGTGCCGCGCTACGCGCTTTCACGCTGTCCCACCACGGACAGACGCCGGACATGACCTGGTGATTGCCGTCCATCACCTGCACCGGGCGGCGAAAGCCGTCGGCGGCGTTCTTGAGCCGCAGCGCGCGGGCCTTGGCGTTGTCTTCCTTCGACAGCCAGACCCGGTCATGGCCCCACATGCTCGGGCCTTCCTTGCGCTCGGACGCCTGCCAGGTCGCGACGTCGATCGAGCGCGCGCCCCAGCCGTATTCGACCATGAAGGCTGACGGTGTCCACGAGTAGAACGAGGTGATGAAATCGCTGGTGTGGCGGCCGAGCGTGACGCCGACGCGGCCTTCTTCGCCCAGCGCCAGATCGTAGCCCTGGCCGACGTCGTCGAAGCTGAACAGCTCCATCATGATGTGATGGACCGCGTTCTTGCCGGTCTGGATGAAGGCGAGGCTGTGATGGCGCGGATTGAGGTGCAGGAAGCGCGCCACGAACGGATGGTCGTAATAATCGGTCAGCCGGAAGCCGAGCACGCCACGATAGAAAGCCATCAGCTTATCGATGGTTTCGGCTGTGTCGACATTGAGCACGACATGGCCCAGGCCGAGCGGTCCGGTACGAAAACCCGAGATCGAACGGCCGGGATTGAAGGGCTCGGCCGTGGTCTCGGCGCCGTGAAACAGCTCCAGCCGGTTGCCGAGTGGATCGTTGAACACGATCAGGTCGCGCACGTGGCGCTCGTCGGCCAGCGCGCGGGCGCCGCGCGCAACCCTGATCTCGTTCCTCTCCAGATGTGCCGCGATGGCGTCGAGCGCCACGGCGTCGGCGACCTCCCAGCCGAAAAAGCCGATGCCCTCGCCGCCGTCGGCAGCAACGATGATGCGCTGCTTGCGGTCGTCCATGCGGAACGCCAGCGTCGAGCGCGATTTGTCGATGCGCTGCAGGCCGAGCAGGCCCGAGCCGTAGCTCGCCCAATCGGCCAAATTCTTGGCGCGCACGCCGACATAGCCCAAAGCCTGCGGAGCCGAAGCTTCAGTCGCCATTGGCAAACCTCATGCAAACGTTGCCATCCTTTTACACCGATGGCATGAGGGGTGGAACTGTCGTCCCCGCGAAAGCGGGGACCCATAATCACGGATCGGGCAGAATTGTCTCGGACGATGGCTATGGGTTCCCGCTTTCGCGGGAACGACGATGAGAAGTGAGCCATGCCCGAGCGTACCAAACCGCCTTTCCGCGCCGACCATGTCGGCAGCCTGATCCGGCCTGACGCGCTGATCGCGGCGCGGACGGCGGCGGAGAAGGGCGAGATGCCGCCGGCCGAGCTGACCCGCATCCAGCACGACGCGATCCGCGGCGTAGTGCGCCTGCAGGAGGACATCGGGCTGAAGCTCGTCACCGACGGCGAATACAATCGCTTTTCCTGGCAGCGCGATTTCCTGCTCAAGATCGGCAACGTCAAGCCGATGGCGTCGAAACTCACGGTGCGGTTTCATTCTGCCGCCGGCACCCGCGATCACGCGCCACCGTCGCTGCAGGTCGCAGGCAAGCTGTCGCGTCCTACGGGCATTTTCGTCGACGATTTCAAGTTCCTCAAATCGGTCGCCAAGGCGATGCCGAAAATCACCATTCCGTCGCCGACCATCGTGCATTTCCGCGGCGGCCGCGAGGCGATCGATGCGAATGCCTATCCGGAGATGGATGCGTTCTACGAGGATCTGGCGCAAGTCTATCGCGACGAAATCCGGGATCTCGCCGACGCGGGCTGCCGCTATCTGCAGATCGACGAGGTCAATCTCGCCTATCTGTGCGACCCGGAAATGCGCCGCCAGGTCGCCAATATCGGCGAGGACCCGGCGACACTGCCGAAGACTTACGCAAAACTGCTCAACGCTGCGATCGCCGGCAAGCCCGGCAACATGACGGTGTGCATGCATCTGTGCCGCGGCAATTTTGCCGGCGCCTGGATCGCCGACGGCGGCTATGAGCCGATCGCCGAGCTGTTGTTCAACGCCATCGGCGTCGACGGCTATTTCCTGGAATACGACTCGGCGCGCGCCGGCGGTTTCGAGCCGCTGCGGTTCCTGCCCAAGGGCAAGATCGCCGTGCTCGGCCTCGTCACCACCAAAAGCCCGCACCTGGAGACCAAGGACGAGCTCAAGCGCCGCATCGACGAAGCCAGCCGCCACGCGCCGCTCGAGCAACTCGCGCTATCGCCGCAATGCGGCTTCTCCTCCGGCATCGGCGGCAACGCGATGACGGTGGAGGATGAGATCGCGAAGCTTAAGCTTGTCGTCGAGACGGCGCGTGAGGTTTGGGGCAGTTCGTAAGCATGCAGCCGAGAGGTCCGAGCCCCCTCACCCCATCCCTCTCCCCAGTGGGGAGAGGGTGGGGTGAGGGGGTACGGCGTGCCCGTTTAATCTCGTGACGCAAACATGAGCTTCGCGCGGTGATGGGGCAGATCAGCGACGATGTTCCGTGATCGTGTTCCGCGGTGCGCATGCGACCGAGCGTGCGCTCGCGGGTCATGAGCTTGCACTCTTGCGCCACGGCAGCAGCATCGATACGCGCTGCCGGTAGCGGCGATACTCGTCGCCGAACATGTCGATCAGATCGCGCTCCTCGAGCCAGATGCCGACAAAGATGTAAGCCGTGGTCACTGCGGCGAACAGCAGATGGCCGATGGTCATGGTGGGCGCCGCCCAGAACGCGATGATGAAGCCGAGATAAATCGGATGCCGTACGAAGTGGTAGTATAGCGGCGTGCGGAAGCGCGGCGCCGGCATCGGGCGGCCGGTGAGATTGTTCGCCACCTGGTGCAATCCGAACAGCTCGAAGTGGTTGATCAGGAACGTACTGGTCAGCACGATCAGCCAGCCGGCGAACGACAGGCCCGTCACCGCCATGGCGAAGCGCGGATCGGCGATCTGCCACACCACCGCGGGCATCGGCTGCCACTGCCAGATCAAAAGCGCGAGCGCCAGGCTGGCGAGCAGCACGTAGGTCGCGCGTTCGACCGATGACGGCACGAATTTCGTCCACCATTGCTTGAACTGCGGGCGCGCCATGACGCTGTGCTGAATGGCGAAGATCGACATCAGCACAAGGTTGACGATCAGCGCTTGCGCCGTCGATCCCGCCGTTCCGCCGTCGATGGTCTTTGGCACCACCAGATCTTCGACGAAGCCGATGGCGTAGAGAAAGGTGACGAAGAATACGACGTAGGCCACGACGCCATAGAGCAACGCGACAATCCGCCCGATGACATTGCCTCGGCCGCGCGTGTCCAGTGCCTGGATGTGGGTCATGGTCTCCTCCGATCCGTTGGGATCACGGGGTTTGCGATCGAGCACAATGCCTGGGGCACCGCCGAAAGACTTTGCCCGGTCCTTGATTTGCCCATGAGATGGGCTTGATTATTTCGTGAGGCCGGCGCTGCATGCCGGCAGCAAGGCGGCGACGTGGAATTTCTCTTTTCCGATCATAGGCTTGATACCGACCGGCGGGAACTGCGCCGCGGTTCGCAGCCTATCGCTCTGGAGCCGCAGGTGTTCGATCTCCTGGTCTACCTGGTGGAGAACCGCGACCGCGTCGTCAGCAAGGACGATCTCCTCGCCTCGATCTGGGGCGGCCGGGTCGTGTCGGATTCGACTTTGACCAGCCGCATCAACGCCGCGCGCAAGGCGGTCGGCGATAGCGGCTATGCGCAGACGCTGATCCGCACCATCGCCCGTAAGGGCTTCCGCTTCGTCGGAGAGGTGCGCGTCGTCGATGCGGACGCCGCGCCGGCCGGCGCCCCGGATTACGTCGCCGAGCCCCCGCGCCCGGCTTTGCCGTTGCCGGATCGGCCCGCCATCGCCGTGCTGCCCTTCACCAACATGACCGACGATCCGGCGCAGGAGTATTTTTCCGACGGCATCAGCGAGGACATCATTACCGCGCTGTCGAAGCTGCGCTGGTTCTTCGTTATCGCGCGCAATTCGTCGTTCACCTATAAGGGCAAGGCGGTGCATCTGAAGCAGGTCGCTGACGAACTCGGCGTCGGTTATGTGGTCGAGGGCAGCGTACGCAAGGTCGGCGATCGGGTGCGCATCACCGCGCAGCTCAACGACGTTGCCACCGGCAGCCACATCTGGGCGGAGCGTTACGACCGCGACCTCGCCGACGTGTTCGCGGTGCAGGACGAAATCACAGAAGCCATCGTCGCCGCCATCGAGCCGCAACTCTATGCCGCGGAAAATTTCCGCGCCCGGCGCAAGGCGCCGGACAGCATGGATGCCTGGGACTTGGTGATGCGGGCGCTCTCGCATTACTGGCGGGTGACGCGCCAGGACAATGTCGTGGCGCAGGCGCTGCTCGAGAAGGCGACCGTCATCGACCCGCTTTACGGCCAGGCGCTCGGCGTGCTCGCCACCAGCCATACATTCAGCGCCCATATGGGTTGGGAGGATATGGCTATTGCGGCGCCGATCGCCGAGCGCGCCGCGGCGTCCGCGATCCTGGCCGATAGCGAAGACCCTTGGGCGCATTTCGCTTTGGGTGGCGTTTATTTGTTCGCGCGGCGCTTCGACGATTCGTTGGCCGAGTTCGAGCTGGCGCTGCGGCTCAATCCGAACTTCTCGCTGGCTCAGGGTTATTATGGCTTGGCGCTGGCCTATTGCGGGCGTTGGCAAGAGGCCGTATCGGCCGCGCAGCGGGCATTGCTGTTAAGCCCGCGCGATCCGCTTTCGGCGGTTTATTGCGGCATCGCCTCCTACGCGCAGTTCGTCGGGCGTAACTATGATGAGGCGATGCGCATTGCGCGCGAAGGCATCCGACAGCGCGCTGATTTCGTCGGCGCTCACCGGGTGCTGACGGCGGCTGCAGGCATGGCCGGCCAGACCGACGCCGCCAAAGCCGCATTGCAGGAGCTGCGCCGCGCGCAGCCCAATATTTCGCTCGGCTGGATCGCCAAGGAGATGCCGATCCAGCACGACGCCGATCGCGAGCACTATTTGGAAGGTTTCCACCGCGCCGGCTTGGCGTAGCTTTTCGACGCGATCTAGGCCTTGGCTCTATCCGCGACGATCATCGACCGCATGATTTCTTCCGAAACATCCCTCACGGCTCCGGGGGAGTGCGACAGGAACAGCGTATTGGTCTTATCGCTTTCGCCGATGGATTTGATCGTATCGAAATATTGCGTCACCAGGACGAGCTGCATGACCTCCGTGGTGGATACGCCGCCGACGACTTTCTGAAATTGCTCGATCGAGCCCTGCAGCCCCTCGATGATGGCTTTCCTCTGATTGGCGATGCCTTGGCCTTGCAGCGCCTTGCTTTCCGCTTCCGCTTCAGCGCGCTTGACCACGAGAATTTTCTCGGCCTCGCCTCGGGCGTTGGCCGCGACCTGTTCGCGTTGCGCGGCATTGATGTCGTTCATGGCCGACTTGACCTTGGCGTCGGGAACGATGTCGGTGACCAGGACATTGACGATTTCATAGCCGAACCCGGCCATGTCGGCATCCAGCTCCTGTTTCACGGCGGCCGCGATCCCCGATTGGCTGG
Source organism: Xanthobacteraceae bacterium (assembly GCA_049584715.1). GTDB lineage: Bacteria > Pseudomonadota > Alphaproteobacteria > Rhizobiales > Xanthobacteraceae > BOG-931. Next base: position 8,082 of record JBAUYI010000422.1, read on the forward strand.
CAAACACCTCGTCCAGCGTCATGCCGGGAACATGCCCGAGGATGACTTGCTCGACATAAGCCTGAATCTGCTCGGCCGGATTGGACAGCTTGTAGAAAGCATCAAAGGCCTTTTCGGGACGAACGCGATTTTGCACGGAAATGGGAATGGTGACGAAAACGTTGTCTTTGGTCTTGGTCTCCATCGTCAAAGTAATCTGATTGACGCGCAGGCTGATCCGGCCGGCCACGGTGTCGATGAACGGCCACTTCCAGTTCAAACCCGGATTGGCGACACGAAGAAATCTGCCAAACCGCGTGATGACTGCGACCTGCGCGGTGTTGACCGTAAAAAAGCTTCCCAAGACCGTGGAGAGCACCAGGAAGGCCACGATGGCAAACGTGAACCAGCCAAAAAATGCCGTCGGATTGTCCATTTTTTATTCTCCCTCTTTGCCGTTGTGTACACCCAGCGCGACATTCATCGGATCGCTCTCGAAAACAACTATAGCACGTCGCTATTCCGCCTTGAGCCCGGCGGCCTTGATGATCGGCCACCACTTGTCGATCTCGGCCTGACGCAGGGTGCCGAGCGCCTCGGGCGTGTGCTGATCGCCGTCCACGTTGTCCAGGCCCATCTCGGTCATGCGCTTTTGCAGCTCGGGATCGGCCAAACCCGCGGTCACGGCGGCGTTGAGCTTGGCGATGGCCTCCTTCGGCGTGCCCTTCGGCACCCAGAGCGCATTCCAGACCGAGGCGTAGAAGCCCGGGAGTCCGGACTCGTTCGCGGTGGGAATTTCCGGCGCGGCGTCGATGCGCTTTCTCGCTGTGACGGCGTAGCCCCTGATCCGGCCGTCATGCACCAACGGCAGGAAGCCGCCGGTCGTGGTGCACATGAAGTTGATCTGCCCGGCGAGCAGATCCTGCATCGCCGGCGGGCCGCCGCGATAGGGCACGAACTGCCATTTCGTACCGATGGTTTTTTGCAACAAGAGGCCACAGAGCTGTTGCATGGTTCCGGCGCCGACCGTGCCCTGCAACACCTTCTCGGGGCTTGTCCTGAACCAGTCGATCAGCTCCGAAAGATTTTTTGCCGGCACGTCGTTGGTCGTCACCAGCAGGAACGGATAGCTCGGCAGCAGCGCCACCGGCTCAAAATCGGTCAGCGCGTTATAGGAGATCGCCATGGTGACCGGCGCAAACACCATGGTTTCGCTGTTGCCGAGCACCAGCGTGTAGCCGTCGGGTGCGGCGCGCGACACGCGGTCGACGCCGATCGTGCCGCCGCCGCCGCCGATGTTCTCAATCACGATCGACTGGCCGAGAGAGTTTTTCATCCGCTCGGCCAGCAGACGCACCAGATTGTCGGTGACGCCGCCGGCGGGGTAGGGCACGACGATGGTGATCGGGCGCGATGGGAAGGATTGCGCGTGCGCAGAATCGGCTGCGCCGCACGCGAAGACCAACGCAGCAACGAGCAGCAGCCGATAGGTTGAAATGAGGTTCATCCTCGTACCGCCGAGAAAGCGGCCTTGATCGCTTGGACAGCATTCTGTTCGTGTTGATGGTCACGTCAAGGGCGGCAACGCGCTAATGGGCGGTCAAAGACCCTTGACAAGATCATCAACACGAACAACTCAGCGTCCAAGCGATCAAGGCCGCACTCTGACCAGCCGTCGATACTCCAACTACAAGCGAGCGCGTGGAGTCGCCTTGTCGGGGACCCGCGCGATGATAGTGTAGCGCCATGCCAAATTCCCCGATGCAACCACCAACCCTCTCCCTCGCCGAGCGCGACCGCCGCTGGGCCAACGTCCGCGAGCTCATGCGCGAGCGCGGTTTTGACGGCCTCTTGGTCGCCGGCTTCCGTTCGCGCGAAATGTACGAGACCTATATCAGCGACGATTACAACGAAGGCTGCGTGATCTTTCCGCTCGAGGGCGATCCGGTCGTCATCACCTGGGCCTATCTTCGCGTGATGCGGGCGCGCTGGTCGCAGGAACGCGGCACGACCTTGTGGGTCGATGACTATCGCGTCTCGACCAGCGGCATCGGCGTCGCCGAAGTGTTTCGCGAAAAACATCTCGCCGAAGGAAACCTCGGCGTCGTCGGCTTGAGCTCGCAGGCGCCGACCGAGATCTACGGCGCCATCCCGGCCAATTTCTGGATGGAGCTCACGGCGGCGCTGCCCAAGGCGCGCTGGCAGGATATTTCCGAAGAATTCAGCCACCTGATGCTGGTCAAGAGCGACGAGGAATTGGCGCAGGTGCGCTACGCCGCGCGCGCCGCCGAAGCCGCCTGCAAGGTCATCGCCGAGGTCGCGGCGCCGGGCGTCGGCGAGGAGGTGGTGTTCGCCGAAGGCACACGCGAAATGCTCCGCCACGGCATCGGCGTGCGCTATCCGGTGATCGTCATGAACTCGGGTCCGCACACGCTGTCATGGGGACCGCCGCGCTGGACCACCAGCGGCGAGGCGCCGCGCATCCTGCAGCGCGGCGACCTGATGCAGGCCGAGCTGATGCCGCTGTGCGGCAACCAGGAAGTCCAGGTGCAAATGACGGTGGCGCTCGATCCGCTCGACGACACCAACAAGAAGTGCGAACAGGTCGCGCTGGCTTCTTACGCCGCCGGCATCAAGGCCCTGAAACCCGGCATAGCCTTTGCCGATCTGCTGACGGCGATGGAGGAGCCGCTGAAGTCGGCCGGCTGCTGGGGCTATACGCCGCTGGTGCATTCGGTCGGCCCGCATTTTCTCGCCGGCCGCACCTTGGTCAATCAGGATCAGGTCAAGCTCGACGTGCGTTACGCCGGCGCCAACGCAGCACGCCAGCGTCAGGCGATCTTGCAGCCCGGCATGGTGTTCGCCTTCGAGCCCAATGCGTGCATCGGCACGCACCGGGTCAATATCGGCGGCACGGTGATCGTGACCGCGACCGGTTGCGAGGAGCTCAATCACATCCCGACGACGGTGACGCATAAGCAGTAGGCGCGGCAGTCGACGTTGTGCCCTCTCCCCTTGCGGGAGAGGGCTACTCGGCGTTTCAACGGCAAGAATGGGTGAGGGGTTGGGGCCGCGACTCCTCACCCAACTGTGTTTGTTGAACGTCCTGCGCGGCCCTCTCCCGCAAGGGGAGAGGGCATAACTCGCGAGCGCCGAATTTTCTGACCAGTCGTCCTGGCCCGACCTACGGCAGCTTGCCCAGCCACACCTTGTTGTCATGGAACGCCGCGCCGCCATACGGCGCGATCGAATCGGCGCCTGTGAGCGTGTTGATGCCGCGGCCGTCGGCGTAGGCCGAATTGGGCCACAGCGATTCCGCGATCAGCACGCCGCGGCGCACGCCGTCGAACAGTTTTGCGTGCAATTGCACCTGGCCGCGGCGATTGCCGAGCGTGACTTTGTTGCCGTCGGCGACGCCAAGCGCCGCGGCGTCGGCGGGATTGATCATCACCGTCGGCCGCTGCTCGCGGTTGAGCGAGGTCGGCGTCTCGGTAAAAGTCGAATTGAGGAAGCCGCGCGCCGGCGAGGTCGCGAGCCGGAACGGATGCTCGGCATCGGCTTCCTCGATCACGTCCCAATGGTCGGGCAGCGACGGAATCGGGCGCGAAGGCACGTTGCGGTGCCAGCGCCCGAACGGCACCTTTGGCCAGTCCGGCTTGAAGCGGAATTTGCCGTCCGGATAGGCAAAACCGTTGAGATAGTGCGCGGTGGCGAAATCCGGCTGGCAGTCGATCCAGCGGTTGGCTTCCAGCTCGGCAAGCGTGCCCCAGCCGGATTTTTGCAAGGTGCCGTCGATCAACTGGCGCGGCGTCATGGCAAAACCCGGATGCTTGGCGCCGAGTTTTTGCGCCAGCGCGCAATTCACCTCGTGGTTGGAGCGGCATTCGCCGGGCGGGTCGATCAGCTTCGGCCCGAGCAGAATGTATTGGCTGCCACCGGCCTGATACATGTCGTCGTGCTCGACGAACATGGTAGCGGGCAGCACCACGTCGGCGACTTTCGCCGTATCGGTCATGAACTGCTCGTGCACGCAGACAAATAAGTCATCACGCGCAAAGCCGCGCTTGACCACTTCCTGATCGGGCGCGACCGAGACCGGGTTGGTGTTTTGAATGAGCATCGCCGTCACCGGGCCGCCACCCTGCAGCGCGTCTTGGTCGCCGGTGAGGATGGCGCCGATGCGCGATTGGTCGAGCATGCGGATCGACGAGTCGCGCACGTCGGAGCCTTCGATCAGGCTCTTGTCGAAGTGAAAAATATCGCCGTTATTGTGGAAGGCGCCGCCGCCTTCGAGTTGCCAGGCGCCGGTGACCGCCGGGATGCAGCTCGCCGCATGCATGTTGGTCGCGCCATTGCGCGAGCGCGAGAAGCCGTAGCCGAGGCGGAAATAGGCGCGCTTCCTCTCGCCGATCAGGCGGGCGAATTCCTCGATCGTCGCCACCGGGCAGCCGGTGATCTGCGATGCCCAGGCCGGATTGCGCGTGCGCACGTGATCTTCAAGCTCGCGCGGCGCATCGGTGAAGCGCTCCAGATAATCCCAGTCCGCCTTGCCGTCGCGGAACAGGCAATGCATCACCGCGCAGGCCAGCGCGCCGTCGGTGCCGGGCCGGATCAGCACCGCCAAGTCGGCCTGCTGCATGGTCGAGTTCATGTAGATGTCGACGACGACGATCTTGGCGCCGCGGTCCTTGCGGGCCCGCGTCGCGTGGGTCATCACATTGACCTGGGTGTTCACCGCATTGGTGCCCCAGATCGTCACCAGGTCGGATTTCGCCATCTCGCGCGGATCGGCACCGGCGAGTTTTCCGGTGCCGGCGATGAAACCGGTCCACGCCGGATTGACGCAGATGGTGGAGAAGAAGCCGGAATATTTCTTGGCGTGGCGCAGCCGGTTGATGCCGTCGCGCTGCACGAAGCCCATGGTGCCGGCATAATAATACGGCCACACCGCTTCGGAGCCGTGCTTTTGTTCGGCGCGCTGGAACTGCTCGGCGACCAAGTCGAGTGCGTCCTCCCACGAGATCGGAGCAAATTCGCCCGAGCTCTTCGCCCCGATGCGGCGCAGCGGCTGCTTCAAGCGGTCGGGGTGATGCGCGCGCTCGGCGTAGCGCGCCACCTTGGCGCAGATCACGCCGGCGGTGTAATCATTTTCTTCGGCGCCGCGGACCCGGCCGATGGTGCGCCCGTCGATGATCTCGACCTCGAGCGCGCAGGTCGACGGACAGTCGTGCGGGCAGGCCGTTGCGCCGATTTTTGGCCGGACGAGCTGGTTCATTATTTATCCGTCGTGTCTTGTAGGGCGGATTAGCGTAGCGTAACCCGCCTTTCTGCTCGGCGGGTTACGCCTTCGGCTAACCCGCCCTACATTTTCCGGAATGATAGCACATCGCGGCCAACGGGAGGAATCATCGTGAAAGCAGCAGTTCTCGGCGAAAAGGGTATCGAGGTC